>JAICMC010000135.1 GCA_025929465.1 Nostocoides sp.
CTTCGAACGCCGCGTGCCCCCCGCGCAGCCCGAACAGGCGCTTGGTCACCAGGATGTAGAGCACGGCGCCCACGTTGACGGTGAGCGCGACGGCCTTGAGCACGGTCGCCTTCTCCACAAGCTCGTAGACCTCCAGCGGGATGAACACGGCGGTTCCGACGACGGCGACGTACTCGCCCCACCGCCGCATCAGCCACAGGCCCACCGCTTCGAGGACCTCCAACGCGGCATAGGCGCCTACGCCGACGGCGGCCCAGAGGACGGTCGTGTGCTTCAGGCTCAGCGCCTCGTGGATGAGCCGGACGACCCCAGATGTCTCCAGGTCGTATCCGACCTTGTCCGCGAGCGGCGTGACGAGCGGAAGGTAGGTGTCGAGCATCCGCTGGAGCACGTCGTGGGAGGAGGAGAACTTCACGATGCCGACGGCAATGAGGGCCAGTCCCAGGCCGCGTATGCCTCGCTCGACGGCGAGCAGTCGCAGGATGAAGGCATCACGAAGAGCCCTGCCGCGCAACACGACCGGCGCCTCCTGCGCCGGCCCGGACGCGTGTGGCGGACCCACCGCATACGAGGCGCACCGCAGGCAGCGCCACGCCTCGCCGGACGGTGTCGCCACGTGCAGCCGGTCCCGCAGCCCCTCGTCGGTGGGGGCGTACGTCACGTGACCGTGCAGCCCGCAGGAGCGCAGCTCCCAGTCGAAGCTGCGCAGGGGTCGGGGCACGGTCACACAGCGTATGCCGCGCAACCGGTGGGCGGCATACCGTGGTGGTCGTGACGGACACCGGACCCCGACCGATCCCAGCGATCGTCGTGCTAGGAGGCGAGCACCGCGCCACGATGGTCGAAGAGCTGAGCGCGCGCTATGGACGCGACTACGACATCGTCGCCCCGGCGACGATGTCCGAGGCGATGACCCGGCTCGTCGGCGCCCGCGAGCAGCGGGTGCCCATCGCCCTGGTGGTGTGCGAGTACTTCGCCGACGGGGAGAAGGCCACCCATGTCTTCGCCAAGCTGCAGAAGTTCGTGCCCAGCTCGCGCCGGCTGGTCCTCATCCCGGCTGGCCAGTTCAGGACGGCGGTCGCCGCGATGCGGGAGAGCGTGGCCAACGGCAGCATCGACGCCTATCTCGTCCTGCCGCAGGGCCCGCGCGACGAGGAGTTCCACGCCGCGGTCAGCGAGCTGCTCTCGGACTGGGGCTGGTCGGTCAACGTCTCGGAGATCGACGGGACCCGGATCGTCGCCGACGGTCCGAACGCCGACGTCTCCCGAATCAGGGACTACCTGGACCGGATGGGGCTGCCCAGCCGGGTCTACCCCACCGACAGCGACGTGGGGCGCGAGGTCATCGCGCTGGCCGGTGAGGGCTACATCCTGCCCCTCGTCCACTCCCCGCAGGCCGAAGCGGTCGTCTCCAACCCCTCCGTCGGCGACCTGGGCGCCTTCATGTACGGCACCCCCCTGGACCTGGACGCCGGGGCGGTCTGCGACCTCCTCGTGGTCGGCGCCGGTCCGGCCGGTCTGGGCGCCGCCGTCTACGGGGCCAGCGAGGGACTGGACACCCTCGTCCTGGACGCCGGGCCGATCGGTGGCCAGGCGGGGACCAGCTCGATGATCCGCAACTACCTCGGGTTCCCTCGAGGCATCTCCGGGATGCGGCTGGCGCAGCGTGCTCGCACCCAGGCGACTCGCTTCGGCGCCCGGTTCTTCACCGGCTGGCCGGTCACGGCGCTCGTACCCGGCCTCGACGGCGCGCCGCACGAGGTTCGGACCGGTGACACGGCGCTGCGCGCCCGGACCGTCCTCATCGCCACCGGGGTGGAGTACCGGCGGCTGGGGGTGGCCACGATCGAGGACCTCGTGGGTCGTGGCGTCAGCTACGGCGCCGCAACGAGTACCGCCCGGGAGATGAAGGGCAAACCGGTCTATGTCGTCGGGGGAGGCAACAGCGCGGGACAGGCGGCCGTGCACCTTGCGCGCTTCGCCGAGTCGGTGACCATCCTGGTGCGTCGGTCGGCGCTGGCCGAGACGATGTCGGCCTACCTGGTCCGGGAGATCGAGGGCAACCCGCGGATCACCGTCCGCCCCCGCACCGTCGTCGTGGACGGCGGCGGCGAGGGGCACCTGCAGTGGCTGCGGCTGCGGGACCTCATGACCGGCGCCGAGGAGCAGACGCCCGCCAAGGGCCTGTACCTGCTGCTCGGCGCGGAGCCCACCTGCGGCTGGCTGCCGCTCGCCGTGGCAAGGGACGACAAGGGTTTCGTCCTCGCCGGCGCCGACACCCCGTGGCAGTCGTGGACGGGCGGACGGCCGCCGGAGCCGTTCACGACGACCGTTCCCGGCGTCTATGTCGCCGGTGATGTGCGCTGCGGGTCGATGAAGCGCGTGGCGGCGGCCAGTGGCGAGGGGTCAGCGGTCGTTCCGCTCGTCCACGCCCACCTCGCCACGCTGGCCGGTGGCGCGGTCAGGGCGTCGCGGTGAGGCGCAGCACAGGAATGTGGCGGCCGGCGGCCTCGGCGCTGCGCCGGTAGTCGCTGAAGCCCGGGTAGACCCGGGTGGCCAGGGCGAACAGCCGCTCGTAGTCGCCGTCATCGGTGACCGGTGCTGCCCTGAACGGCCACCCGTTGAGGGTGACCTCGGGATTGGCCAGCGCGTTGTACGCCCAGCCCGGGCTGTGCTCACGGCCGAAGCTGGACGCGACGAGGACGACCTCTTCGCCGTCGTGGAAGTAGAGCACGGGGTTGGCCCTCGGTGCCCCGCTGCGGGCGCCGGTCGTCCTGAGCAGGGCGGTGGGAAGCGGGCCGACCAGCCGCACCCGGCCACCAGTGTGCGCCAGGAGGAAGGCGTCGGTGGGCGAGGCCACCTCGATCCCGAACCACCGTCCGAACCGGGTGCGCCCGACCGCACTCCACGCCCGCCGGACGACCGAGGGACGGCGCAGCGGGTCGACGCGAGGCAGCCGCATGGACCGAACCTAGCGCGGGCCCGCGCGACTGCCCACCCCTGGCGCGGCATACGGTGGGGTCATGCTCGTCGCCTTCTCCGTCGCCCCGTCCCTCTCCGAGGAGGACGGCTCGGTCCACCGCGCCGTCGCCGAGGTCGTCCGGATCGTCAGGGACTCGGGTCTGCCCAACCGCACCGACGCCATGTTCACGACGGTCGAGGGGGAGTGGGACGAGTGCTTCGCCGTCGTCAAGGCGTGCTGCGAGCACCTCGCAGCAGCCAGTCCCCGCGTGTCGCTCGTCCTCAAGGCCGACATCCGGCCCGGCTACACCGGTCAGCTGACCGCCAAGGTCGACCGGATCGAGTCCGCCCTGGGTGATGGCTGAGCCCATCCCGTATGCCGTGCGCCCGCCTCTCCCGCAGGACGCGCCGGGCATCGCCCATGCGCACTGGCTGGCCTGGCGGGAGGCCTACCGTGGGGTCGTGCCGGAGGACTACCTCGAGCGCCGCACCGAGGAGCGGCTGACCCAGAGCTGGCGGGTCCGGCTGGAGATGGACGAGCCGGAAGGCGTTGTGGCGGTGGGGGTCTCGGCTGACGGCGAGGTGCTCGGCTTCGCCAGCGCAGGCCCGTCGCGCGATGAGGACGCTCCCACCGCGTGGGAGCTCTACGCGGTCAACGTCGTGAGCGCGGCATACGGCACCGGCCTGGGACGCGACCTGGTGTCGGCAGCCACCGGCGCCCGTCCGAGCCATCTCTGGGTGCTCGTGGACAACCCTCGGGCGCGCGCCTTCTATGCCAAGCACGGGTACCTGGCCGACGGGGCGCGCAAGGTCCACGAGGGCAGCGGCTGCCTCGAGATGCGGATGGTCCGGTCCGGCACTGCGCTGCTGGGCTAGCCTGCGGGCCGTGCCGCGCATCCGCCTCCCGTTCGACCCGATCACCCGGGCCGCCCTGCTGTGGGTGCAGCGCTGGGGCAACGGCTCCCAGGCTGTTCCCATGGCGACGGCCACCTCGGTCATGCGGGTGCAGCAGCTGCTGCTCACCGACTACGACGCGACGTGTGCCCGGCACGGGCTGTCCTTCGCCCGCTACGAGGCGCTCGTGCTCCTCGCCTTCAGCCGTGAGGGACGCCTGGGGATGACCAAGATCGGGGAGCGGCTCATGGTCCACCCGACGAGCGCGACCAACATCGTCCAACGGCTGCACGCGCAGGGGTTCGTCGACCGGGTGCCCAACCCGGTTGACGGGCGAGGGTCGCTCGCCGTCATCACCCCCGCGGGCCTGGCCGCGATGGAGGCGGCGACCGCGGACCTGACGGGGACGCGGTTCGGTCTGGCAATGCTGACCGGTGAGGAGCACGAGCAGCTGTTCACGATCCTGCGCAAGATCCGTCTGGCCAACGGGGACTTCGTCGACGAGCCGGTCAGCGCAGACTCTGCTCCTCTTCGGGAACGACCATCGCGCCGGTCATGATGGCGACCGCGTCCTGCATCGAGTGGGTCTTCGGGCTGATCACCGCGGCACGGCCACCGAGCCGCTGGACGTGGATCCGGTCGGCGGTCTCGAAGACATTGGGCATGTTGTGGCTGATCAGGATGACACCCAGACCCTTGTCCCGCAGGTCTCGGACCAGCCGCAGAACCTGTGCGGTCTCGCGGACCCCGAGCGCCGCCGTGGGCTCGTCGAGGATGGCCACCTTGCTGCCGAAGGCACCGGTACGGGCCACGGCGACGATCTGCCGCTGACCCCCGGACAACGTCTCGACGGCCTGGTTGATGTTCTGCAGGGTCGAGATGCCCAGGTCCTTGATGTACTGCTCGGCGTGCTTCTTCATGGCGACCGTGTCGAGCATCCGCAGCACCGACCCGGCGAACCCGCTCTTGCGGATCTCGCGGCCCAGGTACAGGTTGCTCGCGATGTCGAGGGCCGGGGCCACGGCGAGGGTCTGGTAGACGGTCTCGATGCCGGCCGTACGGGCCTCCTGCGTCGAGCGGAAGGCCACCTGCTGACCATCGAGCTGCAACGTGCCACGGTCGGGGATCATCGCCCCGGAGAGGCACTTGATGAGCGTCGACTTGCCCGCTCCGTTGTCGCCGATGACCGCGAGGACCTCGCCCGGGAACAGGCGCAGGTCGACTCCGCGCAGGCCGACGACCCGGCCGAACAGCTTGACCATGCCTTCGGCCTCGAGGATGGGCTGGGTGGCGGGGGCTGCGCCGGGGTGAGCGGCTGGCGTGTCCACGGTGTCGGTCGTCATGCCTTGACCCTCCTGATCCACTGGTCGACGGAGACGGCGAGGATGACCAGGATGCCCGTCGCGAGAACCTGGTAGTTGGGGTCGACGCCGGCCAGCGCCAAGCCGCTGTTGAACACCTGGACGATGAGGGCACCGATCAGGCTGCCGACGACAAGGCCCCGCCCCCCGAACAGGCTCGTCCCGCCGATGACGACAGCCGTGATGCTCAGCAGGTTGTAGTTGAGCCCGGAGTTGGGGTCGGCCCCACCGACCCGCCCGCAGACGATCCAGGCCGCGATACCGACGGTGAGCCCGGCGACGACATAGGCGGACAGCAGGACGCGTTTGGTGGAGATGCCGGCCAGGTCAGCGGCGTCGACGTCGTCGCCGGTCGCATACAGGTGCCGGCCCCACGCCGTCGTCCGCAGGACCCAGCTCACGACGGCATACAGGAGCAGCATCAGGATGACGCCCCAGGTGATGCTGACGCTACCGATCGACAGGGTCTTGCCGGTCCACAGCAGGAACGCGTTCGGGTCGAGCGAGACGGTCTGGCCGGCGGCATAGAGCAGGGAGACCGCCGTGAAGATCGAGAACGTACCCAGGGTGACGATGAACGGTGGTAGGTGCAGGCGGGTGACGAGCACCCCGTTGAGCAGACCGGTGAGCAGTGCCACGACGATGCCGATGAGCAGGGCGATCAGGCCTGGGACGCCGTGGTCGTGGTTGAGCTTGGCCATGACGAGCGAGGCGAGGACCATCGCGATGCCGATCGACAGGTCGATACCGGCCGTCAGGATGATGACCGTCTGCCCGACCGCCAACGCACCCACAACGGCGACCTGCTGGACGAGGAGGGAGAGCGCCTGCGGTCGCAGGAAGTTGGGCGCGACGATGCCGAAGACGATGATGGCTGCCACGAGCACGATGAGAGGGCTCAGCGCGGGGCTGCGGTGCAGGATGTGCTGCAGGCGCTCCAACGGGCTGTGGTTTGCGGGGGCGAGGTCGGCGGCGGACGCCGGCGTCTCGGTCTCAGTGGTCGGGTCACTCACGGGACGCTCCTTCCGGAGAGGCGACGGTGGTAACCCGGAGCAGTCGCTCGGGTCGTTTGGGGGGTGAGTCGAGGAGCCCGGTCAGTCACCGGTGCCTCCCCAGCACGCCTGGGCGGCTTCGTCGACGGACTGGCTCTTGACCCCCGCGATGGGGCTGGCCGTCACCAGGTTGGTGCCGGTATCCAGATAGTCCTTGCCGCCGGGCAATGTCGGCTTCGGGCCGCCGTGGGCGATCTGGGCGATGGCGTCGACGCCGAGCGCGGCCATCTTGCCCGGGTACTGCGTCGCGTCCGCGGCGAACATGCCGGAGCGGACGTTCTCGATGCCCTGGCAGCTGCCGTCGATCGAGACGACCATGACGTCCTTCTGTCGATGGTCCGCGGTGAGCGCGGCGTAGGCACCGCGTCCGGCCGGCTCGTTGATCGTGTAGACGACGTTGATCTGGGGGTTCTTCGACAGGCACTGCTCCATCGCGGTCCGGCCCCCGTCGACGGCACCCTGGGTGGGCTGGTGGCAGGCGATCTGGTACTGGCCGCCCTTGCCCCCGGTGTAGCGACCGGCCTTGGCCTCCCCGGCGTTCTGTCCGGTGTTGCCGGGGTTGATGCCCATGCCCTCCAGGAAGCCGTGGTCACGGTTGACGTCGACGGAGACGACCTGGTCGTTGTAGAGGTCGAGCATGGCGATGACGGCCTTCTTGCCGTCGAGCTTGGCGGCCGCGTAGCCGCCGATCAGCTTGCCGGCCTGCTCGTTGTCGGTCGCGTAGGTGATGTCCGCCGTGTTGACCGGATCGAGCGGGGTGTCCAGGGCGATGACGAACAGCCCGTAGCTCTTGGCCTGACGAAGGGCGGCGTTGATGGCCGCGCCGTTGCTCGTGACGAGGATGCCCTTGTCGCCACGGGCGATGGCGGTGTCGATGGCGTCGATCTGGGTCTGGGTGTCTCCGTCGGCCGTCCCGGCCGCGACCGAGAGCCGCACGTTCTGCTTCTTGGCCTCGGCGAGCGCAGCCTGCTTCATCGAGACGAAGTAGGGGTTGGTCTGGGTCTTGAGGATGAGCGAGACCCCGACCCGGTTGTCGCCTCGTCCGGCACACGCCGACAACGAGGCCACGGCGATGGCCACCGTGACCGCGGCGACAGCCCGACGGCGACTCGGCGACCCTGCACGCTGCGTCCGCATGTGCCTTGTATAGACCCCGGGCCGGGGGGGCGCAACAGCAGTCCACCCCGATTCCTCTTCCAGGCGCAGAACTACTAGGACGTCCTAGTAGTTGTCTCGTATGCTGTCCTCATGGCCGAGCAGATTCCCCGCACCCATCCCGCCCAGACCTGGTCCAAGCCGGCGAACAGCCTCGGGGAGGGCCGGTGGCGCACGGCATACGAGAGCGCCGAGGCGCGCGGTCAGGTGCGTGACACCGACTTCACGACGCTGTCCGGCATGACCGTCGAGCCGGCCTACGGACCCCTCGACGGGACCGAGGCGCCCGACCGGATCGGCTGGCCGGGAGAGTTCCCCTACACCCGCGGCCTCTACGCCACCGGCTACCGGGGCCGGCCGTGGACGATCCGCCAGTTCGCCGGCTTCGGCAACGCCCAGCAGACCAACGAGCGCTACAAGATGATCCTCGGCCGTGGCGGCGGCGGGCTGTCCGTCGCCTTCGACATGCCCACCCTTATGGGTCACGACTCCGACGCCCCCCTGGCTCTCGGCGAGGTCGGGCACTGCGGTGTCGCAGTCGACAGCGCGGCCGACATGGAGATCCTGTTCCAGGACATCCCGCTCGGTGAGGTCACCACGTCGATGACGATCAGCGGTCCGGCCGTTCCCGTGTTCTGCATGTACCTCGTCGCCGCCGAGCGCCAGGGCGTCGACCCGGCGGTCCTCAACGGCACCCTGCAGACCGACATCTTCAAGGAGTACATCGCCCAGAAGGAGTGGCTGTTC
>JAICMC010000071.1 GCA_025929465.1 Nostocoides sp.
AGAGGGGGGTGGGGTCAGAGGTGGTTGGACGCCTCGCTGAGCACCCCGCGCAGCCGCTGCTCGATGTCGTCGAACTCGGCCGGCCCGATGGTCAGCGGCGGGGCGAGCTGGACCACCGGGTCTCCGCGGTCGTCGGCCCGGCAGTACAGACCGGCCTCGAAGAGCGCCTTGGACAGGTAGCCGCGCAGCAGCCGCTCGGACTCGGCGTCGTCGAAGGTCTCGCGGGTCTCCTTGTCCTTGACCAGCTCGATGCCGTAGAAGAAGCCGGCGCCACGCACGTCACCGACCAGCGGCAGGTCGAGCAGCTTCTCCAGGGTGGACCGGAACAGCGGCGCGTTCTCCTTGACGTGGTCGAACAGGCCCTCCCGCTCGAAGATGTCCAGGTTGGCCATCGCCGCGGCGCAGGACACCGGGTGCCCGCCCCACGTGTAGCCGTGCGGGAAGGACGTCGTGCCCTTGCGGAACGGCTCGAACAGCCGCTCGCTGGCGACCATCAGCCCGAGCGGGGCGTAGCCGGAGGTGATCCCCTTGGCCGTGGTGATGATGTCGGGCTGGTAGCCGAAGTCGTCGCAGGCGAACATCGACCCGATCCGGCCGAACGCGCAGATCGTCTCGTCGGAGACGAGCAGGACGTCGTACTCGTCGCAGATCTCACGGACTCGCTCGAAGTACCCGGGCGGGGGCGGGAAGCAGCCGCCGGAGTTCTACACCGGCTCGAGGAAGACCGCGGCGACGGTCTCCGGGCCCTCGAACTCGATCGCCTCGGCGATCCGGTCGGCGGCCCACCGGCCGAACGCCTTCTCGTCGTCGCGCAGGTGCTCCGGGGCGCGGTAGATGTTGGTGTTGGGCACCTTGAACGCGCCCGGCACGAGCGGCTCGAACATCTCCTTGGCGCCCGGGATGCCGGTGATCGACAGGGCCCCCTGGGGGGTGCCGTGGTAGGCGATCGACCGGCTGATCACCTTGTGCTTGGTCGGCTTGCCGGTCAGCTTGAAGTACTGCTTGGCCAGCTTCCACGCCGTCTCGACGGCCTCGCCGCCGCCGGTGGTGAAGAAGACCCGGTTGAGGTCGCCGGGTGCGCCGGCGGCGAGCCGCTCGGCGAGCTCGATGGCCCGGGGGTGCGCGTAGGACCACAGCGGGAAGAAGGCGAGCTCGCTGGCCTGCCTGGCCATCGCCTCGGCGATCTCGGTGCGCCCGTGGCCTGCGTTGACGACGAACAGCCCTGCCAGCCCGTCGATGTACTCCTTGCCGTTGCTGTCCCAGATCCGGTGACCCTGGCCACGGGTGATGATCGGAACCGACTGCCCCAGCCCACCGTTGCCGGGGTCCTCGAACACCGAGTGGCGCGTGAAGTGCATCCACAGGTGGTCGCGGGCGGCATCGCTGTATGCCGTGCCGGCGGGGGTCGTGCTCATGGTCACCAGATCCTTTGTGAGAGTGCGGAGCCCGCGTCAGCGGGTGCCCCAGTTGTAGTGCTGCTTGTTGAGCTTGAGATAGACGAAGGTCTCGGTGCTCTGGACGCCGGGAAGCACCCTGATGTGCTTGGTCAGCAGGTCCAGGAGCTGCTCGTCGTCCTCGCAGACCACCTCGGCGAGCAGGTCGAAGGAGCCCGCGGTGGTGACGACGTAGGACACCTCGGACATCTGGGTCAGCGCGTCCCCGACCGAGATGAGGTCGCCGTCGACGCGGATGCCGATCATCGCCTGACGGCGGAAGCCGACCTGGAGCGGGTCGGTCACGGCGACGATCTGCATGACCTCGGCCTCGAGCAGGCGCTGGACCCGTTGTCGCACCGCGGCCTCGGACAGCCCCACCGCCTTGGCGATGGTGGCGTAGGACTGGCGGCCATCGTTCTGCAGGTGCTCGATGATCGCCTTGGAGACGTCGTCCAGCCGGACCTCCGGGCGCACCTCGACGGGAGCAGCCGGACGGACGGCGGGAGTGCTCCGGCGGGCGCTGCCGGTACGAGGCATGACGTCATCGTGCCGCCACGGACGTCAGTTCGCAACTCTGCGGACGACGGAATCCGCAGGGCGAGCCCGGACATCACGAAGTTTTCGACATCTTTCTCGCGTAAACCTGTTGGAATCGGTTTCCTCAGGTCTACAGTGCGGCTACCGAATCCGCACTCGAATCCCGGGAGCCACCCCTCATGACCTCGGCCCGCGCCCTGCGCAACTTCGTCGGCGGTCAGCACGTCGACGCCCAGACCGACCGCACCATCGACGTCGTGGACCCCTCGACCGGCCAGGTCGTGGCCACCGCACCGGTGAGCACGGCCGCCGACGTCGACGCGGCATACGCCTCGGCTCTCACCGCGTTCGAGGAGTGGGGCCAGACCACCCCCAGCCAGCGGCAGCAGGCCCTGCTGAAGATCGCCGACGCGATCGAGGCCCGCGCCGACGACTTCGTCAAGCTCGAGGCGCAGAACACGGGCAAGCCGTGGGCCCTCACGACGAGCGAGGAGATCCCGCCCGCGGTCGACCAGATCCGGTTCTTCGCCGGTGCGGCGCGGGTGCTCGAGGGTCGAGCGGCGGGGGAGTACCTCAAGGGGCACACGAGCTGGATCCGGCGCGAGCCGATCGGGGTCGTCGGCCAGGTGACCCCCTGGAACTACCCGTTCATGATGGCCGTCTGGAAGATCGCCCCGGCGCTCGCCGCCGGCAACACGATCGTGCTCAAGCCGAGCGACACCACCCCCGAGACCACGCTCCTGCTCGCCGAGATCGCCTCGGAGTTCCTGCCCGCCGGCACGCTCAACGTCCTGACCGGCGACCGGGACACCGGCCGCGCCGTCGTCGAGCACCCCACGCCCGCGCTGGTGGCCATCACCGGGTCGGTGCGGGCCGGGATGCAGGTCGCCGAGAGCGCCAGCCGCCAGGTCAAGCGGGTGCACCTCGAGCTGGGCGGCAAGGCGCCGGTCGTCGTGTTCGACGACGCCGACATCGACAAGGCCGTGGCCGGCATCGCAGCCGCCGGCTACTTCAACGCCGGCCAGGACTGCACCGCCGCGACCCGCGTCCTCGTCGCGCCCGGGATCCACGACGACTTCGTCGCCGGTCTGGCCGGCTATGCCACGAACGAGGCCAAGGTCGGTATGCCGGACGACGAGGACGCGCTCCTCGGCCCGGTCAACAGCGCGGCACAGCTGGCCCGCGTGCAGGGGTTCATCGACGGGCTCCCGAGCCACGCCCGGGTGGAGGCCGGCGGAAACCGGATCGCCGAGCTCGGTGACGGCTACTTCCTGCAGCCGACGGTGCTCGCCGGCCTGCGTCAGGACGACGAGGCCATCCAGAACGAGATCTTCGGTCCGGTCATCACCGTCCAGAAGTTCTCCGACGAGGACGAGGCCACTCGGTGGGCCAACGGGGTGGACTACGGCCTGGCCTCCTCGGTGTGGACCAGGGACTTCGGCCGGGCCATGCGGATGAGCAAGCGCCTGGACTTCGGCTGCGTCTGGATCAACACCCACATCCCGGTCGTCGCCGAGATGCCGCACGGCGGCTTCAAGCGGTCCGGCTACGGCAAGGACCTGTCCATGTACGGGTTCGAGGACTACACCCGGGTCAAGCACGTGATGGCCGACATCGACAGCTGAGCCCTTCGCCGGCCGGCCACGCTCACCCACACCCAGTCCCGACACCCGTCCCATAGCCCCCATAGCCCTCGGAGGAACTCGATGACCGACGACAGCCTCGTATTCCGAGCCGCCCTGGCCCGCGGGATGGTGACCCGCCGCGGCGCCGTCCTCGGCCTGGGGGCGATCGGCCTGTCGGCCTCGCTCTCCGCCTGCGGCATCAAGGGACGCAGCCCCGGCACCGGCGGGACGGCCACGGCTGCGCCGACCGCGAAGGCGGCCACCGACCTGTCCGCCACCGAGAAGGTCGTCAACTGGAGCAACTGGCCGGAGTACATCGACGTCGATGACAAGACCCAGGCGCACCCGACGCTCGATGAGTTCACCAAGCAGACCGGCATCAAGGTCAACTACACCGAGGACTACAACGACAACGACGAGTTCTACGCCAAGGTGCGCCCCCTGCTCGCCGCCGGGCAGGACACCGGTCGCGACACGTGGTGCTCCACGGACTGGATGGTCGGCCGGCTGATCCGACAGGGCTACGTGCAGAAGATCAACCTGACCAACTTCCCCAACCACGCCAACATCGTGGACTCCCTCATCACCGTCGAGTTCGACCCCGGCCGGCTCTACTCCGTCCCGTGGCAGAGCGGGTTCGCGGGCATCGCCTACAACCCCAAGTCGACCGGCGGCAGGAAGGTCGAGTCGGTCGACCAGCTGCTCACCGACCCGGCTCTGAAGGGCAAGGTCACCCTGCTCACCGAGATGCGCGACACCGTGGGCCTGGTCATGATGGCCATGGGCAAGAGCATCGCGGAGTTCTCCGACGCCGACTTCATGGCGGCGATCGCGGAGATCAAGAAGGCCAAGGACGCCGGCCAGATCAAGGGCTTCACGGGCAACGAGTACGGCAAGCCGCTGGCCTCCGGCGACACCGCGGCGTGCTTCGCCTGGACCGGTGACGTGGTCCAGCTCAAGGCCGACAACCCCGACCTGGGCTACGTGCTGCCGAAGACCGGCTGCACCCTCTGGTCCGACAACTTCGTCATCCCGGCCCTGGCCAAGCACAAGACCAACGCCGAACGCCTGATCAACTACTACTACGAGCCGGAGGTCATGGCCCAGGTGGTCGACTACGTCAACTACATCTCGCCGTGCCGAGGCACGACGCCGGTGCTGCAGAAGGAGGACCCTGCGGTGGCAGACAACCCGCTCATCGTGCCGGATGCCAGGACGCTCTCCTACGCGCAGGTGTTCAAGGGCCTGACCGCCACCCAGGAGACCAGGTACGCCCAGGCCTTCTCCGAGCTGACGGCCAGCTGATGGCCGGCACCCGTGCGACCGAGGACCTGCGCCTCGTCCAGATCAGCAAGGAGTTCGAGACCTTCACGGCCGTCCAGCCCATGGACCTCACCGTGCCCGGCGGCAGCTTCTTCGCCCTGCTCGGCCCTTCAGGGTGCGGGAAGACGACGACCCTGCGGATGGTGGCCGGCCTGGAGGCGCCCACGACGGGCAGGATCCACATCGGTGCCAAGGACATCACCGCCACCAAGGCCTACCAGCGCAACGTCAACACGGTCTTCCAGTCCTACGCCCTCTTCCCGCACATGACGGTCCTGGAGAACGTCGCGTTCGGTCTGAAGCGCAAGGGTGACTCGGCGGCGATGACCAAGGCCCGGCAGACCCTCGACCTCGTCCAGCTCGAGCAGGTGGCCACCAAGAAGCCGGCCCAGCTCTCCGGCGGCATGCAGCAGCGCGTCGCGCTCGCCCGGGCCATCGTCAACCGGCCCGACGTCCTGCTGCTCGACGAGCCACTCGGGGCGCTGGACCTCAAGCTGCGCCGACAGATGCAGATCGAGCTCAAGCGGATCCAGTCCGAGGTCGGGATCACCTTCATCCACGTGACGCACGACCAGGAGGAGGCGATGACCATGGCCGACACCATCGCCGTCATGAACAAGGGCAGGATCGAGCAGCTCGGCGACCCCGCGACGCTCTACGAGAAGCCCGCCTCGACCTTCGTGGCCAACTTCCTCGGCCAGTCCAACCTGCTCCGGGCCCAGATCACCGGCGCGGCTGTCGACGGGGTCATGCCGGCCAGCACCCACGACCACGACGTGTGGGTGGCCGCCGACCGCGTCCCGGACGGTCTGCGCGACGTCTGGATCGGAGTCCGCCCCGAGAAGCTGCGGCTCGGCGACGCCGGACGCAACCAGATCAAGGGCCAGGTGACCGACGCGTCGTTCACGGGTGTGGCCACGCAGTACCTCGTGGCCATGCCCTGGGGCTTCGAGCTCATGGTCGTCCAGCAGAACGACGGCTCTCCCCGCGCCGGCGTCGGCGAGAACGTCACCCTCTCGTGGGACCCGGGGCACGAGTTCGTCCTGGACCAGTCCCAGGCCGAGGACGCCGGGTCGGGGCTCGTCGATGGCTGACCTCGCGGTCGCGCCCCCGGTCGCGGCGCCTGCCCGGGGGCCGTCCCGACCGGTCCGTCGTCGTCGCCGGATCTCCTGGGTCCCCTACCTGCTGCTCGCCCCCGGGCTGCTGTGGCTGGTCGTCTTCTTCGTGGCGCCGATGCTCACCACGCTGTCGACCTCCCTCCAGGAGGGCGATGTCGACAACGGCTACGTCCTCACCGGCAACCCTGACGTCTACTGGCAGGCCCTGCAGGCCTACTGGCCGCAGATCGTCCGGTCGCTCATGTATGCCGGGATCGCCACCCTGCTCTCCCTCGCCCTGGGCTACCCGTTGGCCTACTTCATCGCCTCCCGGCGGGGGCGGAGCAAGAACATCCTGCTCGTCCTGGTCATCGCGCCCTTCTTCACCAGCTTCCTCATCCGGACGATGGCCTGGCAGTCGCTGCTCGCCAGTGACGGCGGGCTCGTGCGCAAGACCCTCGGCGGCGTCGGCCTCGGCTGGGTCTACGACGACTTCGGTCACCTGCTGCAGCTGCTCCACCTGTCGCCGAACGGCGAGATCCTCTACTCGCCCTGGGCGGTCGTGTGGGGTCTGACGTACAACTTCCTGCCGTTCATGATCCTGCCGCTGTACACCTCGCTGGACCGCCTCGACGGACGGCTGCTCGAGGCCGCCGGTGACCTGTATGCCACGCCGCGCCAGACCTTCCGGCACGTCACCTGGCCGCTCTCGCTTCCCGGGGTGGTGTCCGGCACCCTGCTGACCTTCATCCCGGCGGCCGGCGACTACATCAACAGCCGGCTGCTCGGCAACACCAACACCGTCATGATCGGCCAGGTCATCGACAGCCAGTTCCTCCGGGTCCTGGACTACCCGCTGGCCGCAGCGTTGTCCTTCCTCCTGCTCGCCCTCATCGTGGCGATGGTCTTCATCTACGTGCGCAGGGCCGGCACCGAGGAGCTGGTGTAGCCATGGCGTGGTTCCGCAAGCATCTGCTGACCTTCGCGGCCATGGTCACCATGACCATCCTGCTCCTGCCCAACGTCGTCGTGGCGATCTACTCCTTCAACAAGCCCAACGGCCGGTTCAACGTCGAGCTCGTCCGGTTCTCCCTCGACGCCTGGAAGCACCCGTGCGGCACCTCGGGCATCTGCGACTCGCTGAGCCTGTCGCTCAAGATCGGGCTGACTGCCTCGCTGGTCGCGACCATCCTGGGCACGATGATCGCCTTCGCGCTCGGACGGCACCGGTTCCGGGGCCGTTCGGCGACCAACCTGCTCATCTTCATGCCGATGGCCACTCCCGAGGTCGTCATGGGCTCCAGTCTGCTGGCGCTGTTCCTCAACATCGGCATGTCGACGGGTTCGTTGGCGATCCTCATCGCGCACATCATGTTCTGCCTGAGCTTCGTCGTGGTCGCCGTCAAGGCCAGGGTCGCCACCCTCGACCCACGGCTGGAGGAGGCGGCGGCCGACCTCGGCTCCCGGCCGCTCACGACCTTCTTCCGGGTGACGCTGCCGCTCGTCGCCCCCGGCATCGCCGCCGGCGCGCTGCTCGCGTTCTCGCTCAGCTTCGACGACTACATCATCACCAACTTCAACGCCAGCCCGAACTCGATCACCTTCCCCATGTACGTCTGGGGGGCTGCTCAGCGCGGGACACCGGTGCAGATCAACGTGATCGGCACCATCATGTTCGTCGTCTCGGTCGCCTTCGTCCTCGGCGGCCAGCTGGTCTCGGCTCGCCGCGCCAGGGCCGCCTCCTGACCGGTGCCGGGGTCCTCGACGATTCCGGCGAGCACGGCGGGGCCGTAACCTGCTGCTAGCAGACGCTCGGTCACTCAAGACGAAGCGCACGGACGAGGAGCAGACGTATGCCGGTCACCCAGAAGTCGGCCCTGGACGCGGTGCCCACCCAGCTGTTCATCGGGGGGGAGTGGCGCGAGTCCAGCAGCGGCGCGACGTTCGACGTCACCGACCCGGCGACCGGCGGGATCCTGGCCACGATCGCCGACGCCGGCATCGCCGACGGGATCGCCGCCCTCGACGCCGCCGTCGCGGCCCAGGCGGACTGGGCCCGGACGGCCCCGCGCGACCGGGGAGAGCTGCTGCGCGCGGCCTACGAGCTGCTCGTCGAGCGCACCGACACCTTCGCCATGCTGATGACCCTGGAGATGGGCAAGAACCTCGCCGAGGCGCGCGGCGAGGTGGCCTACGGTTCGGAGTTCTTCCGCTGGTTCAGCGAGGAGGCGGTGCGGATCGGCGGCCGGTATGCCGTGGCCCCCAACGGCGCGACCCGGCTGGTCACCATGAAGCAGCCGGTCGGTCCGACCTACATGATCACGCCGTGGAACTTCCCGCTCGCCATGGGGACCCGCAAGATCGGCCCGGCCATCGCTGCCGGCTGCACGATGGTCGTCAAGCCCGCGCACGAGACACCGCTGACGATGCTCGCGCTCGCCGCGCTGCTGGAGGAGGTCGGCGTCCCCAAGGGGGTGCTCAACGTCGTCACGACGACCCATTCCGGTGCCGTCTCCGAGCCGATCATCCGGGACCCCCGCCTGCGCAAGCTGACCTTCACGGGGTCCACCAGCGTGGGCAAGGCGCTCGTCGAGCAGTCCGCCGAGCAGCTGCTCCGGCTGTCCATGGAGCTCGGCGGCAACGCGCCGTTCCTCGTCTTCGACGATGCCGACCTCGACGCAGCCGTCGAGGGCGCGATGCTGGCCAAGATGCGCAACATCGGCGAAGCCTGCACAGCCGCCAACCGCTTCCTCGTCCACGAGTCGGTCGCCGAGGAGTTCGGCCGCAGGTTCGCCGCCCGGATGGCCGCCCTCGTCGTCGGCAAGGGCACCAGGAAGGGCGTCGACGTGGGCCCGCTCATCACCGCCAAGGCCCGCGACGACGTCCACGAGCTCGTGCAGGACGCCGTCGACGCCGGGGCGCGCACCCTCACCGGTGGCGCACCGCTGCCCGGACGCGGCAACTTCTACGCACCGACCGTCCTCGCCGACGTTCCACCGAATGCCCGGGTCATGCGCGAGGAGATCTTCGGCCCGGTGGCGCCCATCACGACGTTCGGCACCGAGGCGGAGGCGCTCAGGGTCGCCAACTCCAGCGAGTACGGCCTGGTCGCCTACGTCTTCACGCGCGACAACGCCCGCGTCATCCGGGTCAGCGAGGCCCTGGAGTTCGGCATGGTCGGCGTCAACCAGGGCATCGTCTCCAACCCGGCTGCGCCGTTCGGCGGAGTCAAGCAGTCCGGGTTCGGACGTGAGGGCGGCTTCGAGGGCATCGAGGAGTACCTCGAGACCAAATATGTCGGAATTGCCCTCTGAACGGACATATTTCGTATCCGTTCGGGCGACGGTCACCGTGCGACGTGTGGGCACCCTCCCCCAAGACCCGCCAGAATGGCTGCGTGCACGTTGCCAGGCCTTCGTCGAGCCGCGTCGTCGCGGCAGCGGTCGTCGCTGTCGTCGCGACGCGCCCGTCTGCCACGACAGGCCGCGCCCGCGACCGTCGGCCGCGCAGACCCCGGCAGGTCGGTTCCGCGCACCTGTCCCGGGTCAGGGAGATCAACGCTCACATCGAGCAGAGCCGGAAAGGGGAGCAGTGATCAGCGACATCGTCGGAGCCGTGGACATTGTCGCCCTGATCCGTGAGGCACGAGGCCGCGGGCGGGACGTCCGCCTGGTCCCGGCCGGTTCGTCGTCGGCGGAGTCCCTGGAGCACTTCGCCAGCTCGCTCGCCTTCCCGCACTGGTTCGGCGGCAACCTGGACTCGCTGGCCGACTCGCTCACGGCGATGATCCGGGACGCCGTCCGGCCGATCGAGGTGATCTGGGACGGGGTGCGTACCCTGGAGAACGAGGACTACGCGGGCTACCTGTCGATCCGGGCCGTCCTGGAGCAGGTCACCGACGCCTACGACCGGCTCAGCGTGACGGCGGTCCACCGGCTCTGACCGGTCCCGCAGCGTGCGGTGCCGGACCGGTGACCGACAATGAGGCAGTGACCCCCCCACAGACCGTCGCCGTCCTGGGCTCCACCGGGTCGATCGGCACCCAGGCCCTGGACGTCATCGCCCGCAACGCGGGGCGGTTCACCGTGGCGGCCCTGTCGGGCGGGGGCAACATCGAGCTGCTGGCCAGGCAGGCCGTCGCCACCCGTGCGCCCCTCGTCACCGCGGCCGCTGGGACCGTCGAGGACCTCCGGGCCGCCCTGCGGAGGTATGCCGGCCGCGGCGAGCTCGCGGCATACGCGCCGGAGGTCCTCGTCGGGGAAGGAAGTGCCGCCGCCGCGGCCGGATGCGGCGCCGACATCGTCCTCAACGGGATCACCGGTTCGGTCGGGCTGCGCCCCACCCTCGCCGCCCTGGCCACTGGTGCGCGGCTGGCCCTGGCGAACAAGGAGTCCCTCATCGTGGGTGGCCCGCTGGTCACGGAGGCGGCCGCCCCCGGGCAGATCGTGCCGGTGGACTCCGAGCACAGCGCGATCCTGCAGTGCCTGCGGGCCGGTCGGGCGCAGGACGTGCGGCGTCTGGTCGTGACGGCCAGTGGGGGCCCGTTCCGCGGCCGCACCCGGGAGCAGCTGCGGCAGGTCACCCCCCGGCAGGCCCTGGCCCACCCCACCTGGGACATGGGCCGGGTCATCACGACGAACTCGGCCACCCTCGTCAACAAGGGTCTGGAGGTGATCGAGGCGCACCTGCTGTTCGAGGTCCCGTACGCGGCGATCACCGTCGTGGTGCACCCGCAGTCGGTCATCCACTCGATGGTGGAGTTCAGTGACGGGTCGACGATCGCCAAGGCCAGCCCGCCCTCGATGCTCATCCCGATCGCGCTCGCACTGGCCTGGCCCGAGCGGCTCGACACGGTCGACGCCCCGTGCGACTGGACCACGGCGGCCACCTGGACCTTCGAGCCGCTCGACGACGCGGCGTTCCCGGCCGTCGCCCTGGCCCGACGCGTGGGGGAGGCGGGCGGAACCTTCCCGGCGGTCTACAACGCGGCCAACGAGGTGGGCGTCGACGCCTTCCACGAGGGCCGGATCGGCTTCCTCGACATCGTCGACACCATCGAGCGGGTGGTCGCAGACCACGGGGACGATCCGGAGTCCTCGACCGTTGTCACCGACGTCGAGCAGGTCCTCCGTGCCGACCGATGGGCCCGTCACCGAGCCCGCACGGTTCTGGGCCTGGCCCCCGTAGACACCGAAGGCGAATCGTGACCGTCCTGCTGTACCTCGTCGGCGTCCTCGCCATCGCCTTCGGCGTCGGCCTGTCCATCGCGCTGCACGAGCTGGGGCACCTGGTCCCGGCCAAGGCGTTCGGCGTCAAGGTGACCCAGTACATGATCGGGTTCGGCCCGACCCTGTGGTCGCGCAGGTTCGGGGAGACCGAGTACGGCGTCAAGGCCATCCCGCTCGGCGGGTTCTGCCGGATGATCGGGATGTTCCCGCCCCGCAAGGGTGAGGACCCCACCAAGATCCGGGTCTCCAGCACCGGACGGTTCTCCCAGCTGGCCGACGAGGCCCGCAAGACCAGCCTGGAGGAGGTGGTCCCGGGCGACGAGGACCGTGTCTTCTACAAGCTGTCGACGCCCAAGAAGGTCACCGTCATGGCTGGCGGCATCTTCATGAACCTGCTCGTCGGCTTCGTCCTGCTCGGCTCGGTCGTCACGCTCTACGGCATCGCGGTCCCGCGGCCCGGTGCCGAGGTGGTCGCGGTGTACCAGTGCGTCGCACCCTCGGGTCAGGCCCTCGCGGCGTCCTGCGCGGACGGGGCCCCCCGGACACCGGCCTTCGCCGCGGGCCTTCGCCCCGACGACATCATCGTGTCCATCCAGGGCCGCCAGGTCCGGGACAGCGCAGGCGTCGGCGCGCTCGTCGCCGACCGGGTGGGCCAGCCGACGGCGGTCGTCGTCGAGCGTGGCGGCCAGCGGGTCGACCTCACCCTCACCCCGATCCGCAACACCCTGCCGGTCTACGACGACTCGGGCCGACCTGTCCTCGACGCCAACGGCAAGCCGACCTACCACGAGACCGGCTTCATCGGCATCACCTCCGGCACGGCCACGACGATCCGGACCCAACCGCTGTCGGTCGTGCCGGGCTACACCTGGCAGGCCGTGTCCTCGACCGCCGGGGTGATCCTGCGAATTCCGCAGAAGATGGTCGGTGTGGCCCAGGCGGCGTTCGGGCACGGCGAGCGCGACCCCAACGGCCCCATCTCGGTGGTCGGCGTCGGGCGGATCGCCGGCGAGGCGAGCGCCGGCCAGATCCCCGGGCTTCCGCAGGACGCCGCGGGCCGGATCGCGTTGCTCGTCAACCTGATCGCCTCGCTCAACATCGCCCTGTTCGTCTTCAACCTCGTCCCGCTGCTGCCCATGGACGGCGGCCACGTCATCGGTGCGCTCTGGGAGGGCACCAAGCGAGGCTGGGCGCGACTGACCCATCGTCCCGACCCCGGCTACGTCGACGTGGCCAAGGCCCTGCCCGTCGCCTATGTCGTCTCTCTCGGGCTGATCGCGATGACCGTCCTGCTGGCCTATGCGGACATCGTGCGGCCGGTCAAGCTCGGCGGCTGAGCCGCCCGCCGCCCCCCGCTCGTGGCGAGGCGCCTCCTCGGGTGCGCGATACTGGGGGCATGTCGGTCTCTCTCGGTATGCCGTCCGCGCCCGCCCCCGTGCTGGCCCCCCGCCGCAAGACGCGCAAGATCCACGTCGGCAAGGTCGACGTCGGCGGGGACGCGCCCATCTCGGTGCAGTCCATGTGCACGACGCCGACGAGCGACATCAACGCCACCCTGCAGCAGATCGCCGAGCTCACCGCCGCGGGGTGTGACATCGTCCGGGTCGCCTGCCCGACCCAGGACGACGCGGACGCGCTCCCGACGATCGCCCGCA
This sequence comes from Nostocoides sp., assembly GCA_025929465.1. Classification (GTDB taxonomy): domain Bacteria; phylum Actinomycetota; class Actinomycetes; order Actinomycetales; family Dermatophilaceae; genus Nostocoides. The sequence goes on from JAICMC010000071.1 coordinate 12,902, forward strand.
AGAGCCAGATCCCGGTCATCGCCGACATCCACTTCCAGCCCAAGTACGTCTATGCCGCGATCGACGCCGGCTGTGCCGCCGTGCGCGTCAACCCCGGCAACATCCGGCAGTTCGACGACCAGGTGGGCCAGATCGCCAAGCGGGCCCACGCGGCCGGGGTCTCGATCCGGATCGGCGTCAATGCCGGCTCGCT
>JAICMC010000011.1 GCA_025929465.1 Nostocoides sp.
GCTCGCGCGACCTGCTCTCCCGGGTCACGGCGGACGACGTCTCGCACGACACGTTCCCGTTCCGCGCCGCGCGCTGGATCGACGTCGGCATGGCCCGCGCGCTCGCCGTCCGGATCACGTACGTCGGCGAGCTGGGCTGGGAGCTCTACGTTCCTGTCGAGATGACAGCCCACGTGCACGAGGTGCTCTGCGCGGCCGGTGAGCCGCTGGGTCTGCGCCACGTCGGCCTGCACGCGCTCGGCAGCCTGCGGATGGAGAAGGGCTACCGCGACTACGGACATGACATCGACAACACCGACACCGTGTTCGAGGCCGGCCTCGGGTTCGCGGTGGCCGTCGACAAGGAGCGACCGTTCCGGGGCCGGGATGCCGTCGTCGCGCTCAGGGCCGCCGGGTCGCCGGCCCGGCGGATCGTCCAGGTCCGGCTCAGCGACCCCGAGCCGCTGCTCTTCCACGGTGAGGTCCTCTACCGGAGCGACGTGCCGGTCGGCTACCTGCGTGCGGCGTCGTACGGGTGGACGCTCGGGGCAGCCGTCGGCCTGGCCCTCGTGGAGGCAGACGAGCCGGTGACGACGGGCTGGCTGGCGGCCGGTGAGTGGTCGGTCGACGTCGCTGGTGAGCGACACCCCGCCGTGGTGTCGCTCCGGCCGATGCTCGACCCGACGAACGAGCGGATCAGGGCCTGACCGTGGGCGACCGCTGGCTCGTGCTGCCCAGCCCGTTCCTCGGGCCCACGGCATACGGCCCGTTGGCGGAGCGGCTGGCCGCGACCGGCGACTGGGCGGGCGTGGCGCACCTGCCACCGGCGCCGTTCATGCCGGCGGACGTCCTCGCCACGTTCACCGTCCAGGCCCTCGCCGAGCGGGCAACGGTCCTGGTCCCGCACAGCAACGCCGGCCTGTACACCCCCGCCGTGCACGCGGCGACGGCCAGCGTCGTGGCCGCGGTCTACCTCGACGCCGCACTGCCCACGCCCGGGGAGACGAGGGCCCCGCTCGCGCCGCCTGCGATGGCCCACAGCGTCGCCGCGATGGCCGACGCCGGCGGCCTCCTGCCGCCGTGGACCCGCTGGTGGGAGGAGGCCGACATCGGCCCCCTCTTCCCTTCCCGGCAGTGGCGGGCCGCCGTCGACGAGGGTGCGCCACGCGTTCCGGCGAGCTACCTCACCTCCACCCTGCCGGTCGCGGACGGTTGGACGGACCGGCCGAGCGGCTACCTCGCCTTCGGCGCGACGTATGCCGCGGAGCTCGCGCTCGTGGCCGGCCTCGGCTGGCCGACCACCGTCCTGGCCGGCCACCACCTCGCCCTGCTCACCGACCCTCGGGCGGTCGCCACCGCCACCGTCGGCCTCCGCCGGGCATGCGCGGGCTGACCGGTTCGAGACCGGTCGGGGGACCAGCGGTGGGTGACGTCCACAGCGGCGAAACACCGTGTTAACACGACGGGGGTTGCCGCTGAAACCTGGCGGCGGCAGGCTCGGACAAGTCGGTCAACCCCGGTCCCGAAGGAGGCTGCGATGACGGTCACGCTCGGCCCCCGTCGGTCTCCCGGGCGCGTCCGCGTGCTGCAGATGCCCGGCCAGAGCCGTCACGTCCTCGTCGTGGGCGGCGGGCCACAGGCCGCCTGGCTGGTCGACGAGCTGTCCCGGACGGACCATCGGATCACCGTCGTCTCCGCCCGGATCTGCGACGACCTGCTCGACATGCTCGTGGAGCACCGCTACGTCTGGGTCAGCCACGACCCCCGGCCGACCGACCTGCAGGGCGCCTGGCTGGTCCATGCGGCCACCGGGGACGACGAGCAGGACTCCCGGGTGTGCGGCTGGGTGGACGTCGAACGACGACGGAGCGCCCTGGCCACACCATGACCACCGTCCAGTCCCACGGCTCGGGGTAGAACTCGCTCATCCCGTGGAACCAGAAGCTGGGGCCACAAGGATGCCTGCCCGCCGGGTTGGAGCAGCGATCCGGGCCCGACGCCGCGCGCCGGACGCACCGGACTCAGCTCCCGAAACGTCGGTTGCGCTCGCCGTAGGCCCGCAGCGCACGGAGGAAGTCGACGTGCCGGAAGTCCGGCCAGTATGCCTCGCAGAAGTAGAACTCGCTCTGCGCGCTCTGCCACAGCAGGAACCCGCCGAGCCGCTGCTCCCCCGAGGTGCGGATGACCAGGTCGGGGTCGGGCTGGCCCTTGGTGTACAGGTGTTGGGCGATGTGGTCGACGGTGACCTCGTCGGCGAGGTCCTCCAGGGTCGCGCCCATGGCGGCGTGCTCCTGGAGCAGGGACCGCACCGCGTCGGCGATCTCCCGACGGCCGCCGTACGGACAGGCGACGTTGACGGTCATGCCCTCGACGTCGGCGGTGTCCGCCTCGGCCTGCTTGAGCACGAGCGCGGTCTGCTGCGGGAGCAGGTCGAGAGCGCCGACGGGGTGCACCCGCCACCGTCGGGTGGCCGCCAGACCCGTGACGGCGTTCTCGATGATGGTCAGCAACGGCCGCAGCTCCTCGGGGCTGCGACTGACCAGGTTGTCCGTGGACAGCAGCCACAAGGTCACGACCTCGACCCCGGCCTGGTCGCACCAGCCGAGCAGGTTGGCGATGTTGTCGGCACCGGCCTGATGCCCCTGCTCGGTGTTGGCACCGCGCAGCTTGGCCCAGCGGCGGTTGCCGTCGAGCATCACGCCGACGTGCCGTGGGATCGAGTCTGGTGGAAGGCTCCTGGCCAGACGACGCTCGTATGCCGCGTAGACCAGGTCACGAAGCGCACGGCGGGGCGCCACCACGCGCGCGCCGTCGGATGCCACAACCCTCACCGTACCGTCCAGGACGGCAGGTTCCCCGGCGACCGGCGCCCCGAGGGCCCGAGGACCGGCTGCCGGACCTCGGTCACAGTCCGTAGGCCTCGAGCAGCCGCAGCCAGACCTCGCTCATCGTGGGGAACGAGGGTACGGCGTGCCAGAGCCGGTCCAGGGGCACCTCGGCGACCACGGCCACCGTGGCCGAGTGGACCAGCTCGGCGAGGTCCTGGCCGACGAAGGTGGCCCCGACCACGACCGAGCGGGCCTCGTCGACGACGATCCGTGCCTGACCGGTGTAGCCGTCGGCCTGCAGGCTCGCCCCGGCCGCGGAGGTCAGCTGGACATCGACGACCCGGACCCGGGTCCCCCGCGCGCGGGCCTCGGCCTCGGTGAGACCGACGGCAGCGACCTCGGGGTCGGTGAAGACGACCTGCGGGGAGCCCAGCGCGGTCGCCGAGGGGACGAACGCGGGTCGCTCGGTGTCGGACCCAGCGGCGCGCGCCGCGATGAGGTCCCCGCACGACCGGGCCTGGTACTTGCCCATGTGGGTGAGCAGGGAGATGCCGTTGACGTCCCCCACGGCATACAGCCAGGGTTCGTCGCCGGGGGCGGAGACGACCGTCATCCGTTCGTCGACCGGGACGAAACCCTTGGCGTCGGTCGACACTCCGACGGACTGCAGTCCGAGCCCTTCCGTGGACGGTTCGCGGCCCAGGGCGCAGAGCACCTCCTCGACCTCGAGGGTCGAGTCCTCGGAGAGGGAGACGGTGACCACGCCACCGGGCTCGGGTCGGGACACCGACACCGCCGACCAGCCCATCCGCAGGTCGACGCCCTGCCGGGCGAGCGACCGGGCCACGGCCTCGCCGGCGAACTCCTCGGTGCGCCCGAGCAGCCGCGGGCTGCGCTCGATGAGGGTCACCGCGGACCCCAGCGCCTGGTAGACCTGCGCGAGCTCGCAGCCGACCACCCCACCACCGAGCACGAGCAGCCGCTCGGGCACGGTGCGCGAGGTGGTCGCCTCGATGTTGGTCCAGGGTCTGGCCGCCCGCAGTCCGGGGATGTCCGGGACGGCCGGCACCGTGCCCGTCGCCAGCACCACGGCATACCGGGCAGTGAGGGTTCGGTCCCCGACCCTCACCTCCCGCACGCCGGTGAGGCTGCCCGAGCCCCGGATGACGTCCAGGCCGGCCCCTTCGGCCCACGCCACCTGGCCCGCGTCGTCGAGGTCGCCGATGAACCCGTCCCGCCGCGCCAGGACGCCGCCCGGTTCGAGCCCGGCGCCCGTCACGCCCTGGAGCCGCTCGGCCGCGTGCACCGCGTGGACCGGGCGCAGCAGTGCCTTGCTGGGGATACAGGCGAAGTAGCTGCACTCGCCGCCGAGCAGCCGTCGCTCGACGAGCGCGACGGACAGCCCGCCGCGGTGTGCTCGGTCGCCGACGACCTCCCCGGCGGGCCCTCCTCCGAGCACGATGACGTCGTAGGTGTCCATCGTCACACCCTAGCCAGGAGGCTGGGCCCACCTGTCCGTTCGGCCGCTACAACCTACGGTGGCGTAGGTTTACAGTTAGGGTATGTCGAACACCGCCCCCGAGAATCTCGTCGACCAGGTCGTCGAGGCCGTGAAGCCACGCCTTCGGGGCTGGCTGCACCTGGCGATGGCGCCCGTGGCCCTCGCGGCCGGGATCGTCCTGGTCACGCTCTCCCCGAGCTCGGCGGCCCGCTGGTCGGCGGCGGTCTTCACCCTGACGGCCGTCCTGCTGTTCGGCGTCTCCGCGACCTACCACCGGGGCCACTGGTCGCCTGCCGTGACCATGCAGCTCAAACGGTTCGACCACTCCAACATCTTCCTCATCATCGCCGGCAGCTACACCCCGTTCGCCCTGCTGCTGCCGCGCAGCCAGGGCCGGACCCTCCTGCTCATCGTCTGGAGCGGCGCGCTGATGGGCGTGCTCTTCCGGGTGTTCTGGGTCGGTGCGCCGCGCTGGCTCTACACCCCCGTCTACGTCCTGCTCGGCTGGGTGGCCGTGTTCTACCTGGAGCCGCTCTCCCGCTACGGCGGTGCCGCGGTCATCACCCTCATCTGCGTGGGCGGAGGGCTGTACACGTTGGGCGCGATCGTCTACGGGACCAAGCACCCCAACCCCTCGCCGCGCTGGTTCGGCTTCCACGAGATCTTCCACGCGCTGACCATCGCGGCGTTCGCCACGCACTATGTCGCGGCCTCGATGGTGATCTACGCCCGCCGGTCCGCCTAGCGCCCCGCCGTCCCCCCGCCACGCGGGGTGGGCGGCGGCTGGGGTCCATCGCCTTCCTCCGCCTGCGGCTCGTCGCCGGTCCGATGGGCATCCTTCTGGCGGTAGGACATCCGCCGCATCCGCGCGTTCATGTTGCGCATGAGCAGGTAGAGGGCCACGGCGAGCACGAAGAACGCGATGAAGCCCCACACCCCCGGGGTCACATCGGCGCTGGGTGGCATCAGGCACTCCTTCGGACTCGGGTGTCGTGGACGAACGTGGGACGCGGACCGGACGCCATGGCAGTGGCCTCCTGGACCGACACCAGCCCGGCGAACAGGTCGTCCTCGCCCTCGGCGATCGGGACGCATGCGGCGGCCGCCTCGTAGTCCTCATAGGGCCACTCCCGCCGCTGCACCTCCAGCGGCACCTTGAACCAGGTTCCCTGCGGGTCGATCTGGGTGCGGTGCGCCAGCAGGGCGCGGTCGCGCACCTCGAAGTAGTCGGCTGCGTGGATCCGGGTCGTGACGGTCCGGTCCGGACGGTCCCACCCGGCCAGCCACTCGGCATACGGGCTCTCCTCGCCCATGGCGAGCAGCGCGTCGTGAAGGGCCTGGATCCGGGCCTTGGTGAAGCCGCCGTTGTAGTAGAGCTTGAGCGGCTGCCACGGCGCCCCCGCGTGCTCGTATGCCGCGGGGTCACCCGCCGCCTCGAAAGCCGCAGCCGACACGACGTGGCACATGATGTGGTCGGGGTGGGGATAGCCGCCGTTCTCGTCATAGGTGGTCATGACGTGCGGGCGGAACCGTCGGATCTCGCGCACGAGCGCTTCGACCGTCACCTCCGGCGGCTCGAGGGCGAAGCAGCCCTCCGGCAGCGGCGGCAGCGGGTCGCCCTCGGGGAGGCCGGAGTCGACGAACCCGAGCCAGGTGTGCTCGACACCCAGGATGGCCTGGGCGTCGGCCATCTCGTCCCTGCGGACCTGGGCGAGGTCCCGCAGGATGTGCGGGTCGTCGCGGAGGCCGGGGTTGAGGACGTCGCCGCGCTCGCCGCCGGTGCACGACACGACGAGCACCTGGACGCCGGCGGCCACGTACTTGGCCATCGTCGCCGCCCCCTTGCTCGACTCGTCGTCAGGGTGCGCGTGGACACACATGAGCCGCCAGCGCTCGGTCACGTGGGAAGGGCCCTTCCGTCTCGGCGTGCGTGGGCATCGCCCACAATGAACTCCAGCCATCCTCTCACCACCTCCGACCAAGGAGTCGCATGCCACTGCCCCGCCCCGCTCCCGGCACAGGCCGATGGTGGGTGATCGGCACGATCGGCGTCGGCCTCGGCGTGGCCCTCGCCGTCTGGCTCGGTCTGGCCAACACGGTCGGCCAGGTCACCTGGGACGTCACGTCCTACCAGGTGCAGGGCGACGCGAGCGTACGGCTCGGGTTCGACGTGCACCGGCCGTCCCACACACCGGTGGTCTGCCACGTCGTAGCTCTCGACTCGCACTTCGGGACGGTGGGTTCCCTCGACGTCGCCGTGCCGGCGGGCGGTGCGTCGTCGGTGCACCAGGACGTCACCATCCGGACCGCCTCGCGCGCCGTCACCGGCGACGTGAAGTCGTGCGACAAGGCCTGACCGCGTTATCCTTGTCCTTTGCACACCGGCTGGTTCGGGTCCGCGAGGCGGCCCGGACCTTCGCATTGTGCCCCCGATGCGGGCACGACGCAGTATCCCGATCCACTTCCGAGGAGTACCCCGTGAGCGAGCAGACCATCGCGACCAGCTACCTGACCCAAGAGTCCTACGACCGCCTCAAGGGCGAGCTCGAGGAACTCGCCGGGCCGGGGCGGGTCGAGATCGCCAAGCGGATCGAGGCAGCGCGGCTCGAGGGTGACCTGAAGGAGAACGGCGGCTACCACGCCGCCAAGGACGAGCAGGGCAAGATGGAGGCTCGGATCCGCCAGCTCACCCAGCTGCTGGACAACGCGACGATCGGTGCGACCCCGCCCGACGACGGCATCGTCGAGCCGGGCATGGACGTCACCGTCGAGATGTTCGGCGACCAGGTGCGCTTCCTGCTGGGGTCCCGGGAGATCGGCGACGACGCCGACATGGAGGTCTACAGCGAGCAGTCCCCGCTGGGCTCGGCGATCATGGGCAAGACCGTCGGCGACAGCGCGTCCTACGAGGCGCCGAACGGCAAGACGATCGACGTGAAGATCGTCAAGGTGGTCCCGCACCTGCACTGACCGGACAGCCACGAGCGCCCGTGTGCCGTCCGCGGCATACGGGGCTCAGCTGTTCCCGGGCCGACCCACGTGGACGAGATAGCCCTTGGCAGCCAGGCGGCGCAGCACCTCCTCGCAGTGCACCGGGCCCTTGGTCTCCAGCTGGACGGTGATCTCCACGTCCTGGATGTCCAAGGTGGCGGCAGTCCTCAGGTGCTCGACCTCGACGACGTTCGCGTCGGCCTCGGCGCAGTCCAGCAGCAGCTGGGCCAGCCGGCCGGGGCGGTCCGGCACCCGGACGGTGATCTGCAGGTAGCGGCCGGCTGCCGTCATGCCGTGCCGGATGATCCGCATCATGAGCAACGGGTCGATGTTGCCTCCCGAGAGGATGGCGACCAGCGGCCCCTCCCACTGCCGGCGACCCCGCATGTCCATCAGGTGGGCGACGGCTGCACCGCCGGCGGGCTCGACGACGAGCTTGGCCCGCTCGAGGAGGAACAACAACGCGCGCGACAGGCTGTCCTCCGAGACCACCTCGATGCCGTCGACGAGATCACGCACCAGGGGGAAGGTCACCTCGCCGGGCAGCCCGACGGCGATCCCGTCGGCCATCGTCGACATGTTGGGAAAGAGGGTGGGCCGCCCTGCCCTCAGGGACTGGGGGTATGCCGCGGCCTGCTCCGCCTGGACCCCGAACACCTTGACCCCAGGTTTGGCGTCCTTGACGGCCAGGGCGACGCCGGCGAGCAGCCCGCCGCCGCCGGCGCTCACCAGGATCGTCTCGACGCCGGGGCACTGGTCGAGGATCTCCAGACCGCACGTCCCCTGCCCGGCCACGATGTCGGTGTGGTCGAAGGGGTGGATCAGCACGGCGCCGGTGTCGGCCTCGTGCGCTCTGGCGACGACGAGGGCGTCCTCGAGGGTCTGGCCGGTCAGCTCGACGGCGGCGCCGTAGCCCTTGGTCGCCGCGATCTTGGGCATGGGGGCACCGAGCGGCATGTAGATCTTGGCGTCGATGCCGAGCATCCGGGCGGCCAGCGCCACTCCCTGGGCGTGGTTGCCGGCGCTCGCTGCCACGACACCCCGCGCCTTCTGCTCGGGCGTCAGCCGGGACATCCGGGTGTAGGCCCCCCGCACCTTGAACGACCCGGCGCGCTGCAGGTTCTCGCACTTGAGGAACACGTCGACCCCCGCCCACTCCGAGAGGGCCCGGTTGTGCCCCAGAGGCGTGGGGGCGATGACCTGGGAGAGCAGCTGGCGCGCGGCGCGGACGTCGTCCGGGGTCACCCTCGCGTTCGCCATGCATCGCAGGCTACCGCTGCCCTCCGGTCACCGGCTCCCGGCCCGTCACTGGCTGGTGCGCCGGTTGAAGGCACGAATGGCCAGCGGGGCCATGACCACGGCGATGAGCAGCGACCAGGCGATCGACACCGGGACGGCGTGCTGGAGCGGCCAGGCCGCCGAGGGCGGTAGGGCCCCGGTGTTGCCCCAGTTCTCCCGCATCGCCTGGACGAGGGAGGACAGCGGGTTCCACTCGGCGATGTGCCGGATGACGCTCGGCATGCCCTGGGTCGGAGCGAAGGTGTTGGCCAGGAACGTGATGGGGAACATCGTGGAGAACATCACCCCGTTGACCGCCTCGACCGAGCCCAGCGAGGAGCCCACGTAGATGCCGATCCAGATCATCGCGAACCCGAAGAGGAGCAGCAACGCATAGCCGAGGAGCGCCTTGGGCACACCCTCGTGGATCCGCCAGCCCACCACCAGCCCGGTGAGCGACATGACGACGACTCCGATGCTGGAGTGGATGATGCTGGAGACACTGCGCGCGATGAGCACCCCGGCACGCCGGATCGGCAGCGAGCGGAACCGGTCGATGATGCCCTTGTCGAGGTCGTTGTTGAGGCCGATCGCGACGATGAAGGAGGAGAACGCCATCGTCTGGGCCATGATCCCGGGCAGCAGCCACTCGCGGTAGCTGCCCCCGGGGATGTTGATCGAGCCGCCGAAGACGTAGGCGAACAGCACGACGAACATGACCGGCTGGATGGTCACGTCGGTCAGCATCTCGGGCTGGCGCTTGGTGTGGGTCAGGTTGCGGCGGATGAGCGCGCGGACCTGACGCAGGAACGAGCTGCCGGAGTCGGTGGACAACGGCTGCTCCGCGTGCGCCTGCGCGTCGGCGGCCCGGGTCGTGGCGTCAGTCGTCGGGGTCGGGATGCTGCTCATGCGCTCAGCTCCTCGGCGTCAGTGGTGGGGTCCTCGGCGCGGTGGCCGGTGAGGTGGAGGAACACGTCGTCCAGGCTGGGCCGTTTGAGCCCGATGTCGTCCAGCTCGATGCCGGCCCCCTGGAAGACCTCGGCGATCCGGGTGATGGCCGACAGTCCCTCGGCGGGGGCGGTGAACTGGCGGTCGGCGACGTCGAGATGGACCTCGGCCACCTCGGCCCGGATCAGCCTCTCGGCCTCGAGGAGGTCGTCGGCACGGGACACGGTCACCACGATGCTGGCCCGGCCGGACTGGTCCTTGAGCTGCAGCGGCGTGCCTTGGGCGATGATCCGGCCGTGGTCGATGACGACGATGTCGTCGGCCAGGTGGTCGGCCTCCTCGAGGTACTGGGTGGTCAGCAGGAGGGTCTTGCCCTCCTCGACCAGCCCGCGCAGGACCTCCCACAGCTCGACTCGGCTGCGGGGGTCCAGGCCCGTCGTGGGCTCGTCGAGGAACAGGACGGGCGGCGCGGCGATCAGGCTGGCGGCCAGGTCGAGCCGGCGGCGCATGCCGCCGGAGTACTTCTTGACCACCCGGTCCCCCGCGTCGCTGAGCGAGAACCGCTCCAGCATCTCGGCCGCGCGGCTGCGCACCCGGGCCGGCGGCAGGCCGTAGAGGTCGCCGATCAGGCGCAGGTTCTCGCGGCCGGTGAGCAGCTCGTCGACGGTTGCGGCCTGCCCGGTGAGCCCCATGCTGCGGCGAACGGCATCGGGCTCGGTCGTCACGTCGTGACCGGCGACCGACGCGCGGCCGCTCGTCGGGGTCGTGAGGGTCGTCATCATCCGCACGGTCGTCGTCTTGCCGGCGCCGTTGGGTCCGAGCATCCCGAGGACCGTGCCCCGCGGCACGCTGAAGCTCACGTCGTCGACGGCCCGGACCTCGCCGAAGTCCTTGACGAGGTGGCAGGCCTCGATCGCCACGGAAGTCATGGTCGCCACCGTACGAGCAGGGACTGACACGGGTCTAGCGGATTTCTCACGGTGGCCTCCAGGAAACGATATATCGCGTCGGCCAGACACGATATATCGCATTCTTGGCGTCGCGCAAGCCCGGTCCTCCCGGTCCTCCCGGTCCTCGCGGTCAGCCAGGCAGGGTTGCGGCGAGCCGGCGGGCGACCTCAGGGTGCCCCGGGGCCAGCAGCCCGACCGCGCACAGCACGTATGCCGTGTCGACCACGGTCCGCGCGTCCTGCGGTGTGCGCCACCCCCCGGCGTGGTCGGAACGGATCGCGTCCAGGACGCCGACGGCGACACCGGCGGGAGCGTGGCGCAGGACACCACCGGACCCGACGAGCAGGGCAACATCGCGCAGCGGACGCGGGGCCTCGGACGGGGTGTGCGGCCGCGCGTGGCGGCGCGCGGCGACCACCGCGGCGGCCGAGGCCAGCTCGCCCTCCGCCGACCGCTCCACCGGCCCGACGGGGAGGTGCCCCACCTCGACTGCGACGCGGGCTGCATACCCGATGGCGCTCTGCGACAGCACGACTCGCTCGAGCTCAGCCGCTGCCACCACACCCTCGGCGTTCCACCGCATCCCGAGGTCACCCTCGACGGTCCGGGCGTGCCAGAGCGGGGCTACCACGTCCCTGACGAGCGCAGCGTCCTCCCCCGCAAGCGGGAGGGACCCCCACCCCTGTGGCGTCAGCACGCTGTAGACATCGGTCGTCGCGCCCCCGACGTCCACGACCAGGACGTCGCCGTCCACCACCTCGGCGAGCACCTCGACCCCGGTGAGCACCGCGTCGGGTGTCGCCGCCCGGACGAGCCGGGCGAACGCCGGCCCGCGGGAGAGTCCCTTGCCGCCGATGACGTGCTCGAGGAAGACCGCCCGGATCGCGGCGCGCGCCGGCTCGGCCCGGATCACCCCGATGCGAGGAAGCACGTTGTCGGTGACCACGAAGCGACGGCCGGCCGCCGCGAGGGTGCCGGCCACCCCGTCGGCCGCGGAGGTGTTGCCTGCCACGACGATGGGGGCGGTGACCCGGGCTGCCGCGAGCCGGGTCGCGTTGTGCCGCAGCACCTCCGAGTTCCCCCCGTCGGTCCCTCCGACGAGGAGCACGATGTCGGGCCGGGCTGCCTTGAGGTCCCGCACGGCGGCCGGCGTGAGCTCTCCCGCCGTCACGTGGACCACCTTGGCCCCCGACGACAGGCCGACCCGGTGCCCGGCGTGGGCCGTCACCTCACGCTCGTAGCCGACGACGGCGAGCCGCAGACCACCCCCCGCGCTGGAGCAGACCAGGGTCTCGGCCGGACGGCCGTGTCCTGCGAGCTCGGCTGCGACAGCGCCGAGGCCGTCCATGACGTCGGTCTCGACCGTCGTGCGGTGCGCCGCCGTCCCGAGCAGGCGGCCCTCGCCGGACACGAGTGCGGCCTTGGTGTACGTCGAGCCGACGTCGACGGCGAGGAACGGTCCTGCGGTCACCCGGGCCCGCTCAGGCCAGCCGGTCCAGCGCCTGCTCGAGATCCGCCACCAGGTCGTCGGCGTCCTCGATGCCGACGGACAGCCGGATCAGGTCGGCGGGGACCTCCAGCTCGGTCCCGGCGACCGAGGCGTGGGTCATCCGCGCCGGGTGCTCGATGAGCGACTCGACCCCGCCGAGGGACTCTGCGAGCGTCCACAGCTGGGTCTCGGCGCACACCTTGACCGCCACGTCCTCCCCGGCCCGCACCCGGAAGGACACCATCCCCCCGAACCGGCTCATCTGCCGCGCGGCGATCTCGTGGTTGGGGTGCGTTGCCAGACCCGGGTAGTAGACGTGCGAGACGCCATGGTGAGCGGTGAGGAAGTCCACGACCTGCTCGGCGTTGTCGCAGTGCCGTTCCATCCGGACCGCGAGGGTCTTCAGCCCGCGCTGGACCAGCCAGGAGTCGAACGGCCCGGCGATCGCGCCGATCGAGTTCTGGTGGAAGGCCACCCGTGTCGCCGCATCCGGCCCGACCGGGTCACCGTCCGGCACCGTGATCGTCAGCCCGTCCCGGACGACGACGAGCCCACCGACGACGTCGCTGTGCCCACCGGCATACTTCGTCGCGCTGTGCGTGACGACGTCGGCACCCAGGGCGATGGGCTGCTGGAGGTAGGGGCTGGCGAAGGTGTTGTCGACGACGAGGACCGCACCGGCCGCGTGGGCGACCTCGGCGAGGGCGCTGATGTCGGCGATGCCGAGCAGCGGGTTGGTGGGCGTCTCCACCCAGAGCATCCGCGTCGTCGGGCGGACCGCAGCGCGAACCGCGTCGGCGTCGGCGACCGGGACGATGTCGTAGTCGATCCCCCACGGCCGGGCGACCTTGTCGAACATCCGGAAGGTACCGCCGTAGGCGTCGGTGGGGATGAGTACGTGGTCGCCAGGCCGCAGCAGGGAGCGGACGACGCAGTCCTGGCCGGCGAGACCGGAGGAGAACGCGAAGCCGTGCGCGCCGCCCTCCAGGTCCGCGATGAGCGTCTCGAGCGCGGTGCGTGTGGGGTTGGCACTGCGGGAGTACTCGTAGCCACCGCGCAGGCCACCGATCCCGTCCTGCTTGTAGGTGGAGACCTGGTAGATCGGGGTGACGACGGCACCGGTCGTCGGGTCGGGCTCCTGGCCGACATGGAGGGCGCGGGAGGAGAAGCCACGGGCAGCATCGGTCATGGCGACCAATCTAGGTGCTCCGGGCTCCGACCCAAGGGCGGGCCGCGGGGCATGGACGGCGGGTCAGGCTCCGGTCGCACCGTCGACCCGCTCACGGAGCAGATCGGCGTGCCCACAGTGCTGGGCGTACTCGCTGACCATGCGCAGCATCAGCCAGCGCAGCGAGAAGGTCGCCTCCCCCACGACCGGGGCAGCCGTGTCGTCCAGGGCGGCTCCCGCCACGATCCGGCGCGACTGCTCGCACTCGGTCCGCCAGATGGCCAGGTCGGCTTCCGGGTCGTCGGCGAGGCCGTCGAAGTCCAGGTCCGGCTCCTCGTCGGTGTAGAACAGCATCGGCACGTCCTGGTGCGCGAAGTTGATCCGGAACCACCACCGCTCCACCCCTGCGAGGTGCCGGACCAGACCGTGCAGCGACATCCTCGAGGGGTCGACCGCGCGGGCGTCGAGCTGGTCAGCCGTCAGTCCCTCGCACTTGGCCTCGACCGTGGCCCGGTAGAACTCCAGGTATGCCGCGAGCATCGCCTTCTCCTCGGCGACCCGGGGCGGGTCGACCCGGCCGGTCGCCGCCCACCGCGGGGACAGCGACGCGGGCGGCGCGGCATACGGGTCCTGGTCGGTCGGTCCGGTCGGGTCGCTCATCGCCCGAGCGTAAGCCGCCCACAAGGAACGTCGCCGGCCCCGGCGTTGTTGAATGGCACATGCTCTTCGGATCCCGCTCAGCCCAGCCCCTGCCCACTGCCGACGAGGCCCTGCCGGGTCGTGAACACCGCGGCTTCGACGTGCCGACCACCCATGCGGTCCTCGGCACACCCCTCGAGGGACCGTGGCCGGACGGCACCGAGGTCATGTACATCGCCATGGGGTGTTTCTGGGGTGCCGAGCGGATCATGTGGCGGCTGCCGGGGATCGTCACGACCGCCGCCGGGTACATGGGGGGACACACACCCAACCCGACCTATGAGCAGACCTGCACCGGCCGGACCGGTCATACCGAGGCCGTCCTGGTCGCCTACGACCCGGCCAGGACCTCGCCGGAGCTGATCCTCAAGGCGTTCTGGGAGAACCACGACCCGACGACGGCGAACCGGCAGGGCAACGACGTCGGAACCCAGTACCGCTCGGCGGTCTACTGGACGACGCCCGGCCAGGAGGCCGCCGCCAAGGTGACTCGTGAGGCGTTCCAGCGCGAGCTGGACAGCCACCGGATGGGCGCCATCACGACCGAGCTGCGCCCGGCGAGCGAGGCCGGGACGTTCTGGTACGCCGAGGACTACCACCAGCAGTACCTCCACAAGAACCCCGGCGGCTACTGCAACCACGGCCCCAACGGGCTGACCTGCCCGGTGGGGATCCTGCGGCAGGACCAGCTGCCCGCCCAGCAGGACATCGCTCCGGCCGGCTGAGGCCGGTCTCCCGGCGACGACCAACACTCCGGCTGGCCGGCCGGACGTATGCCGTGCTGAGCACGAACGTGTCGAGCCACCACGGGGTGTTGGTCGTCGGTGGGCCCGGGTCAGCTCGCGGCCAGCTCTGCGGCCATGTGCCGTGCCGAGGCGTGCAGCACGGTGCCCGGTCCCATGAGGGCGGCGAACATGGCCGCCCACCCGGCGGCCCGGGTCCACACGGCGTCGTCGTAAAGGCTGCCCACGGTCAGCAGGTCGTGGAACCGCTGCCGGTCCCGTGCGCCGAAGACCCACCAGGCGCAGGCCAGGTCCGAGGCGGGGTCTCCCGCGTTGACGTCCCCGAAGTCGATGAGGCCGGTGAGGACACCGTCGCCCTGGAGCAGGTTGAAGGGGTGCGGGTCGCCGTGCAGCCAGAGTCTCGGACCGGCATACGGAGGCGCTGCCACCGCCCGGTCCCAGACGGCCACGAGCGGTGACTGGGGGCCGAAGGCGGCGAGGACCTGCTCGCGGGCCCCGATCCGCTGGGACAGCGGGATGCCGCGAAGCGCGTTGTGGGGGGCTCGCGCCGGGGCCGGCCGGTGGATCGCCCGCAGGGTGTCGGCCAGGTCCTGCACGAGCCCCGCGCGCTCGGCCACGGGCAGCGCCTCGACCGGTTCGCCGTCGATCCAGCGCGCGACGAGCCACGGCCACGGGTAGCCGTCCTCCGGTTCGCCGACATGGACCGGGACCGGAGTGGCGACGGGTAGGCCGACCCCCACGACCGGGAGCCAGCGGGCCTCGTTGACGATCAGCTCGGCCGCGGAGGCCCGCACCGGGATGCGGACGACGTACTCCTCCCCCAGCCGGAAGATGGCGTTGTCCCAGCCGCCCCGCACCTCCTGGAGGGGTAGGTCGGCCAGCTCCGGGCACTGCGCGTGCAGGAGCGCCCTCGCGACGGCCGTCGTGACGTCCAGGTCCGGCGGCGGCGCCCCCGTCGGCCGGATCACGAGAACCGCCGGCCACCGGCCGACGACCAGCACTCCCGCTGCGCCGCGCGCCGGAGGCTGAGCTGAGCGCACCCGTGGCGTCTCATCGCCACGTGTTGGTCGTCGGCTGGCAGGTCAGGTCACCGACGCGCGCTGGCCGGCGGCCGACTGGGACTGCCATGTGCGCCTCCGCGACCTCACCGACGGGCAGGGCACCCGCCCGACCGACCTCGATGCTAGGGCCAACCGTCGGTGACCGTTCTCCTGGCGGATGGCCGCGGGCTGGCTCAGGAGCGGCGCAGCAGCCGGCGCCACCAGGAGTCGCGTGCGGCCCCGGGCGTGAGGGGCGCCTCGACGTCCGCCCGGACAGCGGCGAGCGAGGTGGCGGCCGCCGAGGCGCGCAGCTCCCGCCAGCGCTCCACCATGGCGTCGACGTCGACGGTGGGCGCTACGACCGGCATGGCCGGCCCGGACGCCGGACGCAGCCGGTCCTGCTTCACCCGCCGGTTGAAGTCCTCCAGCACGGCCCGTACCGAGGCCTCGGTGGCCAGCTCCAGCAGCGACTCCGGGAAGGTCGCCGCCTCCTTGCGCAGGGCGAGCACTGGCGGCATCGCGGCCGACAGGTCCAGCCCCTCGCGGGCGGCATACGCCTTGACCCACCAGTCAGCGTCGTCGGGGTTGCCGAGGTTGCGCAGCGGCTTCCCGGCACCGGGCAGGTTGTCGAACTCGCCCCGCTCCCGTGCCTCCCGGATGGCCTTGTCGACAGGCGTCTCATACGGCTCCTGCATGCCCCCATCGTCCCAGACGGAGGTCGCGCCCGAGCTGGGGCCTACCCTCGACAGGTGCGCATCGTGTCCCTCCTCCCCTCGACGACGGAGATCCTGTTCGCCATCGGCGCCGGCCCGCAGGTCGTCGGCGTCACCTTCGAGTGCGACGAGCCGGCGGAGGCACGAACCCGGCAGATCGTCTCCACCAGCGCCATCCCGGAGGGCCTGACCGCCCAGCAGGTCGACGCGCACGTCAGCCGCGCCATGGCTGCCGGAAACGACCTCTACCACCTCGACGAGGGCGCGCTCGCCGGGTTGGACGCAGACCTGGTCGTCACCCAGGACCTGTGTGCGGTGTGCGCCGTCGACGTCTCGGTCGTCGACGACGCCTTGACCCACCTGGGCTGCGCCGCAGACGTCCTCACCATCGACCCACACACCCTCGAGGACGTGCTCACCTCGATCCAGACTCTCGGTGATGCAGCCGTATGCCGCTCTGCCGCAACGGATCTGGTCGCTCGTCTCCGCGATCGGCTGGCCGCAGTCGAGCTGGCGGTCGGCGGACGGCCGGCACCGCGCGCCCTCGTCCTGGAGTGGACCGACCCACCCTTCGCCCCGGGCCACTGGGTGCCGGAGATGGTCGTTCGCGCCGGTGGCGTCAGTGCCCTCGGGACCCGGGGGGAGAAGTCGGTACGGGTCACCTGGGACGACGTGCGCGGCAGCGCGCCCGACGTCGTCGTCTGCGCCCCGTGCGGCTACGGGCTCGACGAGTCGGCCGCCCAGGCCCGGGGCGCCCTCGCGACCGGAGAGCTGCCACCCGGCATACCCGTATGGGCCGTCGACGCCAACGCGAGCTTCGCCCGGCCAGGGCCTCGCCTCGTCGACGGCGTCGAGGCGCTCGCGGCGATCCTGCACCCAGATGTACTGGGCGTGCCGCGAGAGGACCTGGCCCGCCGGCTGCGCTGAGGCGGCTGCCCCGGCACCCCGGAGCGGGCGGAGGCATCGCACCCGTGGTGAGCCGGCGCCCGGTCCGAGAGGAGCGAGCTCCACGAGCTCGCGACGCGGGTCTGGCCCAAGGGCATCCGTCCCGTGCCGCGACACGGCGAGCGCGCGGCCCCAGCACCATGCCCCCCGGCGCTGGGCCCGGCATACCAGACCGGGTACCGGAGCGTCAGTCGACGAGGAAGCCGAGCAGGTCGGCGCGGGTGAGGACGCCGGTCGGCTTGCCGTCCTCGATGACGAGGACGGCGTCGTTGGACTCCAGCTCGTGCCGCGCCACCGAGACCGGCTCGCCGCCACCGACGAGCGGCAGCCCCGGGCTCATGTGCTTCTCGACGGCGTCGGCGAGGTGCGCCTGGCCGGTGAAGAGCTGCTCGAGAAGCACCCGCTCGCTGACCGACCCCGCGACCTCGCCGGTCATGACGGGCGGCTCGGCCTTGACGACCGGCATCTGGGAGACGCCGTACTCGCGCAGGATGTCGATGGCGGTCCGGATCGTCTCGTTGGGGTGGGTGTGCACCAGGGCCGGCAGGTCCCCTGACTTGGCGTGCAGGATGTCGGCGACCGTCTGGTCGTCGCCGACGTGGAGGAACCCGTAGGAGCTCATCCAGCCGTCGTTGAAGATCTTGGAGATGTAGCCGCGACCGCCGTCCGGGAGCAGGACGACGACGACGGCCTCATCGGGCAGGTCGGCGGCGGCACGCAGCGCCGCGACGACCGCCATGCCGCAGGAGCCACCGACGAGCAGTCCCTCCTCGCGGGCCAGCCGCCGGGTCATCTCGAAGGAGTCGGCGTCGCTCACGGCGACCACCTCGTCGACGACGGCGGGATCGTAGGCCGCCGGCCAGAAGTCCTCGCCGACGCCCTCGACGAGGTAGGGCCGGCCGGTGCCGCCGGAGTAGACCGAGCCCTCAGGGTCGGCACCGATGACCCGCACCCGCCCGCCGTCCCGGTTCGCGGACTGCTCGCGCAGGTAGCGCCCCGTGCCGGTGATCGTGCCGCCGGTGCCGACACCTGCCACGAAGTGGGTGACCCGGCCGTCGGTGTCCGCCCAGACCTCCGGGCCGGTGCTCTCGTAGTGGCTGGCCGGGCCGCCTGGGTTGGAGTACTGGTCGGGCTTCCAGGCACCCTCGATCTCCCGCACGAGTCGGTCGGAGACCGAGTAGTAGGAGTCGGGGTGCTCCGGCGAGACCGCCGTGGGGCAGACCACGACGCGGGCGCCGTATGCCGTGAGGACGTTGCGCTTGTCCTCGCTCACCTTGTCGGGGCAGACGAAGACGCAGGAGTAGCCCTTGCGCTGGGCGACGAGGGCCAGCCCGACACCGGTGTTGCCGGAGGTCGGCTCGACGATCGTCCCGCCCGGCTTCAGCGCGCCCGATGCCTCCGCGGCCTCGATCATCTTCAGTGCGATCCGGTCCTTCACCGAGCCGCCGGGGTTCAGGTACTCGATCTTGGCCAGGACGGTGGCCCTGGTGGCTCCTTGGGTGACGGAGTTCAGCTTGACGAGGGGCGTGTTGCCCACGAGGTCTGCGATGTGCTCGGCGTATCTCACGCCCGCCATCCTCCCATCGGCTCCTCCCCACCGTTCACAACGGCACAATTGCTACGGTGTGGACGGTAGCAATTGTGCCATTGTGAACCGGCGGACTGGGCGGTCCGTCGCCTCGACCGGGTCGTCCACTCCGGCTGAGCTCGGTGCGCGTGTCGAAGACCTCGCCCCCTCCACCCAGTTGCTCGGAACAGCCCCCACGACGCCGGGCGTTTGTCACTATGAACGGACAATGACCGGCTGATCTCGGAAGGACCCCAGATGTCGCGGGCACGGCGCGCCCAGAAGATCGCCGCCACGGCGGCCTACGGTGGGGGCGGGCTGGCCGCTGCGGCCACGGCCCTCGGGGCGATCGGCTACGGCGTGATCAAGGCCGAGGCCGTCATCGCCCGGCGGACCGTCGGCGTCGTCTTCGACGGTGCGCCGGACGACAACGGGACCTACGGCGCGGGAGCGGGCACCCCGATCGAGTTCCTCGTCCTCGGCGACTCCTCCGCTGCCGGCATGGGGGCCGACCTGCCCTCCCAGACGGTCGGCGCGACCATCGCCAGCGGCGTGGCGGCCCTCACCAGCCGCCCCGTGCGGCTCACCAACGTCGCCGTGGTCGGAGCCGAGACCGCGGGGATGGGCCAGCAGCTGGCCAACGTCCTGGACGAGGGGCTGGTCCCCCAGGTCGCCCTCATCATGGTGGGCGTCAACGACGTGACCCATCGGATCGACCGCGCCACGTCCATCCGACACCTGGACGACGCGGTCCGCAGGCTGCGCGCACTGGGCTGCGAGGTCGTCGTGGGTACCTGCCCCGACCTCGGCACGATCCAGCCGGTCCCTCAGCCGCTGCGCCTGCTCATGCGACGGTGGAGCCGTGACCTGGCTGCTGCCCAGACGGTCGCGGTCGTCGAGGCCGGCGGTCGCACCGTGTCCCTCGGCGACCTGCTCGGGCCGGAGTTCGCCAGCCGGCCCCAGGAGATGTTCAGCCAGGACCGGTTCCACCCCTCGGCCGCCGGGTATGCCCGCGCCGCTGCTGCCCTGCTCCCCAGTGTGTGCGCTGCGCTCGGTGTGTGGAGCGGCCCCGATACCGGCGACCGGCCGCCGGAGTGGCGTCGCGGCGAGCGGGTCGGCCCGGTCGCGGTGGCGGCCGGGCACGCCGTCCGCGCTCCCGGCACGGAGGTGAGCGCCACCGAGATCGCCGGTCAGGACCGCGGCCCTCGCGGCCGGTGGGCGGTGCTGCTCCGCCGCCGCCAGAATGCCGCCGTGCCGGCCGAGACACCCGCCCGCGACGCCGAGAACGCCGGGTCGCAGCCGTCCGGCTCCGTTCAGGAGTCCCCCGGACCGGCCACCTGACCGGTCGACGAGCGGGAGAGACCCCAGCCCACGAGGTCTGCCGTGCGCTCCCGGCATACCATCAAGGCAGCCAGGCGCACGCTCGCCATCGAGCGCTGCTTCAGATCCCGAGGAGTCCTCCGTGCCCGAAGCCGTCATCGTCGCCACTGCCCGCAGCCCGATCGGACGGGCCTTCAAGGGCTCGCTGAAGGACATCCGGCCCGACGACCTCTCCGTCCAGGTCATGACGGCCCTGCTCGCCAAGCTGCCGAGTCTGGACCCGGCGCTCGTCGAGGACCTGTACTGGGGCTGCGCCGAGCCGAGCGGACGACACGGGTCCAACCTGGCGCGCGTCATTGCCGTTCTTGCCGGCTACGACCACCTGCCGGCCTCGACGGTCAACCGGTTCTGCGCGTCCTCGGTGCAGACCACCCGGATGGCGGCGCACGCGATCAAGGCCGGTGAGGGAGACGTCTTCATCTCCGGTGGCGTCGAGTGCGTCTCGCAGTACACGAGCTGGGCGGGTGCCGGCGGCTCCGCGGGCGACGCCCAGAACCCCGCCTTCGCCGACGCCCAGGCCCGGGCCGTGCAGACCGCTGCGGCGAACACGACGTGGCACGACCCGCGCGAGGACGGGCTGATGCCGGACGTCTACCTCGCGATGGGGCAGACGGCGGAGAACGTCGCGACCTCGCGCGGTGTGACCCGCGCACGTCAGGACGAGTGGGGCGTCACCTCCCAGAACCGCGCCGAGAAGGCCATCGCCGACGGGTTCTTCGCCCGCGAGATCAGCCCGGTCACCTTGGCCGACGGGTCCGTCGTCAGCACCGACGACGGCCCGCGAGCCGGGGTGACGCTGGAGGCGGTGTCCGGCCTGAAGACCGTGTTCCGGGAGAACGGGACCGTCACGGCGGGCAACTGTTGCCCGCTCAACGACGGCGCCGCGGCGCTCGTCGTCATGAGCGACCTCAAGGCCGCCGAGCTGGGTCTGACCCCGCTCGCCCGGGTCGTCTCGACCGGCGTGACCGGCCTGTCCCCCGAGATCATGGGCCTGGGTCCGGTCGAGGCCTCCCGCCAGGCCCTGGCCCGCGCCCGGATGTCGATCGGCGACATGGACCTCTACGAGATCAACGAGGCGTTCGCCGCACAGGTGCTGCCCAGCGCCGATGACCTCGGCATGGACTTCGAGCGGCTCAACGTCAACGGGGGCGCCATCGCCCTCGGCCACCCGTTCGGGTCGACCGGCGCCCGGATCACCACGACGCTGCTGCACGCGATGCAGGAGCGCGACGCCCAGTTCGGCCTGGAGACGATGTGCGTCGGCGGCGGTCAGGGCATGGCGATCATCTACGAGCGGCTCAGCTGACACCCGCTGTCCCCGCCCGCGGCCATCGGGCCTAGAGGTCCCGGCGCAGGCCGCTCAGCAGCGCCAGCACCTCTTCGGCCCGGCCCACGGCGCAGGCGTCGTATGCCGTGACGACCAGCTGGTCCATGACGACCGCCGGCCCGAGGTCGGGCGGCTGGTCGCCGGTGTCGACCAGCACCGCGAGCCGGGAGACCACGGCGGCGACACGCGGCATACGAGCCAACGCCTGGTCCACCGGCAGCTGACGCCACCGGTGGACCAGGCGGGTGAGCTCGTCGGCGACCGCAGCGGGCACCGGCGAGGCGGGGATGGTCAGCCGCGCATCCGGGCGAGCAGACGCAGCATCTCCAGGTACAGCCAGACGACGGTGACGATGAGGCCGTGCGCCAGCAGCCACGAGTACTTCTCCGGCGCGCCGCTGGCGATGGCCTTGTCGATGGAGTCGAAGTCGAGCGCCAGCGTCACGGCCGCCAGGCCGGTGGCGAACAGCGAGATGCCGATGCCCAGGGCACCCGTGCCGCCGAAGCCGAACGCCTGGTGGGCGACGAGGGAGTAGCCGAAGTTGACGACGGCGAAGATCAGGTAGCCGAAGATCGCCATCGACACGATCCGGCGGAACTTGTCGGTGACCTTGATCAGCCCGCTCTTGTAGGCGAGGAACATGCCGGCGAAGGTGGCGAGAGTCGCCACGACCGCCTGGCCGACGATGCCGCTGCCGTAGGCCTGGGAGTAGAAGCTGCTCACCGCCCCGACGAGCACGCCCTCGACCACCGCGTAGGCAACGATGAGCGGAACGCTGACCGACTTCTTCAGGGCGATGGCGAAGCCCAGACCGAGGGTGAGGACGAAACCGCCGATCACCGCGAGGAAGCCCACCTGCTGGTTGCCCTTGGTGACCGACCAGGCACCTGCTGCGAAGACGACGACGAGGGTGAACAGACCGAGCGTCTTCATGATGACGTCGTCCATCGTCACCCGGCCGGTCTGGACCGGACCGGCCGACGGCCGGCTGTAGAGGTCCTGCAGCTGCTGGGCGCTCAGCTGATCGCTTCCGACGTGTGCACCCGGTCCCGCCTGCTGGGGCCGGCCGAAGCCGGCATACCCCTTCTGGGCGTCGCGCTCGATCCGGTTGAATACCGGGTTACTGGACATGTGTGGCCTCCATGGTCACCGAAGGGCCGGCCCCCACGTCGGGAGCCGGTCGTCACAAGGTTAGGCGTACGGGAACCAGGAAAAGTTCCGTGTCCGCCCGGCTCGCCGGACGACCGGGTGCCGGATCGCTGGCGGCTATCGTGGCACCGCCCCCGTAGCCCAACCGGCAGAGGCAGGCGACTTAAAATCGCCGCAGTGCGGGTTCGATACCCGTCGGGGGCACCCGGTGACCGTTTAGAATCGGGCTGGGTCGAGCGGCCGTCCCACCGCCCGACCAGAGAGAGGCAGCGATGGCCACGAGCTCGGCCGACCCCCCGCCGCAGCCCGCTCGGCGCGGTCCGACGCCCGGCACGCCGCGTCCGCCGCGCATGACACGGGAGGCTCGGGAGCACCAGATCCAGCAGATCGCCACCGAGGTCTTCACCACCCGAGGCTTCCTCGACACGACGATGGAGGAGATCGCCGACCGCGCGGGCATCACCAAACCGGTCATCTACGACCACTTCGGGTCCAAGGAGGGGCTGCTGGGGGCGTGCGTCGCCGCCGCGAGCGACGGCCTCCAGCGGGCGACCATGGGCGTCTGGGAGGTCGCCCGTCCGGGCGCGACGGTCAAGGACTACATCCGCGAAAGCACCCGAGCCGTCCTCTGCTACTTCACCGAGAACGAGTCCTCACTGCGCCTGCTCCGCGACCTGAGCGCGGCGTCACCCGCCGGCGCGGCCCAGGTGGAACGGCTGCGGCAGGCGCAGGTCCGCGCCTGCGTGGACATGCTCCGTCGGGTGGACAGCCTCAGGGACCGGCCCACCGCCTATCTCGAGGCGGTCGCCGAGGGCATCGTCGGCGTGGAGGACCGCCTGCTCGTGTGGCGGTCGCGCCATCCGGAGGCGACCGTCGAGGAGGTCGTCGAGATCGTCGCAGACCTGATCTGGGGCGGCCTGCGGGGCCTGGTCGTCCCGCGGTGACCCCTGACGAACCGGTCAGGAGGGCACCAGGCTCAGCGCGATCCCGTCCAGGATGTCGTGCTCGGAGGTGACGATGGCTCCGGGAGCGGCCACCTCGCTCACCCGCGCGACGATCCGCTGCCACACCAGGGCGCCCGCGCCGATGACGTCGACCCGCCCCGGGTGCATGAACCCCATCGCCGCGCGCTCTGCCCGCGTGGCGCCGAGCAGCGCAGCAGTGCTGTCGGCGACCGCTGCGGGGGTCAGGTCGCGCAGGTGGATCCGGGCCGGGTCGTATGCCGCGAGTCGCAGGGCGTGCGCTGTCACGGTCGTGATGCTCCCGGCGAGCCCCACCAGGGTGCGGACGCCGGCGAAGCCGACCACGGTCTCAGCCTCGGCGAGAGCGGCCTCGATGTCCGAGGTCGCCGCAGCGACCTCGGACGGCGTCGGGGGGTCGCTGCGCAGGTGCCGCTCGGTCATCCGGACGCAGCCGATGTCGACCGAACAGGCGGCTTGGACCTGCCTGGTCCCACGCACGAACTCGGTTGAGCCCCCACCGAGGTCGACGACGAGGTAGGGGCCGGGGAATCCGGCCGCAGCCACGTCGACGGTCGCGCCACGGAAGGACAGCGCAGCCTCCTCGGCGCCCGAGACGACCTCCGGCTCGACGGCGTAGTCGGTGAAGACCGCCCGGACGCCATCGACGAACTCGGCCGCGTTCTGGGCATCGCGTGCGGCCGAGGTCGCCACGAACCGGAGACGCTCGACGCCGTAGTGCCGGCACGCGTCCCGGTAGTCCCTCGACCTGGCGAGGGTGCGCGCGATGGCCGCAGGATCCAGCCGCCCGGTCCGGTCCACGCCGTGACCCAGCCGGACGACCTCCATCTGGCGGTGCACATCGCTGCTGGTCCCGGTGTCCGGGTCGATGTCGGCCACGAGCAGCCGGATCGAGTTGGTGCCGCAGTCGATCGCTCCGACCCGGGTCATGACGCCCCCGACCGAACCGGATCCGTCGGACCCGAACCCGCTGTGTGGCAGGGGTTCTGCGCCCACCATCGGCCGAGCATGGCGAGCGCCTCGTCGCCGAGCGGGTTCACACCAGGACCGACCGCCAGCGAGTGCGCGACCAGGACGTGCAGGCACTTGACCCGGTCCGGCATACCACCGGCCGAGATGCCGTCGAGCTCCGGGACGTGGCCCAGCGCGGAACGACGGGCCAGATAGTCCCCGTGTGCCGCGGCATACCCCGTGCGCAGCACTGCGTCGTCGGCCAGCCGCTGCGTCATCTCGCGCATGACGCCCGCGGACTCCAGGGTGCTGATCGCCCTGGTGAGCCGTGGGCAGGTCGCGTAGAAGGTCGTGGGGAACGGTGTGCCCTGGGGTAGCCGCGGCTCGGTCACCAGGACGTCGGGATCACCGCACGGGCAGCGGTGCGCCACCCCCGCCACCCCTCGTACGGCACGACCCAGCTGCCGACCGGCTGCCGCCGTGTCCTCCGCCGTCGGAGCCGGCCAGGACACGGGGTCGCTCACGGGTTGGCGGCCGGGGCGTCGGCCACCCGCATCGACTCCCAGAGCCGGCCGTACCAGGGGTGGTCGTTGCTCGACGCAGGCGCCGTGGCGAGCGAGGAGTCGATGGGCACCGACGGGTCGGCGTCGATCACGGTGTAGGACTTCTCGCCCACCTTGACGAACTTGAGCCGCTCCCGGGCCTGCTGCACGACATACGCGTCGTCCTGCCACTGCGCGTTCGCGGTGGTGAGGCTGGCGACGTCCTTCTCCTGCTGGGCGACGGTGGCTCGAAGCGCATGGATCTGGCTGCGCTGGGCCAGGTAGGCGTGCACGGTCGGCGTGACCAGGATGGCCAGCACGATGAACACCGTGCCGAGGACCAGCAGTCGCCGGGAGTGCCACCCGGTCGCCGATCCTCCCGGCCCGCCGGCTCCGCGCCGTGCGGACGTCTCGGCGGATGTGCGCGCCGTCGCCTGAGTCGTCGTGCCGCGGGCCGCTGCGGTCCGCGGCTGGGACCGGGCGGCGGGACGGGTCGCTGCGGTCGGGCGACCGCTCGCCCGCCGACCTGCGCCAGGACCCCGTGCTGCCATCGCTCAGGCCTGGGCGCGGCTCTGTGCCGCGAACCGGGGGAACGCGCCGGCGCCGGCATAGACCGCAGCGTCGTCGAGCTCCTCCTCGATGCGCAGCAGCTGGTTGTACTTGGCCACCCGCTCGGAGCGGGCCGGGGCGCCGGTCTTGATCTGGCCGCAGTTCGTGGCCACCGCGAGGTCGGCGATCGTGGTGTCCTCGGTCTCGCCGGAGCGGTGGCTCATCATGCAGCGATAGCCGCTGCGATGGGCGAGGTCGACCGCGTCAAGGGTTTCCGACAGTGTGCCGATCTGGTTGACCTTCACCAGCAGTGCGTTCGCGACC
>JAICMC010000138.1 GCA_025929465.1 Nostocoides sp.
CACTTCGACAACGAGATCGACATGGCCGGCCTGGCCCGCACCAAGGGCATCAAGAAGACCGAGATCAAGCCCCAGGTCCACGAGTGGACCTACCGCGACGGCCACTCGGTCATCGTCCTGTCCGAGGGTCGCCTGATGAACCTCGGCAACGCGACCGGACACCCCAGCTTCGTCATGTCCAACTCCTTCTCCAACCAGACGATCGCCCAGGTCGAGCTGTTCGCCAAGGCTGCGGAGTACGTCGACGAGCAGGGCCGGCCCACCGTCACGACGCTGCCCAAGCACCTGGACGAGAAGGTCGCGCGCCTGCACCTGGACGCGCTCGGGGTCCAGCTCACCGAGCTGACCAAGACCCAGGCCGAGTACCTCGGGGTCGACGTGGCGGGGCCGTACAAGCCGGAGCACTACCGCTACTGAGGTCCTCCAGCGGTGGACTCGGCCGCCCACGGCGGGGTGACGTGCACCTGTCGGATGCCGTCCGCTCGTCGTGAGCGGGCGGCATCTCGTCGTGAGCGGGCGGCATACCGACGGGTCAGCCGGCCCGCCGTCCTGCCTCAGCCGTGGGCGTCCTCGGGACGGACCAGACCGTCGCGGACGGCGACCATGACGGCACCGGCCCGCGTGCGAGCCCCGAGCTTGTCGTAGATCCGCTTGATGTGGGTCTTGACCGTGGACTCGCTCATGTAGAGCTCCTTGGCCACCACGGCCACCGCCGAGCCGCGCGCGAGGAGCTGCAGGACCTCCAGCTCGCGGGTGGTCAGCTGGGGACCGACCGTCCGTCGCCGCAGCGCGGTGGCCAGCCCGTCCGCGGAGAAGTTCGACGGCGTCTCCGCCGCCCGGCGAACCGCGGTGATGATCGCCTGGGACGGTGCCGTCTTCAGGACGAGGGCGGACGCGCCGGCATCGAGGGCGGCCAGCAGCGTCCGGTCGTCGTCGTGCATCGTGAGCACGACGAGCCCGACGCGCTTGGACCGCGACCTGAGCGCCGTCACGAGCGACAGCCCGTCTCCGTCGGGGAGCGACACGTCGACCACGACGACGTCCGGGAGGCCGTACTCCAGCAGCGCCAGCGCCTCGGCGGTGCTGCCGGCCTGGCCGGCGATGGACAGGCCCTGCTCCTCGGCGATCATCCGAGCCACGGCCTGCCGCACGAGCGTGTGGTCGTCGACAAGGGTGACCGTGGTCTCCGTCATGCGCCTTCTCCCGTCCTCACCGAACCGGCCACCGGGGTGGTGCCCGGCAACCGCACTGTCACGACGGGATGGCTCTGCCCCACCGCGTCGACACGGACGTCGGCCCCGAGGTTGGCCAGGGCCGACCCTCTGAACGTACCCGACTCCAGTGTGGTCGTCCCGTCATGAGTCAGGTCCAGCGCCGCATACGGAGCGTCCAGGACGCCGCTCACCTCGATGCGCGTCACGTCGCCAGCCTTCTGGGCGTCCCTGAGAACTGCGGTGACGACCGCACGCAGCGCCACCTGGCTCCGGTCGAGGAAGGTCAGCGGGCCCTCGCGCAGGTCCACCCGCACCCTGGCGCCGATCGCCGAGCCGACCGCCTGCACCTGCTCCTCCAGGAGTCCGGCGAGGGACGACTGACCGTGGTGCGGCGGGGCCAGCTGGGACAGCTGGGTCCGGACCTCGCCGACGACCGCCCGGACGGCCTGGTGGAGCGCGTCGACCGCGGCAGCGGCCGTGGGGTCGCCGCGGCGGACCAGCCCTCGGGTCGCGTCGGCCTGGTAGCCCAGGGCGGCCAGCTCCTGGGCAAGCCCGTCGTGCAGCCAGCGCTGCAGCCGCGCCCGCTCGGCGAGCCTCGCCTCCTCGCGGTGCCGCCAGACCAGCACCGCCAGCCGCAGGGCCGGCTCGGCTCGTCGGGCGACGCCGCCCGCCGCCTGCACCTCCAAGGCCCCGTATGCCGGCCCGGCCCGGTCCGCGACGACGACGCCGAGCAGTCCCCGCTCGGCGGTGAGCAGCGGCACGACGAGCACCTCCCGGTGCCCCGCGCCCTCCTCGACGCGGCCCGAGCCGACGACCCGCTGGGTCCAGGTGCGGTGCAGGACCGACTCCGGGCGGTGCGGGTCGCCCCAGGGCGCGCGATCGGCGCCGCGCAGGGCGATCGGGACGACCCGCCCGTCGGCGTCCAGCAGCACCGCGCTCCGATCGCTGGCGACGACGTCGGCGAGCGCGGTGAGGATGCCGGTCGCCACATCGGGCGGGTCGTGGTCGGCTGCGGTGGGTTCCTCGAGGTCCCGGAGATCATCCAGATCGTCCGGGTGCGGGGGGCCCGCCGGTTCAGCCGGGGGGGTCGGAGCGTCCATCGATCCACCATGGTGCCAAACCAGGTCGTGCGGGGGCACCGCGGGGGCCGGTGGCCCAGCACCCCTCGGTCCGGAGCCGGACGGGGTGCTGGCGAACCTGACCGGCATACCGAGGCAGTTGTGCGAGGATTCGACGCGTGAAGGGCAGCGTTCTCATCGTCGACGACGACCTCGCGCTCGCCGAGATGCTCGGCATCGTCCTGCGCAGCGAGGGACTGGACGTCACCCACGTCGCCAACGGGTCCGAGGCCGTGGGAGTCTTCCGCGAGGTGCGTCCCGATCTGGTGCTGCTCGACGTCATGCTCCCGGGCATGGACGGCATGGAGATCTGTCGGCGGATCCGGGCTGAGTCGGGGGTGCCCATCGTCATGCTCACCGCCCGCACCGACACCGTCGATGTGGTCGTCGGCCTGGAGAACGGGGCCGATGACTACGTCGTCAAGCCGTTCAAGTCGCAGGAGCTCATCGCCAGGCTCCGCGCGCGCCTGCGCCGCACCGACGACCCGGAGCCCGAGCGCCTGGAGGTGGGTGACCTGGTCATCGACGTCGCGGGCCACTCGGTCAAGCGCAACGGCGTCCGGCTCGGCCTCACCCCGCTGGAGTTCGACCTGCTCGTCGCCCTGGCGCGCAAGCCACGCCAGGTGTTCTCCCGCGAGCTGCTCCTGGAACAGGTCTGGGGCTACCGGCACGCGGGCGACACCCGGTTGGTCAACGTCCACGTGCAGCGGCTGCGCTCCAAGATCGAGCGCGACCCCGAGCACCCCGAGATCGTCGTCACCGTGCGGGGGGTCGGCTACAAGGCCGGCCCGAGCTGAGGTGTCCGAGCTGCTCCGGTCCGAGGGACTGCGGCGGGACGCGCCGGCGGTGCCCGATGACGATGGCGGGCCGCCCCCGATCGTCGCCAGGACCACGCGCGCCCTGGTGCGCGGCTCCGGCCGGCTCGGCCGTTTCATCGTCAGGAAATGGCGCACCAGCCTGCAGTTCCGCGTGGTGGTCACGACGATCCTGCTCGGTCTGCTCGTCGTGGGGCTGCTCGGCACCTACCTGTTCCGCGCCATCGGCACCGGTCTGGAGAACGACCGGATCCATGCCTCCCAGCTGGACGCCCGGCGGCAGACGACGCAGGCCGTCGCGTCGTTCCAGTCGACCGCTGCCACGTCGATCGACAGCCTGACCAACAGCGCCAAGACGATCCTCAACGGGCTGGCCGGGCCTGACCAGACCCGCTACGTCGTGTTCACCCGCGGCCTGCGCAACACCAACTCGCGCGTGCTGGGCTCCATCGGGCTCCCCGACAGCCTGATCTCCCGGAGCCTGCGGGAGGCGGTGAGCGCGGACCCGTCGCGTCAGCACACCCAGGTCATCCAGATCGACGACCCTGCGGGTGGCTCGCGTGTCCCCGCAGTGGTCGTCGGGTCGCAGATCGACCTCAGCCTCGTCGGTCCCTACGACCTCTACTTCATCTATCCGATGTACTCCGAGACGCTCACCCTGGAGCGGATCGCGCGCTCCTTCCTCATCGGTGGCTTCATCCTCATCCTGCTCGTGGGCGCGGTCGCCTGGGTCGTCGCGCGTCAGGTCGTGGTTCCGGTCCGGCGGGCGTCGGTCGTCGCGGAGCGGCTCGCGGCGGGCAACCTGGGGGAGCGGATGTCCTCGCGCGGGCACGACGAGCTGGCCCTGCTCGGGACGTCGTTCAACGCGATGGCCGACGGTCTGCAGACCCAGATCCACCAGCTGGAGAGCCTGTCCCGGGTGCAGCAACGGTTCGTGTCCGACGTGTCGCACGAGCTGCGGACTCCGCTCACGACGATCCGGATGGCTGCCGACCTGATCCACGACTCGCGCAACGACTTCGAACCGGGTATCGCCCGGTCGACCGAGCTGCTGCACAACGAGCTCGACCGCTTCGAGGACCTGCTCGCCGACCTGCTCGAGATCAGCCGCTTCGACGCCGGCGCGGCGGCGCTGGACACCGACCCCACCGACCTGCGCGCGGTGGTCGACAAGGTCGTGTCGGCCACCGGATCACTGGCCAGGGTCCGGGGCTCGCAGATCCAGGTCCTGCAGGACGGCACGTCCGCGGTGGCCGAGGTCGACCCGCGCCGGGTCGAGCGGATCCTGCGGAACCTGCTCGTCAACGCCGTCGAGCACGGTGACGGGCTCCCCGTGACCGTGCACCTGTCCGGTAACGACACTGCGGTGGCCGTCGTCGTGGAGGACCACGGCGTCGGCCTTCGTCCCGGGGAGGCGTCGCTGGTGTTCAACCGGTTCTGGCGGGCCGACCCAGCCCGTGCGCGCACGACGGGAGGGACCGGTCTGGGCCTGGCCATCTCCTTGGAGGACGCCCGTCTGCACAGCGGCTGGCTGCAGGCCTGGGGCGAGCCGGGTGCCGGCTCGCGGTTCCGGCTCACCCTGCCCCGGCACACGGACTCGCCGATCGTCACCTCCCCGCTGCCGCTCTCCTCCCCGGGCCTGCGGCGCCGCACATGAGCCGTATGCCGGCCGCCGGACGGCGCGGCGTCCTCGCGGCAGCGACCGCTCTGGTCGCGCTGCTCCTGGTCGGCTGTGGGGGCCTGCCGGTCGACACCACCGTCCAGCCCGGCCTCGACGTCAACGGCGTCAACCCTCCGCCCCTCCAGTACGTCCCGCCCGGTCCGCGGCCGGGGGCGCCCCCGGAGGAGGTCCTGCGCGGCTTCCTCGTGGGCGGGACCGCGAGCGGTGGTGTCTACGACGTGGCCCGCGCCTTCCTCACCAACCCGGTGGCGCGGTCGTGGGTTCCCGACAGTGCAGCCGTCATCTACGACAGCAGCTCCCCGCTCACCATCAGGGCGGTGACGGCAGGCGTGTGGACGCTGTCGGCGACCCAGCTGGCCGTCATCGAGCCGGACGGCAAGTTCGTGCCGAGCCCAGGGGGGACGCTCGTGCACGCCACGATGACCCTGGAGCAGGTGGCCGGGCAGTGGCGGATCTCCTCCCTGCCCAAGGGCTTCGGACGGTGGGTGGGGGAGCGCGACCTCAACGAGCTGTTCGCACCGTACCGGGTGACCTATCTCGGGCCGCCCATGGCCCCGACCATCGCCGACGTGCGGTGGTTCCCCCGCGACCATCTGCCCAACCGGCTCGCGGCGGCCGTCATCGACCCGTTGCCCGCCTACCTCGTCGGTGCGGCGACCACGGCCTTCCCGCGCGATGCGAACCTCAGCTCGGTCCAGGTGAAGGACGGCGTGGCCACGGTCGACATCACCGGGACCTTCCGCACTGACACGGCCAACCGCAAGGCGATGTGGAGACAGCTCGTCCTCAGCCTGAGCGGGCTTCCCGAGGTCAACGCCGTCCTCCTCCAGAGCAAGGGCATCGTCCTGGACTACACGGGACGTCCGGCCCGTCCGCTCAGCGCGAGCGACCTGACCCCGCCGTCCGGCGCGGTGGCGGGCCCGGTCGCGCCCGTCATCCGGATCGGGTCCCAGGTGTCCCAGGTGGACGTCACCAGCCTGCTCGACCCGGGCGCGGGCGGGCGGCCCGCCGCCACCCCCCGCAAGGTCTATCCCGACGTCGGCGACGGCTGGGTCCAGCTGGCGCTGTCCGCCGACGGGGCCGAGCTCGCGGCCGTCGACGGAAGCCGGAACGGGCTCTCCCGGTGGCGCAGCAACCAGCGGTACGTCGTCCCGGTGGACGCCACGCAGATCGCCCGCCCGGCATACGACGCCAGAGGCTTCCTGTGGTTCGCCGGCGTGGGTCGTGGTGCGGCCAAGGGCGCCCGGCTCTGGGTGGTGGACACCCACGTCGCCGCCGGAGACCTCAACGCGGCCAGGGCCCGTCCGGTGACCGCAGGGTGGCTCGCGGACCGCGTCGTGACCTCGGTGCGTCCGTCGGCCGACGGACAGCGGGTCGCCGTCGTCTCGACCGACCAGTCAGGGCGGCACCCGCGGCTCGATGTCGCCGGCGTCGGCCGCGACAAGGGCGGCATGCCGGTCTCGCTCGCCACGCCGATCCAGCTCGCGCCCACCATGACGCTCATCCGCGACGTCGCCTGGGTGGACGACACCGACCTGGCCGCCATCGGGCAGGTCGGTACGCGCGACCCGCTGCGCGTCGTGGACATCAACCTCGGCGGGGAGCTCGAGAACCAGGATCCGACACCCGGCGCGCAGTCGATCAGCGTGCTTCCCGGTCAGCGCGACGTCGTCGTGGTCACCGACCGCGACACCGTGCTCCTGCAGGTCGGGCAGGGCTGGCAGCAGCGTGGCCCGGGCAGCGACCTGGCGGTGCCCGGCGGCTGAGCGACGCGACCCGGCCGGCGAGCAGGACGCCGGCGAGCGGCCCGCCGGTCAGGGCAGCCGGGCCTGACGAGTCGGGTCGAGGTCGACCAGTCCCAGCCGGACGGCGGACATGATCGCTGCCGCCCGGTTGTGGGCACCGAGCTTGCCGTAGAGGCGGGCGGTGTGCGTCTTGACCGTCGACTCGCTCATGTACAGCCGGGCTGCGACGGTCGCGATGGAGGCCCCCGCCGCGAGGTGGCGCAGAACCTCGTGCTCACGCGCGGTGAGATGGACCGCCCCCTCGGAGCTGTCACGCGTCTGCGCCTCGCGCATCCGCACGACCGGCCCGACGAACCCCCCCGGATGCCGCACGGCCTGCCGCACGGCTTCGAGCACCTCGACGGCCGATCCCTGTTTGAGGACCAGTGCGCTGGCCCCCGCCTCCTGGGCCGCCTCCAGGGTGGCTTCGTCGTCGTGCATGGTGAGCACCACGATCCCGACGGTCGGTGAGGCCGCTCGCATCCGCCGCACGAGGGTCAGCCCGTTGCCGTCGGGGAGTGACACGTCGATGACAGCGGCGTGGATCCGGGTACCGCGCAAGGCATCGCGCGCCTCTCGGATGGTGCTCGACTGGGCGACCACCTCCAGGTCCTCGGTCGTCGCCATGGCGCCGGCCACGGCTTCTCGCAGCATGGCGTGGTCGTCGACGAGGAGTACGCGCAGGCTCATGACCGGGCCGCCTCTCCGGGTGCAGCCGCCGGGCCGGTGGAGTGGTCGGTGGAGTGGTCGGCGGCGTCCGCGGGGTCCACCGGTCCGTGCGGGCTCCAGCGCAGCGTCAGCCGAGGGCCGTTCCCCCCGCTCGGAGGCACGTAGACCAGGTCGGCTCCGCGTCCGATGAGTGGGTGCTGGTCGAAGAGGTCGGACCGCAACCGGGTGGTGACGCCGTCGTGGCCGACCACGAGCCGGACGCCGGCCTGTCCCGCATCGAGCTCCAGCTCCAAGGTGGTGGCGTCCCGCGCGGACGTGGCGTCGCCGATGACGTCCAGGGCCAGCCGGTAGACGAGGGCCTCGACGTTGGCCGGAAGCCGGGTGCCGGACTCGCTCAGGTTGAGGCGCACAGCAAGCCCGGTGTAGGCGCCGACGACCTGGAGACGGTCCACGAGAAGCGCGCCGACGCTCGTCTCCGGGCGGGTGTCCAGCTTCAGGTCCGCGATCCGCGCCCGCAGGTCGGCGACCATGCGGGTGACGACGCCGCGGAGACCGTCGAGCATCGCCCGGGTGTCGGGGTCCTTGCCCGGCGCCCCGAGGCGCAGCGTGTCGATCTGGAAACCCAGGGCGACGACCTCCTGGGCGATGCCGTTGTGGATCTGGTTCGCCGCACGCGAGCGTTCCTCGGCCCCGGACCGGGTACGCAGCCAGCTGAACAACATCGCCGTGTCGATGAACGGGCTGTAGTTCGTCGCAAC
>JAICMC010000149.1 GCA_025929465.1 Nostocoides sp.
CCGAGGACCTTGCGGACGTCGGTCTCGCCGAGCTCCGGGGCGGCCGTCTTCATGTTCTGCAGCACCGAGCGGGAGACGTCGAGGTTCTCGTGCTCCTGGGCGTAGTAGCCGATCTTGAGCCCGTGCCCCGGCTCGACCTCGCCGGTGTCGGGGTGGTCGACGCCGGCCAGGATGCGCAACAGCGTCGTCTTGCCCGCCCCGTTGAGGCCGAGGATGACGACCCGCGAACCGCGGTCGATGGCCAGGTCGACGTCGGTGAAGATCTCGAGGGAGCCGTAGGACCGGGACAGGCCGGAGGCGCGCAACGGCGTGCGGCCGCACGGTGAGGGGTCGGGGAACCGCAGCTTGGCGACCCGGTCCTGGACCCGCTCGCTCTCCAGGCCGGCCAGCAGTCGCTCGGCCCTGCGCGCCATGTTCTGCGCCGCGACGGTCTTGGTCGCCTTGGCCCGCATCTTGTCGGCCTGGGCCATCAGCGCGGAGGCCTTCTTCTCGGCGTTCGCGCGCTCCCGCCGGCGCCGCCGCTCGTCGGTCTCGCGCTGGAGCAGGTAGGCCTTCCACCCCAGGTTGTACTGGTCCAGCTCGGCCCGGTTGGCATCCAGGTGGTAGACCTTGTTGACGATCGTGTCGAGGATCTCCACGTCGTGGCTGATGATCACCAGGCCGCCCCGGTACCCCCTGAGCCAGTCACGCAGCCAGATGACCGAGTCGGCATCCAGGTGGTTGGTCGGCTCGTCGAGGAGCAGGGTCTCGGCCCCGGAGAACAGGATCCGGGACAGCTCGACCCGGCGGCGCTGGCCACCGGACAGGGTCACCAGCTCCTGGTCCAGGATCCGCTCGGCCAGGCCCAGGGCACCGGCGATGGAGGCGGCCTCGGACTCCGCCGCATACCCGCCCGCCATGGTGAACTCCGCGTCGAGGCGGGCGTACCGGCGCATCGCCCGGTCCTGCAGCTCCCCGGTCTGGCTCGCCATGGCGTGCTCGGCGGCCCTCA
This sequence comes from Nostocoides sp., assembly GCA_025929465.1. GTDB lineage: Bacteria > Actinomycetota > Actinomycetes > Actinomycetales > Dermatophilaceae > Nostocoides. Next base: position 992 of record JAICMC010000149.1, read on the forward strand.
GGTCCCTGATGATCGAGTCCAGGCCGCGTGCGGACAGGATCCGGTCCCGGGCGGTGACGTGCAGGTCGCCCGTTCGGGGGTCCTGCGGCAGGTAGCCCACCGCGCCGCTGCGGGTCACCGCACCGGCCGCGGGCTGGTCGTGCCCGGCGAGCACCTTGGTCAGGGTGGTCTTGCCCGCGCCGTTGCGCCCGACCAGCCCGATCCGGTCTCCCGCGGCGATGCGGAAGGTCGCGTCGTCCAGGAGAAGACGCGAGCCGGCGCGCAGCTCGACGTTCGTTGCAGTGATCACGGGGAGGGCAGCCTTGCGGACGGGACGGAAGTGTGGGTGCCCACGACGGCGGGCGACCCCTCAGCCTACCCGGCGCCACGCGGGTGCCCAGCCGCCCGGGAAACACGTATGCCGCGCCTCCGGGGCCGTCCGCGGCTTCCGTCTAGGCTGGGCCGGGCCGCGGCGGACGCGGTGGGTGCGCGCGTCACGGAGGCGACGATGAGCTTCAACGACAACGTCCGGCTGGACGCCAGCCAGGTCCAGTCGGCCGGCGGCGGTGGAGGCGGTGCGCCGGGCGGCATGGTCGTCGGGGGCGGCATCGGGGGCATCGTCCTGCTCATCGTCTGCCTTGTCTTCGGCATCAACCCCGGCAGCATCACCGGCGGTACGACGTCCTCCTCGGGCACCCAGGACCAGGTCCAGAGCAGTACCGGGGGCAGCCTGAAGGCGGAGTGCACCTCCGGCGCCGACGCGAACAAGGACGTCAACTGCCTCGTCCTCGGTACGGTCAACTCGGTCCAGGCGTTCTGGGCCAGCGAGCTGCCCAAGTACGGCAAGCAGTACACCCCCGTCTCGACCGTCCTGTACTCCGGCCAGACCCAGTCCCAGTGCGGCACCGCCTCCAACCAGGTCGGCCCGTTCTACTGCCCGCTGGACAAGAAGGTCTACATCGACGCGTCGTTCTACCAGATCCTCCAGCAGCAGTTCGGCAGCTCCAGCGGCCAGCTCGCGCAGGAGTACGTCATCGCCCACGAGTACGGCCACCACATCCAGGACATCCTCGGCCTGCTCGACCGCGCCGAGCAGGACCCCCAGGGCGCCGACAGCGGCTCAGTGCGGATCGAGCTGATGGCCGACTGCCTCGGCGGGGTGTGGGCCCACCACGCTGCGACCGACCCGGTCGGCACGGACAGGACCACCGGCAAGGCGACGACCTTCCTCAAGCCGCTGACCCAGCAGGACATCAACGATGCCCTCTCGGCCGCAAAGTCCGTCGGCGACGACAGCATCCAGAAGATGTCGAGCGGGCAGGTCAACCCCGAGAGCTGGACCCACGGCTCCTCCGCGGCGAGGCAGATGTGGTTCACCCAGGGCTACCAGACGGGGGACCTCAACCGGTGCGACACCTTCGCCGCCAGCGATCCCGAACGCTCGACCAGCTGAGCCCTCTCGGTCCCGGACGAGGGTCTCGCCGCGAGGTGTCCGGCTCCCAGCCGCCCGTAAGGGTTCTTACGGCCGGACGGTTCACCAATCCGTGATCCGCGCCACACCGAACACTTGGCGTTGTCCACTTCTTCGCTGAAAGGAAGTTCGGAATGAGCCCATCCAGCCGACGAGGTTTCCTCGCCCTGTCCGCCACGGGGGTCGCCACCGGCGTCGCCGCAGTGGTCGCTCCCGGGGCCATGGCAGCCGCCTCACCATCGGAGCCGTCCACCGGTGCCCAGTCCGGTCCCGTGGTCGCGTTCGTCCACGACGCCAAGCGCGGTGAGGTCACCGTGATGCACGGCGAGCACGAGGTCCTCGTCCACGACCCGGCACTCGTGCGTCTGATCAGCAAGCACGCCTGACCAGACCAGGACCTCGCGTCAAGGGCCGCCCGCGGCCCGCATCGGTTCCCGGCGCTGCCGGGGCCTTGATCCCCCATGCCGTACCGCGTGGAGTGCCACGCACCAGAGAGGTGAGCCCATGTCATCGCATCGCGAAGCACCAGAGATCTCCAAGGACCCGGTCGCCGACAACGCCGACGTCTACGCCTTCGTCAGCCCCGACGATCCCAGCACAGTGACCCTCGTCGCCAACTTCATCCCGCTCCAGAACCCGATGGGCGGTCCGAACTTCTTCGAGTTCGGCGACGACGTGCTCTACGAGATCCACATCTGCAACAAGGGGGACGCCGTCCCGGACGTCTCCTACCAGTTCCGCTTCAAGACCACGGTGCGCAACCCGGACACGTTCCTGTACAACACCGGTCCGATCACGCACATCACCGACAGCACCTTCAACCGTCCGCAGACGTATGCCGTGGGACGCAAGGAACGTGGCAGGGCGACCCACATCCTCAAGGCCGGGCTCACCGTCCCGCCCGTCAACGTCGGCCCACGCAGCACCCCCAACTATGCGCACTTCACCGACGAGGCCGTCCACAGTCTCCCCGGCGGCCGCAAGGTCTTCGCCGGGCAGCGGGCCGACGCCTTCTTCGCCGACCTGGGGTCCATCTTCGACCTCGGCACGCTCCGCCCGTTCGAGAACCTGCACCTGATCCCCTCCGCCGCCGCCGCCGGCGTCAACGGGCTGCAGGGCCTCAACGTCCACACCATCGCCATCCAGGTGCCCAAGACCGACCTGACTCGCAACGGGATCAACCCGACCGACGTCATGGCGGCCACCTCGGTCATCGGGGTCTACTCGACCGCGAGCCGGCAGAAGTCCAGGACCTGGGACAACCAGAAGGGAACGTGGCACCTCAACGGGCCGTTCCAGGCCGTCTCCCGCCTCGGGAACCCGCTGTTCAACGAGGTCATCGTGCCGATGTCCGAGAAGGACCGCTGGAACAGCGTGCCGCCCACCAAGGACAACCAGTTCGCCCAGTACGTCACCAAGCCGGAGCTGGCCGGCCTCCTGCCGGTGCTCTACCCGGGCGTCTTCCCCCACCTCGCGGCCTACACCAAGCCGCGAGCGGACCTGGCCGCGATCCTGCTGACCGGCATACCCTCGGGCGTGGTGCCTGGGTTCCAGAACTACACGGGGTCGACCCAGGCGGACCTGCTCCGGCTCAACCTGGCCGTCCCGCCGTCGTCGTCCCCCAGCCCCTACGGGATCCTCGGCGGTGACCTCGCCGGTTTCCCGAACGGACGCCGGCTCGCCGACGACGTCGTGGCCATCGAGCTCCGGGCGGTCGCCGGGTCGACCATCCCGCTGGTCGACCCCAGCTACACCCCCGACGGTGCGGCGAGCCTGCTCAAGGACGGGACGAGCAACACCAACTCGGCCCTGCTTGACTCCTTCCCGTACCTGGGCACGCCGGCCGGCGGATACCAGTCCAAGCCCGGCACACCGGCCGCCTGACGGGACGGGACGATGACAACACCTTCGGAGCCGTCGGCCCTGACCGACGTGCGCGCGGCGAACCTGGCCGAGAACCCGTTCGCCGGTCAGGGCCCGGTGCTCCTCGACATCGGCGGCGACGTCGGCGCGATCGTGCTGCGGCTGCCGGCAAGCATGCACGGAGCCGAGATCGAGATCCTCTCGGTCGAGGGTGCGGGCGAGCCCGGCCACCCGCACACTGATCCTCATGATCACCAGGAGGACGAGCATCCCGACGACGACCGGTCCCATGCGCACGACGGTGGCCCGCACCACCGGCACGTGGCCGTCGTGGAACGACCCACTGCCGCGGGACCACAGTTCATTGCGGTGTTCCCCGACGTCCACGAGGGCAGCTACCTGCTGCGCGAGCACGACGGGTCGGTCAGCCTGCGGCTCGAGGTGACCGGTGGCACGGTCACCGAGGCGGACTGGCCGGAGTAGGAGTCGACATCGGCTGAGCCCGGCTCCTGGCCGGATCCCGGCTCAGCCGGCCGACGGTGCGGTCGGGTCGTCCTCGATCGTGACCCGAACGGCTCGCCCCCGTCGGACGGCCTCCTCCAGCACCTTGCGCCGGGGATCGGGCAGGTCGTAGAGCTCGCGTCGGGGCAGGTCCGTCAAGAACCCCAGACGCGGGTCGGTCAGCACGTCGGCCGCCAGAGCCCGGTCTCCCCCGAGCACGAGCCCAGCCGGTATGCCGCGGTGGTGGATCCGTACGGCATGCTCGGTGACCGCGTCGACCAGCGCGTCTGCCTGGTTGCTCCGGCGCCGCGCGAAGCGCTGCTGGGACCAACCGCCGGCGGCCGTCCGTGACTGCACGTGCCGGGTCCCGACCTTGGCGTCGACGAGCACTCCCCCGCGGGTCAACCCGATGGCGTACCCGCCGCGTCGGACGAGCAGGACGGCTAGCGGGTCGTGGTCGAACCGGTCGATCCGCACCACTCGCTGCGGCGCGGGCAGGCCGGCGTTGTTGGCGGCGAACCGGGACAGCCAGCCAGCCAGCCGGTCAGGCGCCACCTCGACGACCCGCGTCACGGCATACGACGGGTTCGGCTCAGAGGTTGAAGCCGAGTGCGCGCAGCTGCTCGCGACCGTCGTCGGTGATCTTGTCCGGGCCCCACGGCGGCATCCAGACCCAGTTGATCCGGTAGGAGGTGACCAGCCCGTCGAGCGCCTGGTCGGTCTGGTCCTCGATGACGTCGGTCAGCGGGCAGGCCGCGGACGTGAGGGTCAGGTCGATGATCGCATGGCCCTGCGGGTCGACGGTGATGCCGTAGACGAGGCCCAGGTCGACGACGTTGATGCCGAGCTCGGGGTCGACGACGTCGCGCATGGCCTCCTCGACGTCGGCGACGTTGACGGGGGCGGTCTGGGTGTCAGACATGGGTCTCCTTCGGGATCGTGGCTCCGGCTTGGTTCAACGCGTCCTGGAGCGCCATCCATCCCAGCAGCGCGCACTTGACCCGCGCGGGGTACTTGGCGACGCCCGCGAGGGCGATGCCGTCCCCGAGGACCTGCTCGTCCCCGGTGTCCTGACCGCGGGAGGTCAGCATGCCGTGCATGGCGTCGTGGATGACGGCGGCCTCGGCACGGGTGTGCCCGGTGACCTGCTCGGCGAGGATGGAGGCGGACGCGACGCTGATCGAACAGCCGAGGCTGTCGTAGGAGACGTCGCGGATCGTGTCGCCGTCCAGGTCGACGCGCAGGGTCACCTCGTCGCCGCAGGTGGGGTTGACGTGGTGCACCTCGGCGTCGAACGGCACTCGCAGGCCGGCCCGGTGCGGACGCTTGGAGTGCTCGATGATCAGCTCCTGGTACAGGTCCATCAGCTCGCCACCTCGAACACCTGCGGCACCCGGTCGAGCGCGGTGAGCAGGGCGTCGATCTCGCCGGGGGTGTTGTATGCCGCGAGGCTGGCTCGGGTCGATGCCAGCACCCCGAAGCGCCGGTGCAGCGGCTGGGCGCAGTGGTGTCCGACCCGCACGGCCACGCCGGAGTCGTCGAGGACCTGGCCGACGTCGTGCGCGTGGACCCCGTCGACGACGAACGCGACGGCCCCGCCCCGGTCCCGGCCCGTCGTCGGGCCCAGGACGCGGACCCAGGGTCGCTGCGCCAGACCCGCGAGCAGCCGCTCGGTGAGGGCCGCCTCGTGGGCGTGGACGCGGTCCATGCCGAGGACCTGCAGGTAGCGCGCAGCGGCCCCAAGGCCGATCGCCTGCGCCGTCATCGGCACACCGGCCTCGAACCGCTGCGGGGGCGCGGCATACGTGCTGGCCACCATCTCCACGGTCTCGATCATCGACCCGCCGGTGAGGAACGGCGGCATCTGCGCGAGCACGTCGGCCCGGCCCCAGAGCACGCCGATGCCGGTCGGCCCGAGCATCTTGTGCCCGGAGAACGCGGCGAAGTCGACGCCGAGCGCCGCCCGGTCGACCGGCTGGTGGGGCACCGACTGGCACACGTCGAGGACCACG
>JAICMC010000132.1 GCA_025929465.1 Nostocoides sp.
GAGGTCGCCGGCATGGTCGAGCAGCTCACTGCCCGACAACTCCTCGATCCCACCATCTCCAAATGGTCATCCAAACATGACCAACCGACACCCCCACCGCCCAGAACCCCTCGCCCACAAGAGATCACAACTCTCCGGAGATCGCTCGGGATCGCAGCGATGCCTGGAAGCACCTCCGACTCCGCCGAGGCTCAGCTGCTGCGCCGGTGACGCCCGTAGGTCATCACCTGCAGGCTGGTGCTCACCGGTCGCCAGGTGCTGTCGTAATCATGGTGGTCGGCGTGCGGCAGCGCCAGGATCCGCAGCGTCATGCACGGCCAGGCGTCTTCGCGGCACCCGTGCACGGGATCCTGGTGCAGGTGCACGAGCTGACGTGCGGCCCAGCACTCGGCGAGGGCCCGGTCACGGTTGCGGCCGGCGTACAGCGCGGTCGCCTCGTTCTCGGTGATCCGCGCGAGCAGGAAGTCGGTGAGACTGACCCGACCCGGCTTCCCGAGCGGGCGGCGTTCGAGCATTGTGGCGGTCATGGACGCTCTCCGTTGTCCGCCCCCCAGCGGCGCATGCCGCACCGGACGAGGGTAAGCGACTCGGCCCCTCGCTCGGGCCGCCACCGAGGTAAAACTCTCCCGCCGCGCCGAGGCCGCAGCGATCACCACCCCTGGCCCGATCGGTGCATCGACACCGGGGTGAGGTCGTCCTTACCGTGGACGGCCCGGGTCCCCGCCCGGGAGCGTGCGCCCCGCGGCCCTCTCGACGTGCCTGGACCGCGGGCCGCACGCAGTCCGGCGGAGGGGGCGCATGACCACCAGTTCGACCAGCGGACCCGGCGACGCCGACACCGCCCTCAAGGCGCGACACCGCGCGATGTGGGCGCTCGGCGACTATCACGCAGTGGCGACCGAGATCATCCCGGACCTCGGGCAGATCCTGGTCGACGCGGCCCGCCTGGAACCGGGCGACCATGTGCTCGACGTCGCCACCGGCACCGGCAACGTGGCCATCCCGGCGGCCGCCACCGGCGCTCACGTCGTGGCCACCGACCTGACGCCCGAGCTCCTCGGCCAGGGCCGTGCCGACGCCGAAGCCGCCGGGGTGAGTCTCGAGTGGCAGGTCGCCGACGCCGAGCACCTGCCGTTCGACGACGACAGCTTTGACGTCGTGACCTCGTGCGTGGGTGTGATGTTCGCGCCCCATCACCAGGCCGCCGTCGACGAGTTGGTCCGGGTCTGCCGGCCAGGGGGCCGGATCGTGCTGATCACCTGGACGCCCGCCGGCCTCGTCGGCCAGCTCTTCGCGACGATGAGGCCGTACGTCGCGCCGCCGCCGCCGGGAGTCCAGCCACCCCCGCTGTGGGGCGACGTCGCGCACGTGCGCGAGCTCTTCGGCGACCGGGTGAGCGAGCTCTGCACCGGCCAGCACCTGCTGGAGGTTGGCAGCTTGGCCGACCCGGTGACGTTCCGCGAGTACTTCAAGCAGAACTACGGGCCCACGATCGCGGCGTACCGCGGACTCGCCGACCAGCCGGAACGTGCGGACGAGCTCGACCGGGCCATGGTCGAGCTCGTCGAGCGCTTCCGCTCCCCCGACGGCCACGTCGCCTGGGAGTACCTCCTGGTGGTCGCCACGGTCGCCTGACCGGGCCCGAAGTATGACGAGATCCTTACCCGCGGATCCGGGGAGGTAAGGAGGAGCGTGCTGCGGACGCCCACACGGTGACACACATCCGTGACACCCAAGGAGCGCCCACATGTCCATTCTCAACCGCCGGCTCGCCGTCGCCGCCACCTCCGTGGCCGCCGCCGCGACCGGACTCGTCGCCGGTCCGGCCCAGGCTGCACCCGCGTCCTCACCCTCTTCGTCGTCAGGACACGTCGTCTTCGTCCAGAACGACGACCCCGCCGGCAACACCGTCGTCGCCTACGACCGCACCGCGTCGGGTGGTCTGAGGCAGGTGGGCAGCTACCCGACCGGCGGGCTGGGCGGTGTCCTGGCCGGCTCGGTGGTCGACCACCTGGCGTCGGAGGGCTCACTGACCTACGACAAGGCCTCCGGCCTCCTGTTCGCCGTGAACGCCGGCAGCAACACCGTGACCGTCTTCGCCGTCCGCGGCGACCGACTCACTCGGGTCCAGGTCATCGGCAGCGGCGGGAGCTTCCCCGTCAGCGTCACCGCCCACGGGGACCGGGTCTTCGTGCTCAACGCCCGCGGCGGTGGCTCCGTCCAAGGCTTCCGGCTGGCCGGCGGCCGGCTCGCGCGGGTCTCCGGATGGCATCGCGGGCTGGGGCTGGACCCCGCCCAGACCCCGGAGTTCACCAGCACGCCCGGGCAGATCGGGTTCACGCCCGACGGCGAGCAGCTCGTGGTCACCACGAAGAACGGCGGCAACAGCATCCTGGTCTACCGCGTCCTTCCGGGGCGCCTGCGGGCGCCGGTCGAGACGAGCCTGCCCGGCACCGTGCCCTTCGGCTTCGACTTCGACGGCGCCGGCCACCTCGCGGTGGCCGAGGTCGGCCCCAACGCGGTCGCCACGTTCGACGTCGCCGACAACGGCACCCTGACCGCCCGGGACCTCGCGGCGACGAGCCAGGCGGCCACCTGCTGGGTGGTCGCGCGCGGCAGCACGCTCTACGCGTCGAACGCCGGCAGTGCCACGCTGTCGTCCTATCGCGTCGGTCCCGCGGGCGAACTGTCCGCACTCGGCACCACCGGGACGGACAAGGGCACGGTCGACGCGACGGTGAGCAGCGACGGCTCCTACCTGTACGTCCAGGCCGGTCTCGCCGGGATCGTCGACGCGTTCCGGATCGGCGGCGATGGCTCCTTGAATGCCACCGGCTCCGTGACGGTGCCGAACGCCGCCGGCGCGGAGGGCATCGTGGCCCTCTGAACCTGGATCCACCGAGCCGGGTCAGACGTCGCCGGACAGGGCGGCGAGCAGCCCGGTGAGGTCCTCCCGGCAGGGACCGCAGGCGGCAAGGTGTGCGGCGACACCGGGATAGCGCTCGGTCGCGGCCCCCGCGTCGTGGGCGACGAGGTCGGCGTACACGTGCAACACCGCCATCGCCTCGTCGCAGCCCACGTCGCGGGGGTCGGTCCGCAGGAACCGGGCGAGCCGCTCACGTGCGTTCACGACGACTCCTCCTGCCTCACGCTCGGGTCCAGGTAACCGTTGGCGACCAGGGCGGCTCGGATCTTACGGCGGGCGTCGAAGACCGTCTTGTACACCGCGCTGCGCGTCACGCCGTCCCGGGCGCACAGCGCGTCGAGGGGTACGCCGTGCAGCACCACCTCCACGAACACCGACCGCTGGTGCTCGGTCAGGGTCTCGTCGACGGCGGCCCGGACGACCTCGGCCAGGTGCCGCGCCTCGGCGTGCTCGTGCGGATCGACCCCGAGCCGGTCGGGCAGCCGCTCCCACTGCTCGTCGTCCAGGGGAGCCGGGGGGTTGCGCCAGAAGTGCCGGCCGAGCTTGCTGGAGACCTCGAGGATCACGAACCGGTAGGCCCAGGTCGTGAAGCGGCTCTCCCCGCGGAACGTGTCGCGCTTGGCGAGGATCGCCAGCATGGCATCGGCTGCGGCCTGATGGGCCAGGTCGTCCACCTCCGGTCCAACGATCCGCGCCGTACGACGTCGCACCTCGGCGCGGGCGATCCGCAGCAGCCGCTCGTGCAGACGGTCCAGGCCGGCCCGATGGTCGGCCGCGGACGGGTCGAGCAGCCGCAACCACTCGGCCGACTCGTCGTCCAGCCCGGCCACCCGCTCCACGCCGACGACAGTAGCCAGCCCACGACACGCCGTACCAGGTCCGACGATCACGCGGAGGCGCACGATCCAATGGATCCGGCCCGGCGACGTATGAGATCGCCGGGCCCGATGCTTTCTCGGCTCAGCCGCCGGGCCGGGTGCGGCAGTAGATCTCGATGTCGTCGAGCAGGGCGCCCTTGACCGCCGGCTCGGCGAACGACGCCCCCACCGCGGCCCGGGCCAGGTCGGCGACGCCCGCGGCGTCGAGGTCGAGCAGCCGGCTCGCGATCCCGTACTCCTGGTTGAGGCTGGTCCCGAACATCGAGGGATCGTCGGAGTTCACGGTGACGGGGACCCCGGCCTCGCGGAACGCCCGGATCGGGTGCTCCTCGAGGCTGGTGACCGCCTTGGTCGCGATGTTGGACGACGGGCAGACCTCCAACGGGATCTTGTGCGCGCTCAGGTAGGCCAGGAGCTCGGGATCCTGGGCCGCCGAGGTGCCGTGACCGATGCGCTCGGCACCGAGCAGGCGCAGGGCGTCCCAGACGGTGTCGGGCCCGGTGGTCTCCCCGGCGTGCGGCACGCTGTGCAGGCCCACCCGCCGGGCCGCGTCGAAGTGCGGCTTGAACTGCTCGCGGGCGACGCCCAGCTCGGGGCCACCCAGCCCGAAGCCGATGAGTGCGTCGACCCGGTGGTTGGTGGCGAACGACAAGGTCGCGTCGGCGGCCGGCATCCCGCTCTCGCCGGGAATGTCGTAGATCCACCGCAGGACGATGCCGAAGTCGCGCTCGGCTGCGATCCGGGCGTCCTCGAGCGCCTCGGTGTAGGCCTCGATCGGCATCCCGTGGTCGGGGTCGTCAGGGAGGACCGAGGTGTACGGCGTACAGGTGAGCTCGGCGTACCGCACCTGCTGACCGGTGGCGAGCTCGCGCGCCACCTCGTAGGTCAGGTAGCGGACGTCCTCATCGGTGCGGATCAGCGAGACGACCGCCAGGTAGACCTCGATGAAATGCGCGAAGTCGCGGAACTCGAAGAAGTCCCGCAGTTGCTCGGAGTCGATCGGCACGGCTCCGGGATGACGCATCGCCAGCTCCGAGACGATCGCCGGCGATGCCGATCCGACGTGGTGGACGTGCAGCTCGGCCTTGGGCAGTCCGGCGATGAACGACGACAGATCAACGGGCCGGTCCACGGGCACAGTCTGTCAGGCTACTTCGTGGCAGCCAGGACCGCGGTCACGCCCTCCGACGGGTTGGTGTACTTCTTGCCGTCGATGAAGACCGTCGGGGTACCGCTCACGCCGTCCCTCGACATCTGGTCGGTCGCGTTGACCACCCACTGGTGATAGGTGTTGTTCTCGATCAGCGGCGTGACCGCGCTCTTGTCCGCCCCGGCCTGCACGGCCCAGTCGATCAAGGTGGCGTCCGGGACCCCGGCGCTCCCCTCGGCCGGCTGGTTGGCGTAGGCGATCGTGTGGAACTTCAAGAACGCGTCCGGGCCGGCGGTGCTGAGCACCGCCATGGCGGCGTTCAGGGCCCGGCTGGAGTAGTTGGTCGTCGACGACCGGTCGAGGAAGGCGACCATGCGGTAGTCGACCTTGACCTTGCCGTCGGCGATCGCCGTCTGGATCTGCTGGCCGGCGGCCTTCTCGAACTCCTGGCAGATCGGGCACTGAAGGTCCTCGTACACCTTGATGGTCGTCGGCGCCGACTCCTTGCCGATCACCACGTTGTAGGTGCCGGTGAGGTTCTTCGGCGAACCGCCCGGGTCAACCGCCTGGCCGGTGGTGTCCTTCTTGCTGGAGACGACGACGAGCACGACGGCGACGATCGCGATCGCCACCACGACCGTGCCGACGACGAGGAGGTTCCGCATGCGCTCGCGTCGCTGCTGCGCACGCATCAGGGCCTGAGCGCGCTCAGTCTTCGACTGCTTCTTCGCCATCGGCGAGCCTTTCGTGGTGCGGGAAGAGGAGGTTGTCCAGAGCCAGACGCGTGCGTGGCCAGACCACCAGCCACACACAGCAGATCAGGAGCCCGATGTCGCGGGCGATGTCGATGGCGTACTGCCGCTGCGGGTTCGCCGGGACGCCGCTGCTGCCGAAGCACCCGCAGTTGATCTCCAGCCCGCGGGCCCACGCCGACGCGATGCCGATGATGAACGCCACGAAGAAGAGCCCGGCCAGGACCGCGAACGACCGGGTCAGGAGGCCCAGGATCAGCATCGCGCCGATCAGGATCTCCACCGTCGGCAGGGCATGGCCGACCGTCGGGACGACGGACTCCGGGAGGATCTGGAAGGCGCGGACCTGACGGACGTTGCCGGCGGGGTCGGGGAACTTCGCCAGGCCCGCGGCGAGGTCGACCCCGCCCACGATCAGCCTCGCGAGGACGCCCAGCCACTGCTTCACGAGGAGAACCCTACGAAACGGTCCTGAGGGTTGGTTGAGCGGCCGTCCTGTCGAAGCTGCCCCCGGTGTGGCGACTTGGTAGGTAGGGTCTTGCTCTGTGAACGACCGCCTCGTCTGGATCGACTGTGAGATGACGGGGCTGGACTATGTCTCCGACGCGCTCATCGAGATCGCCTGTGTCGTCACCGACTTCGACCTCAACCCGCTCGGTGACGGCATAGACCTGGTGATCAAGCCCCCGGTGGAGGCGGTGGCGCAGATGGACGACTTCGTGCGGTCGATGCACGAGAAGTCGGGCCTGGTCACCGAGCTGGACAGCGGCATCACCCTCCAGGAGGCCGAGGAGCAGGTGCTCGGCTACGTCCGTGAGCACTGCACCGAGGGCTCACGGCCACCCCTGGCAGGAAACACCGTCGGCACGGACCGCGCGTTCATCTCGCGCGACATGCCCGACCTCGACGCGTTCCTGCACTACCGCATCGTCGACGTGTCCTCGATCAAGGAGCTGTCGCGGCGGTGGTACCCCCGCGCGTACTTCGCCGCCCCGGCCAAGCGTGGCAACCATCGCGCGCTCGCCGACATCCTCGAGAGCATCGAGGAGCTGCGTTACTACCGGGCCGCGATCTTCGTGCCCGCGCCCGGGCCCGACAGCGCCGAGGCGAAGGCGCTGGCCGACGAGCACGGCGGCTCCCTGACGGTCCGCCCGGACGACGCCCCCGATACCGGTCCGACGCCCTGATTGCCCTACACTTCCTCACTGGCGTCGGCACTCCCGGGGCCGCATGGTGGGTGTAGCTCAGCTGGTAGAGCGCCGCGTTGTGGTCGCGGATGTCGCGGGTTCAAGTCCCGTCACTCACCCCAGGTGCGGGGTCTGACCTCGCGGTCGCCTCAGCCCGGGATGTGGCCGAAGTTGCCCTTCTGGAAGTCCTCGTAGGCCTGGAGCACCTCGTTCTTGGTGTTCATCACGAACGGGCCGGCCCAGGCGATCGCCTGACCGATCGGCTTGCCGCCGACCACGATGACGTCCAGCTTCGGCGACCGGCTCTCCTGGGCGCCGTCGGCGGCGACGGTGACGTAGTCACCGGCGCCGAGGACCGCGGCCTGGCCGGTGTGGACCGGGCTCGACGTCGTCCCGACCGTCCCGTCCCCGTTGAGGACGTAGACCAGGGCGTTGAAGTCCTTGTTCCACGGGAGGTCGAGCCGCGCTCCGGGCTCGACCGTGGCGTGCACCAGCGCCATCGGAGTGTGGGTCGAGCCCGGGCCGGCCTGCGGACCGACGGTGCCGGCGATGACCCGCACGAGCGACCCGGCGTCGTACGACGTGGCGAGGGCGACCTCGCTGGAACGGATGTCCTGGTACTTCGGGGCCACCATCTTCTCGTCGCTCGGGAGGTTGACCCACAGCTGGATGCCGTGGAAGAGCCCACCGGCCTGGACCAGCCACTCCGGCGGCGTCTCGATGTGGAGGATGCCGGAGCCGGCCGTCATCCATTGGGTGTCACCGTTGGTGATCTTCCCACCGCCTCCGTGGGAGTCCTGGTGCTCCATGACGCCGTCGATCATGTACGTCACGGTCTCGAAGCCGCGGTGCGGGTGCCACGGCGTGCCCTTGGGCTCGCCGGGCGCGTACTCCACCTCGCCCATCTGGTCCATCATGATGAACGGGTCGAGCAGGCTCAGGTCGATGCCCGCGAACGCGCGCCGGACCGGGAAGCCGTCCCCCTCGTAGCCGTGGGGCGCCGTCGTCACCTGCAGCACCGGACGCGGCTGGTCGCCCAGTCCCGGCTGGGACAGTCGGGCGAGAGTGGTCAGGTCGTCAACGGTCACTGCGGGCATCGGGCCCACCTCCATGCTCTGCGGATGGCGCTGAGCGCCAAGGGCCGGCGCTGTGCCCGGTCCAACGGTAGTTGAATCTTGCATATTCCGTCGGGGCCGGGCCGAGGCCAGGCGTTGGATTGGGAGCCGCCGCCTGCCACTGGTAATCTTGACCCCGCTTGACGACATGCGCCATTAGCTCAATTGGCAGAGCAGCTGACTCTTAATCAGCGGGTTCGGGGTTCGAGTCCCTGATGGCGTACTCGTTCGGCCCCTGACCAGCAGAAACGCTGATCCGGGGTCGTTGTCATTTGCTCCATGTGCCGTTTAGTGCCC
>JAICMC010000023.1 GCA_025929465.1 Nostocoides sp.
CACGCGGACGACCGCGCCCGACGGCTGGCCGAATCGCCGGTGGCCCTGAGATCGGCGGGCGGGCGAGCGACGCGTCATGGGATCCATGCTGGCCGAGGCCGGCGACCTGCCGCAACCCAGATCGCCGGCGTGGGGGGCTGGTCCCACCACTCCGGCGACGTCGGTGCGCCGTCGCCGACGCAGCTTCTCAGCCCACGACCTTGAACAGCTGGTTGAGCTGGTCGTTGACCTTGACCAACGAGGACACCGGCGCCGACCCGATGAAGACCGAGTCCATCGCGGGTTGCATGAGCGCCGTGATGTCGGCGGCGTTACTCGTCACCGGGAAGAGGAACGTCGTCTTGTCCTTGACCTGGTTGGTGAACGGGGTGACGTCCAGGTTGCGCTTGGTCTTGTTGAACTCGATGGCCAGCTGGGTGCCCTTGGGCCGGGCCGGGAAGACCACCCCGGACTGGCCGATGATGTCCTGGCACTGTTCACCGGCAAGGAAGGCGACCCACTTGGCGGCAGCCTCGGGCTGCTTGGACTGCGTCGTGATCGAGTCGGCGAGGCCGTTGAACATCGAGGAGCGGTGACCGGACGGCCCGATCGGCGTCGGGGCGATCCCGATGTCGAGCTTCTTGCCCTTGGCGTCGGTGAGGTTGCTGAACGTGGAGATCATCCACGAGCCGGACAGCCCCATCGCCGCCATGCCGGTCTGGATCTCCTTGTCGGTCCCGATCGACGAAGCGCCGCCGATCTCCTCGTAGGTCGGCATGTAGCCCTTGCGGACCAGGCCGAAGTACCACGACATCGTCGCGAGGAACCGAGGGTCGTTCATCTGGAACTTGGTGCCCCACGGGTTCTTGTCGGTCGCCTGCCACCCCGTGCTGCCGGTGAAGGCCGACCACTGGGTCTGACCCCAGCCTCCGCCGCCGGAGCCCTCGGAGGAGATCCCGTGCTGGACGACGTTGTTCTTGTCGAAGCCCGGCTGGTCACCGCGCTTGCCGAACTTGTCGATCGTCAGGTGGGCGACGATCTTCTCGAACGTGCCACCGTCGGTCGGGTTCCACGTGGCCGTAGCCAGCTGCTCCGGAGTGATCCCCGCCGCCTTCAGCGCAGGCACGCTGTAGAAGATCGAGATCGTGTCCCAGTCCTTCGGCGTGCCGTACCGGTGACCGTCCTGACCCTTCCAGAGCTCGGCCAGCCCGCTCTGGTAGTCCGAGTCCTGGATGCCCTTGGTCGGGCCGAGCTCGTCGAGCGGTCGCAGGACCTTCAGGTCGGCGAACTGCGCGAACTTGGACAGGTGGTCGGTGAAGACGTCCGGGGCCGTGCCGGCGATGAAGCCGGCGGTCAGCTTGGACCAGTAGTCGCCCCAGCCGTACTGGCTGATGTGGATCGTCAGACTCGGGTTGGCCTGATGGAACGCATCGGCGCACTTCTGGTAGCCCGGCTGCTGCCCGGAGTCCCACAGCCAGTACTGGATGGTGCCGGATGCAGCGCTGCCGCTGCCGCTGCCGCCGCCACCGCAGGCGGCAAGGGTGGTGGCGACGGTGGCGGCGGCCAACGCGGCACCCAAGCCACGACGCCGGGTCTGCTTGGTGCGAAACATGGTTGCCCTTCTCACTTGATCCCACTGAAGCCGATGGAGTTGACGATCTTCCTGGCTGCCAGGGAGAACAGCAGAAGCATCGGCAGGGCGGCGACGAGGGTCGCCGCCATGAGTCCGGACCAGTCCGGGCCCGTCTGGGGCGTCTGGGACTTGAAGACCCCGAGCGCCACGGTGAGCACCCGGGACTTGTCCGTGTACGAGACCATGAGCGGCCAGAAGTAGTCGTTCCACGAGGCGATGTAGGTGAGGATCGCAAGGGTCGTGATGGGCGCGGCCGACATCGGGACGATGAGCTGGAAGAAGACGCGCACCTTGGACGCCCCGTCGATGAGCGCGGCCTCCTCGACCTCGCGGGAGATGTTCATGAAGAACTGGCGCAGGAAGAAGACCGCGAACGGGCTCATCAGCATGGTTGGCAAGGCGATCCCGAACACGGTGTCGATCAGGCCGAGCTGCTTGATGAGCACGAAGTTCGGCAGGAAGGTGAAGATCGCCGGAATCATCAGGCCGACGAGGAAGAACATGAACACCCGGTCCCGGTGGCGCCAGCGCAACCGGGCGAAGGCGTAGGCCGCGAGCGCCGAGAAGAAGACCTGCCCGACAGTGACGAGGGTGGAGACGATGACCGAGTTGAGCAGGTACCGCCAGAAGTTGATCGGCTGTCCGGCGCCGCCGGCGTCGATCGCCTTCTGTCCGGTCTGCAGCCCGAAGACCCGTTGGAAGCCGCCCCAGGAGAACTGGACGGGCAGGATGCTGTGCGAACCGGCATACAGGGCGTTGTTGCTCGACAGGGCCGTGCGCAGCATCCAGTAGAACGGGAACAGCGAGACGAGGATGACGATGATCATGAACGTCCAGGCGAGGGCGCGGCCCACGCTGAACGGCTGCTTCTCACTGGGGGCCTCGGTGAGGGTTGTGGCCTCGAAGGTTGCCGTCGTCATGGCAGTCCCCTTTCAGTCCAGGTCCGACTCGTCAGCGCGGCTGAGCCGGTACTGGACGAGCGAGACGACGAGGAGTACGAGCAGAAGGGCGACCG
Source organism: Nostocoides sp. (assembly GCA_025929465.1). Lineage (GTDB taxonomy): Bacteria > Actinomycetota > Actinomycetes > Actinomycetales > Dermatophilaceae > Nostocoides. Next base: position 2,628 of record JAICMC010000023.1, read on the forward strand.
ACAAGGCCGAGGCATAGCCGAACTGGAACCGGCCGAACGCGAGGTCGTAGATGTAGAACTGGAGCACTCTGGAGGCGTTGACCGGACCGCCCTGGGTGGCGACCGCGACCGTGTCGAAGACCTGGAACGAGCCCACGATGGTGATGATGAGCACGAGGGAGAGAATCGGACGGAGTAGCGGGATGGTGATGTGGCGGAACATCTTGTTCTCGCTGGCACCGTCCATCCGCCCCGCCTCGTAGACCGTCTCGGGGATCATCTGCAGACCGGCGAAGATGAGCAGAGCCGTGTAGCCGACGTTCCGCCACACGTTGATGAACGCAATGGTGGGGATGGCCCAGTGGTCCGAGGACAGGAACGCGATCCGGCCCAGGCCGAGGTGGGCCAGGATGTAGTTCCCGAAGCCGAGCTGGTAGTCCAGGATCCAGATGAAGATCATCGCGGCCACGACGTTCGACACGAGGTACGGCGTGAGCACGATGCCCCGCAGCCAGGTCTTCCTGGTCAGCCGCTGCATCATGACGGCGATGACCAGCGCCAGGACCGTCTGGAACCCGATGTTGAGGACGACGTAGTAGAGCGTCACGCGCATCGCGTTCCAGAAGATCGGGTCGTGGATCATCCGGACGTAGTTGTCCAGCCCGACCCACTGAGGCGGCGTCAGCAGGTTGAACTTGGTGAACGACAGGTAGATGCCCCGGATGGTCGGCCAGAGCAGGAAGACGCAGTAGCCGAGGAATGCGGGGGCGATGAACATCAGGGCCAGGCGGGTGTCGTCGGTTCGGCGACGGGCCTTGCCCGGTGGTTTCCCGGTCGCCGTCGAGACGACCGGGGCTGCAACGTCAGATGCCATGCTCTGACCTTTCGCTGGTGGCGCGAGCGCCGTTTCTACTGGGGAGTTGAGGCCGACTCGGGGTGGGTGTCGACGCGCAGGAGCACCGCCTGGTCAGGGTGCAGCCGTGGTGGTTGGAGTCCGACGGACATGAGTGCGGCGCCGGTGACCACGGTGCCGGGGTACTCCACGGCCGGCTGGGGGCCGCGGGGGGGGTGGGAGGGGTTCGCCTCGGCCGAGCAGGCCGGGCCGCCCCACCAGGGTGGCGCGACGAGTCCCGAGGGTGCGGACCCGACGAGTTCGGGGACGACGCGGTAGCACCGGTCGGCGTCCAGCCCGCGCAGCACGATCCTCGGCGCCGGATCCTGCAGCGGGTGGGCGACCGCGACGAACGCGAAGAGCGCCGCGGCCCGGTCGGGCGCGACGACCCCGTGGACGAGGACGCCGTCGCCGGGTTCGTCGATCCGGACGACGGCCCCGCTGTGCAGCAGGCCCCGGTGGGTCTTGTAGAAGCTGATCCAGGCTCCGAGCTCGGCGAGCGCCCGCTCGCTGGCGTCGGCCAGGTCCCACTCGATCCCGAGGTGCCCGAAGACAGCGGTGGCCGCACGGAAGTTGAGATCGTGGGTGCGGCCTGTCGTGTGCGAACGGCCGCTGGCGATGTGCGATCCGAGAAGCTCCGGTGGCAGCAGCTGCTCGGTCCAGCGCATCATCGCCTGCCGTTCGAGCGGGTCGATGCAGTCCGACACCCAGACCCGGTCCGCGTGGTCGATGATGCCGAGGTCGACGCGGGCCCCGCCGGAGGAGCAGGACTCGATCTCCAGGCCCGGGTGCCGCTCCTTGAGCTCGGCGAGGAGACGGTAGATGGCCAGGGTCTGGGCGTGGACGGCCGCTCGACCGCCGGCCGTCCGGTCACCGGACTCGATGAGATCCCGGTTGTGGTCCCACTTGAGATAGCCGATCCGGTACTCCTTCAGGATCGCCAGGATCTGGTCCAGGACGTGGTCGTAGGCGCCCGGCACGGCCAGGTCGAGCACCTGCTGGTGCCGGGACCGGACCGGCAGGTCCTCGCGGGCGGCCATGATCCACTCGGGGTGGGCCCGGGCCACGTCGGAGTCCTCGTTGACCATCTCCGGCTCGAACCACAGCCCGAACTCCATGCCCAGCGCGTTGACCCGGTCGACCAGCGGGTGCAGGCCGTCCGGCCACGCCTCGTTGGACACCACCCAGTCACCGAGCCCGCGGTGGTCGTCCCGCCGGGACCCGAACCACCCGTCATCCAGGACATAGCGCTCCACACCGAGGGCGGCGGCTCGCTCGGCGAGATCGATGAGCCGGCCCGCGTCGTGGTCGAAGTAGACCGCCTCCCACACGTTGAGGGTGACCGGCCGGGGGGTGGCCGGGTGCGTGGGCCGGCTGCGGAGGTAGTCGTGGAAGCGTCCGGCGACGACGTCCAGGCCGTTGCCGTATGCCGCGTAGAGCCACGGCGACTCGTAGATCTCGCCGGTCGCGAGGGTGACCTCGCCGGGCAGGAGCAGCTCTCCGCCGCCCAGCAGCCGGTGCCCGTCGAAGGTGAGCTCGGCATAGTGCACGTGGTTGCCGCTCCAGGCCGTGTGGACCGCCCAGACCTCCCCGTGCCCGAAGCCGAACCCGCTGGTACCAGCGTGCAGGACGGTCGCGGCCTCGGGGCCGGTGCGGCCCTTGCGGCCCTCGCGCAGGTGCGTGCCGACCCCGAACGGCGCCCGCTGTGGCACCCGCTCGTGTCCCCAGCGACCGGCGAAGTCGAGCAGCTCGGTCGCCCGTGACGGCACCGGTAGGGCCAGGGTGAGCCCGTCGACGGCATACGCGGCACCCTGGTTCCGCACGGCCGCACGGCACCGCAGCAGCCCCGCGGGGAGCAGCTCGATGGTGAGGCGCAGCTCGAGACCGAGCTCGCCATCGGTCGCCTCGACGACGAGGGCGCCGGGACCGTCCTCGCGCCACCCGTCCACCGGGGTGCCATCGAGGGTGAGACCGGTGGTGAGGAACCTCGTGGACCAGTCCCGCCCGGCCCGTGACCCGGCCAGACCAGGACGGCCGACGAAGCCCGTGGCGTGCTCGGGGAGCACCGAGACCCGGACCGCCTCGTCCACGGTGTTCGGACCGATGAGCGGCACCGCGGCATCGGCCAGGTTCGTTGCCAGCCGCAGCGTCTGGGGTCCGAGCGGAGCACCCCAGTGGACGACCGCCGGTAGCCGGCCGCCGCGCAGGTCCAGCAGGACCGAGACCTCTGCGGTATGCAGATGGACGAGTGTGTCCGGGTGGGCCGGTTGGGTTGTTACCATCGAATCTCCTTGTCACAGGGAACCGCCTCAGGGCGGGAATCGGCATCCTCGTGCATCGAGGCTGCGAGCTCGTCGTCGCGGTGTTGGCGCACCGCGACGACGGGTCGCCTCGGATCAGGTCCTCATGCGAGCTCCCGATGGTGCCACCGCCGCGGAGAAGCGCTCGATGAGCGCGCCGGCGACCTGGACCCGGTGCGCACCGTCGCGGCGGGCTGGATGGGAGGGGTCGAGCGCGATCTCGGCGGCCAGCTCACCCATCTGGACGTGTGGCTGTTCGACGGTGGTCAGCGACGGATGGAGGGACTCGGCGAGCGGCTCGAGGTTGTCGTGCCCCACCACCGACAGGTCCTCGGGAACGCGGAGCCCGCGCTCGGCCGCGGCACGGTAGACCCCCATGGCCATCCGGTCGTTGAAGCAGACGATGGCCGTGGGCGGGACGAGCCGGTCCAGCAGGCGTCCGCCCGCCACCCAGCCACCGTGCGCGGTGGCGTCGTGGGCAGGCGAGGCATCGACGTATGCCGTGGGGTCGGGCGATCCTGCCTCGCCCAGCTCGGCGACGAACCCTTCCCGGCGCAGGTTCCCCTCCAAGGTGTCGGCCACGGTGAGCAGTCCGATCCGCTCGTGGCCCAGGGCGAGCAGCTCGCCGGCCGCCACGCGGGCCGAGCCGGCGTCGTCGGGCACGACGTGCGGCAGCTCCGGCCTGCCCTCGGGCTCGCGGTTGAGCAGCACCACGGTGCCAGGGACCGCGGGCACGGCGCGGTCTGCGTGATAGTTGCTCGCCAGCACGATCCCGGTGTGACGTTGGCCCGAGGCGTACTCCAGGGCCTCCCTCTCCCGGGCCGGGTCAGTGCCGGTCGTCAGGATCACCAGGGTCGCGTCCAGGCGCCAGCAGGCCTCCTGCAGCCCCTGGACCAGCCCCGCGGCATACGGCAGGAGGGTGACCTCGTCGTTGACGAGGGCGACCGTCCGCTGGACCCCCGTGCGTAGACCGCGGGCGATGGCGTTGGGGACGTAGCCCAGCACCTCGGCCGCCTCACGGATCCGGCGCCGGGTGTCATCCGCGACCCGCGCGCCCTCCACCTCGTTGAGCACGACGCTGACCGTCGACGGAGCGACGCCAGCCAGCCCTGCGACGTCGCGGATGCGCGGATGCTGCACGGGGCCTCCTCCTCGGGTGCCGAACCGACCTGCCGGACCGACCTGCCGAATCGATTCCTCAGGAAGCGTGGCACAGGCCTGACCTGCGCGCAAGCGGTACTGCGGGCCTACTGGAGGTAGTCGGGGATGACCGAGGGGAACCGCACCCGGATCCGGGCGCCACCGCCCGGTCCCTCCTCTACCATGGCCGTGCCGCCGTGCGCCTCGGCGAGGCCCTTGACGAGGTAGAGGCCCAGGCCGGTGCTGCCGGGTCGGCCGCCCTGCCAGAACCGGCTGAACACGACGTTGCGCAGATGCGGTTCGATGCCCGACCCATGGTCGGTCACGACGAGATCGACCGCGGAGTCGCCCTGCTCTCGGTCGACCGGCTCGAAGCTGACCGTGACGGGGCCCTCCCCGTGCCGCACGGCGTTCTCGATCAGGTTGGCCACGATCTGGTCGAACCGGTCCGGGTCGGCCCACACCTCGGCGACCTCGTCCGGGACCTCGATGACGAACCCTGTGGAGTCCTCGCCCGCCGCGACCCTGCGCGCGATGTGCCGGGCCACGACCTCGCCCGGCTTCAGTGGCTGCGGGTGCAGCCCCATCCGGCCCGAGTCCAGCCGGGAGACGTCGAGCAGGTCGGTGATCAGGCGGGCGAGCCGGTCGGCATCGGCCTCGATCGTCTCGACCATGAAGCGCTTCTGCTCGTCGTTGAACTTGTCCCAGGAGTGCAGGAGGGTCGAGGAGAAGCCCTTGACGCCAGTGAGCGGGGAGCGCAGCTCGTGGGCCACCGTCGAGAGGAGGGCGGCGTGATCGGCCTCGGCCCGCTGCCGGGCGATGGCGTCGCGCAGCCCGATGAGGATGACCGACAGGGGACCGGCTCGGCCATCGCGGATGTAGCGGGCCGTCGCGAGCACCTCGCGCCCACCGACCGTCAGCAGCTTCTCGCGATGGCCGGTGCGGGTCCGCAGGCCGTTCCACGGGTCGGTGAGGTCCCACCACATCTGGCCGTCGCGGTCCTGCAGCGGCAGCGCCGTGCGGGCCTGGTGTCCGATGAGGGCGTCCCGGGGGATCCCGGTGATCAGCTCGGCCCGGGCGTTGACGTAGACGATGGTGCCGTGCCGGTTGATCGACACGAGTCCGTCGGGCAGCCACTCCGACACCTCGTTGGCGAAGTGACGCTCGCGCTCTCCATGCGGCAGCTGTCTGGCCATCTCAACACCGAAGACTAGTCATCGAGCCGCCCCCAGCGAGCCCGCGGAGGCATACAGGCACACGGTGGCGCACATGGCCACGTTGAGCGACTCGACCCGGTCATGGATCGGCACCCGGACGACCTCGTCGCACTGGGCGCGAACCTGGTCCGGCAGGCCCCACGCCTCGTTGCCCAGCACCCAGGCGTGGGGGGTCCGCAGGTCCAGGGAGGCGAGCTCGGTCTGACCCGACCCGTCGGCCGCCAGCGTGCGTATGCCGTGTGCCCGCAGTCGTTCCAGCGTCGCGGCGATCGGCAGACCGGTCAGGACCGGCAGGTGGAACAGCGACCCGGCGGTGGACCGGACCACCTTGGGCGCGTGGACGTCGACCGACTCCTCGCTCACCAGGACCGCGTCCGCCCCGAACGCGTCCGCCGCCCGGATGACGGTTCCTGCGTTGCCCGGGTCGCGGACGTTGGTGAGCAGCACGAGGAGCGAGGGGCCACCCGCGAGCAGGTCGCCGAGCGCGTCGGCGCCGGCGGCGGGCAGTCGGCACACCGCGAGCAGGCCCTGCGGCGTGTCGGTCTGCACCATCGCGGCCAGCACGTCCGGCGTGACCGGGACGACGCGTAGCCCCCGGTCGCGCGCCTCGGCCAGCTCCTCGGCATACCGATGCCCTGCCTCCCCCGTCGCGTAGACGTCCACGACGCGGTCGGCAGCGTGCCGGATCACCTCTCGGACCGCCTGCGGGCCCTCGGCGAGGAACCTGCCGGCACGGTCGCGACCCTGCCGACGCCCAAGCGCCCGCACGGCCCGCACCCGATCTGCTCGGGGGTTGGACAGCACGGGCGCCGCTGAGTGCTCGGACACGTGGCTCAGGCGTCGGCCTGGGCTTCGGACTGCGCCGGGACGTTGGCGCGCGCGAGCTGGACCAGCGCCGCGAACGCCGCCTCGTCGTTGACGGCCAGCTCGGCCAGCATCCGGCGGTCGACCTCGACCTCGGCGGCCTTCAGTCCCTGGATGAAGCGGTTGTAGGTCATGCCGTTGGCGCGGGCACCCGCGTTGATCCGCTGGATCCACAGCCGGCGGAAGTCACCCTTCCTGGCGCGACGGTCCCGGTAGGCGTAGCCGAGGGAGTGCTGGACCTGCTCCTTGGCCTTGCGGTACAGGCGCGAGCGCTGACCTCGGTACCCGCTCGCGCGCTCGAGGACAACCCGGCGCTTCTTCTGGGCGTTGACCGCCCGCTTCACGCGTGCCACGTGAGTACTCCTTGCTTTCGTCGCAGCCGTCGCCGGCCGCGTGGTTCGTGGTAGTGGAAGGGCTTACTTGCCGAGCAGCTTCTTGACGGCCTTGGTGTCGGCCGCGGAGACGATCAGGTCACGGGACAGCCGGCGGGCCTTCTGCGGGGTCTTCTCGTGGAACTTGTGGACGTGACCGGCCTGCTCGCGCATGAGCTTGCCGCTCCCGGTGACGCGGAAGCGCTTCTTGGCGCCGCTGTGGGTCTTGTTCTTCGGCATGGCAGCCGATCTCCTTCGTGTGGCGGGGACGTACCGGGGGGTGGAGCGGGCAGTGGGGCGGCGGTCACGCCGGAGGCGTTGACGCGGTCTTTCGGGGGGCTCGCGGGGTCGGCGCCGGCCGGGGTGCCGGCGTCGGCCGGGCCGCTGCCGGTCGCGGGGTGGGCCGGGGAGCCGGCGACGCACTCGGGACTGCAGCCGGGTCCGCCGGAGCCTGCGTCGTGGGCACCTCGGCAGCCGCCTCCGCCGGTGCCGGCGTCGTCGGCGCCTCGGCAGGACCGGTGGCCGCCTCGGCGGCGGGGGACTGGACGGGATCCTCGGCGCTCGGAGCCTGGGTAGCGCTGGCCTGCTCGATCTGGTCGGCGAGGTCGTCGTCGGAGGTCGTCGGGCCGGCCCCGGGTGACCCCGCGGCGTCGCGGGCATGCCCTTGCTCGTCCCGTCGGCGGCGCTGCTCGGCCTTGGCCTCTGACTTCTTGCGCAGCGGCGCCAGCACCATGATCATGTTGCGGCCGTCGACCTTGGGCGAGGACTCCACGGTGCCCAGGGTCACGACGTCCTCGGCGAGGCGCTGGAGCAGCCGGTAGCCCAGCTCGGGGCGGCTCTGCTCGCGACCACGGAACATGATCGTCACCTTGACCTTGTCACCGCCGGTGAGGAAGCGCTCGACGTGGCCCTTCTTGGTGCCGTAGTCGTGCGGGTCGATCTTCGGACGGAGCTTGATCTCCTTGATGACCGTGTTGACCTGGTTCTTGCGGGCCTCGCGAGCCTTCATGGCGGCTTCGTACTTGTACTTGCCGAAGTCCATCAGCTTGGCGACGGGAGGCTTGGCCATGGGGGCCACCTCGACGAGGTCGAGGTCCGCGTCGGCGGCCAGCTGGAGGGCCACCTCCACCCGGACGATTCCGACCTGTTCCCCGTTGGGGCCGACCAACCGCACTTCCGGAACCCGGATGCGGTCGTTGATACGAGGCTCGCTGATGTGCTGCTCCTTCGTCGTGAGATTGGGTCGACCACCGCGACGAGAAAGGCTCCTCACCGTGGTGCGCGAGGAGCCTGGAGTCCGAGCCCGGCCGGTCCGGACGTGGTGTGCCCGACGTGTGCCGGGACCGAACCCGAGCACACGGCACACCGACCGCACCGACCGTGGGACCCGGCGACCTGGTGGTCGACGCGGGTGGAAGCAGGCTTCTCTTGCATGCTGCACCACGGGGGGCACAGCCGGTCTTCACACAGGCTAGCAGGGTGGGTCTGGTGCCCCGAAATCGCCGTCCTGTGCCGAAGCGATGGTGAAGACCAGGGCGTCGACCCGAGCCCGGAACTCCCCGTCGGTCGCCAACCGCTCGCCGACGGCGGTCACCAGGTCGCGGACGCCCTGCGCCGGTAGGCCGGGGACCAGGGTGAGCCGCACCGCGAGGACCCCCTGGCCGGCCGGCTCCCCCTCGGCGACCTCGGATGCCGTGACCTGCATGTCGCCCTCGACGGCCCGCCGCACCGAGGCCGCGACGAACGGGTCCGCGTGCGGGGGCAGCCACGCGCGCTGCTGGGCCAGGGCCCACACCATGCTGGGGCGCAGCGTGCGGGTGTGCGGCGCGCCCAGGTCCAGGACGACGACGTCGCATCCCTCGGCCACGGCGGCCTGGGCCGCGCGAGCCGCGGTCACCGGCACGGGTCGGGCCGCGGCATCCCAGTCGGCCATCGACGCCAGCGAGGAGAAGACCGGCAGGGCCCGCTCGCCCGTCGGGCTGGTCAGGGTGACCGCGGCCAGGTCGACCCTCGCGTCGGCGGTCGGTCCGTGGGGACCCTGCACGGTCTCCGTCGGTGCGGCGACGACGGGGACCAGCCAGCGGGCGGCGGCCACCGCGGCCACCAGCTCGGTGTCGTCCGTCGTCCCGACGAGGACGGCGAGGAGCCTGTCGTCGACGGCTCCGCTGTCGCCGTCGAACCCGGTGGCGGTCAGCACTCGAGCGTGGAAGGGCACGCCCGCCGAGTCGGAGGGTCGGGTCGGCGTCGTCACGGCCGGCCGGCGACGTCGAGGGCCTCGGGCAGGGTGAAGGACTCGCGGTAGAGGGCGGACCCGATGATGGCGCCCTCCACCCCCACGTCGACGAGCTCCCGGATGGCGGCGACGTCCGCCAGGGTCGAGACGCCGCCGGAGGCGACCACCGGCCGGTCGGTCCGGGCGCAGACCTCAGCCAGGAGGGACAGGTTCGGACCTTGGAGCATGCCGTCCTTGTTGACGTCGGTGACGACGTAGCGGGCGCAGCCCTCGGCGTCCAGCCGGGCCAGGGTCGCCCAGAGGTCGCCGCCGTTCCTGGTCCAGCCGCGGGCGGCCAGCGTCGTGCCGCGGACGTCGAGCCCCACCGCCACCCGGTCCCCGTGCTCGGCGATCGCCTGCGCCGTCCAGCGCGGGTCCTCCAGCGCTGCGGTGCCGAGGTTGACCCGGCGGCAGCCGGTGGCCAGCGCCCGCTCGAGGGAGGCCGCGTCCCGGATGCCACCGCTCATCTCCACCTGGATGTCGAGCCGGCCGATGATGTCGGCGAGCAGGTCGGCGTTCGACCCGCGTCCGAACGCCGCATCGAGGTCGACGAGGTGCAGCCATTCGGCACCCTGGTCCTGCCAGGCACGGGCGGCGGCCCAGGGGTCGCCGAAGTGACCGCCCGTGCCGTCCACGCCCTGGACCAGCTGGACGGCCTGGCCACCGGACACGTCGACGGCCGGGAGCAGCTCCAACCGCGGGCGGGTCGTGGGATGGGTCGTCATGGGGAGCCTTCGGTGTCGGGAGCGGATGCCGGGTCGAGGGCGGCGCGCTGCGCGGTGGCCGACGGACGCCTGGCCAGGGTCACAGGGAGACCACCCAGTTGGACAGCAGCGCCAGTCCGGCGTCGCCGGACTTCTCGGGATGGAACTGGGTCGCCGTCAGCGGTCCGTTCTCCACGGCCGCCACGAAGGTCTCGCCGTGGCGGGCCGTCACCACCCGGGGGGCCACCACGGCCATCGGTCCGTGTGGTACGGGCAGGGTCCAGTGCCGCACGGCATAGGAGTGGACGAAGTAGAACCGTTCGCGCTCGACCCCGGCGAACAGGGGTGAACCCGCTGGGACCTCGACCGTGGACCAGCCCATGTGCGGGACGACCGGGGCGCGCAGGCGCTCCACCCGACCGGGCCACTGCCCCAGCCCGTCCAACGGCCGGGCCGACGGCTCGTCGCTGCCCTCGAACATCACCTGCATCCCCACGCACACCCCGAGCACGGGTCGTCCACCGGCCAGCCGAACGTCGATGATCCGCGGCCCGTCCGCGGCGCGTAGGCCCGCCAAGCAGGCGTGGAAGTTGCCGACGCCGGGTACGAACAGTCCCTCGCACGCCAGGGCCCTGGCCGGGTCGGCGGTGAGCTCGACGCGCGCCCCCACCCGCTCCAGCGCACGGACCGCCGAGCGGACGTTGCCGGACCCGTAGTCCAGAACGACGACGTCCGGCCGGATCACCTGCGGTCCTCCAGCTCGGCGTCGTGCACCCTGTCCTCGGCGACGAGGGCGTCGAAGGAGCGGACCGAACCGACCGACGGCTCGACGACGGGCCCCGCGCCCACGCTGCGGGAGCTGAGCAGCCCGGCGCCGGGCAGCCCCAGCGCCTCGTGGACGCCGAGCAGCCAGGCCCGCGGGGTTCCCCGGGCGTCGACGAGCGCCGAGGCGATGTCGCCGGAACGAGCCGGCCCGCTCACTCCGACGGCGGCCACGAGGTCCCTGATCCGGGCAGTGGGAAGGTGTGCCGGTTCGGTCGGGCCGGCGGCCGGGGTCCAGAACAGCCAGCGCTGCTCGCTCTTCCAGCCGGGTGCGTGCACGGTGAGGACGGCATGGTGGCCGGCCTCGAAGAAGCCGATCGCCGGCCGCAACCGGGAGCCGACCGGACGGGACGCCAGCGCCGGCATCGCCTCGGCATACGGCGGCGCCGCTCGCGAGGTCTCCTCCGCCGCCTGGACGCCCACCCAGGCGCCGAGCGGGGTGAGCCGGGCGGCGACCAGCCCGCGCTCGACCCATCGGCGCACACCCTCCAGCGGTGCGCGGATGAGGAGCAGCCCGGCGTTCACGCAGCCGTCACAACGCGCCCTTGGCGCTGGGGATGCCGCTGACCCGCGGGTCCGGTGCGACAGCTGCGCGCAGCGCCCGGGCCACCGCCTTGAACTGCGCCTCCACGATGTGGTGCGGGTCGCGCCCGGACAGGACCCGGACGTGCAGGGCGATGCCCGCGTGGAAGGCGATGCTCTCCAGCACGTGCCGGGTCAGCGAGCCGACGTAGGTGCCACCGATGAGGACGTACTGCTGGCCCTCGGGCTCCCCGGTGTGGACGACGTAGGGTCGGCCGGCGACATCGACGACGGCCTGGACCAGCGCCTCGTCGAGCGGGACCGTCGCGTCGCCGAAACGGCTGATCCCGGACTTGTCGCCGAGCGCCTGGCGCAGGGCGTCGCCGAGGCAGATGGCGACGTCCTCGACGGTGTGGTGGGCGTCGACGTCGAGGTCTCCGGTCGCCTTGATGGTGAGGTCGATGAGCGAGTGCTTGGCCAGCGACAGCAACATGTGGTCGTAGAACCGCACCCCGGTGCTCACGTCGCCCACACCCGTCCCGTCCAGGTCGAGGGTCAGCTGCACCGAGCTCTCGCCGGTGCGCCGGGACACCGAGGCAGTGCGGTCGGTGCTCATGGGCGGCTCTCCAGGTGGTCGGGCACGAGTGGGGTCAGGGCGTCGAGGAACGCGGTCGTCTCCTCCGGTGTCCCGGCCGTCACCCGAAGATAGCCGGGGAGGCCGACGTCGCGGACGAGCACCCCACGCTCGAGCAGTGCCCGCCAGGTTGCCTGGGAGTCGGCGAGACCGCCGAAGAGGACGAAGTTCGCGTCGCTGGCCACCGGGGCCAGGCCGAGCTCACGCACGGCCTGCACGATCCGGTCGCGCTGCCCGCGGATCACGTCGACCGTGGCCAGCATCGTGTCGGCGTGCCGCAACGCCACGCGCGCGACGGCCTGGCTGACGGCGGACAGGTGGTAGGGCATCCGGACCAGCCGCAGCGCGTCGACGAGGTCGGGATCGGCGAGCAGGTAGCCCAGCCGCCCTCCGGCGAGCGCGAACGCCTTGCTCATGGTGCGGGTGACGACCAGGCGCGGCCGGCCGGCGAGCAGGGTCACCGCGCTCCGCGTCCCGGAACGGGCGAACTCGGCATAGGCCTCGTCGACGACGATGACGGCGCCCGGTGCCGCGTCGTGGACGGCGCGGACGACGTCCAGCGCCAGCGCGGTGCCGGTCGGGTTGTTGGGCGAGCAGAGGAGGACCAGGTTGGGGGACCTCTCGCGCACCTGGGCGACCGCGTCGTCGACGGTCAGGTCGAACGGCTCGCCGCCGCCGCCGCGGTGGCCGTCGACCCAGCTCGTGCCGGTCGTCGCGGCGATGATCGGGTGCATCGAGTAGGCGGGGGTGAACCCGAGCGCGACCCTCCCCGGTCCACCGAACGCCTGCAGGAGGTGGAGCAGCACCTCGTTGGAGCCGTTCCCGGCCCAGACCTGCTCGGGCGTCAGGCTCACCCCCGAGCGGCCCACGAACGCGGCCAGGTCCTTGCGCAGGTCGGTGAACTCGCGGTCGGGGTAGCGGTTGAGCGAGGGCGCGACCTCGGCCACCGCGGCCGCCATGTCGGCGACCACGGCGGGCGGAACGGCGTAGGAGTTCTCGTTGACGTTGAGCGGGACAGCCACCTGCAGCTGTGGCGCACCGTATGCCGTCCGCCCGCGAAGGTCCGGGCGGAGCAGCTCCTCGATGGGCCCGGTCACGGCAGGCCGCCGGTCCGCGCGAGGACGGCCTCGCCGTGGGCCGGGAGGTCCTCGGCGTTGGCGAGCGCGACGACGTGGGGCGCGACCTCGCGCAGCGCCGCCTCGGAGTAGGTCACGACGTGGATGCCGCGCAGGAAGGTCTGGACGGACAGCCCGCCGGAGTGGCAGGCACAGCCGCCTGTTGGCAGCACGTGGTTGGAGCCCGCGGCGTAGTCGCCGAGGCTGACCGGCGCGAACGGCCCGACGAAGATCGCACCGGCGTTGCGGACGCGTGCGGCCACCGCGGCGGCATCGTCGGTCATGATCTCGAGGTGCTCCGCCGCGTAGGTGTTGACCACGTCCAGGCCCTGGTCGAGGTCGTCGACCAGGACGATGCCCGACTGCGGTCCGCGCAGCGCCTCGGCGACCCGCTCGCTGTGCTTGGTCGCAGGAACGCGCGCCGCGAGCGCGAGCTCGGTGGCGGCCGCCAGCTCCTCGCTGTCGGTGACCAGGACGCTCGCGGCGAGCGGGTCGTGCTCGGCCTGGCTGATCAGGTCGGCCGCGACCAGGTCGGCGTCGGCGGAGGAGTCGGCGAGGATGGCGATCTCGGTCGGGCCGGCCTCGGCGTCGATACCGATCAGCCCCTTGAGCAGACGTTTGGCGGCCACCACGTAGATGTTCCCCGGACCGGTGACCAGGGCGACCGGCTCGCAGGTGTCGTCGCCGTCGGCGAAGCCGTAGGCGAAGCCGGCCACCGCGTGGGCACCCCCCATGGTCCAGACCTCCTCGATGCCGAGCAGGGCGCAGGCAGCCAGGATGGTCGGGTGCGGGTAGCCGGCGAAGACACCGGTGTTCTCGCGCTGGGGCGGGCTGGCGACGGCGAGGCTGCCCACTCCGGCGATCTGGGCGGGCACGACGTTCATGACGACGCTGCTGGGGTAGACGGCCCGTCCGCCGGGGACGTAGAGGCCCACCCGGTCGACCGGTACCCACCGTTCGCAGACGGTGCCACCGGGTGCCACCGTCGTCGTGGTGTCCTTGCGGCTCTGGTCGCGGTGCACGGCCCGGGCCCGCTCGATGGCGACGTCGAGGGCGGCGCTCACCTGGGGGTCGAGCGCCGCCAGCGCCGCGGCGAGCACGTCGGCCGGCACCCGAAGGTGCGGCGCCCGGACCCCGTCGAACCGTTCGGAGAAGTCCTGGACGGCCACCGCGCCACGGTCGCGGACGGCCTCGCAGATGGGTCGGACGTCGGCCATCGCCGCGTCGACGTCGAACGCGGCTCGGGGCACGATCCTCCGCAGCTCGCGCGCGGACAGCGCGCGTCCGCGCAGGTCGGTCCTGACCATCATGGGCAGAAGTCTACGAAGGGCCCTCGCCGGCGTAGGCCGCGTCCACGGCTCGGTCGACGGCTTCCCGCGGCCACATGGCCCTGGCGAGCACGATGAGGGCCAGGCTGGCGACCGCACACACCCCGACGCTGGCGGCCGGCTGGGTGCGGCCGGCGATCCACCCGGCGGCCAGGTAGGCCAACCCGCTGCCGGCCACCGAGATCGCCCCGGCCAGGCCGAACAGCCGCCCCCGCAGCGCGACCGGCGCGACGAGGGCGAAGGAGGCCTGCAGCGGGAGCATGAAGGCCTGCAGGGCGCCGGAGGTGAACCACGCGAGCCAGAGGAGCACGGCCGGCGGGTGGAGGATCGTGAGCATGAGCGGCAGCGGCATGCACACGGCCATCCGGGTCATGAGCGGTGTCTGCCGCGTCCCCGGGATGCGGCTGATCGCGACGATCCCCACGAAGGCACCGGTGACGGGTGCGGCGAGCAGCACTCCCTGCCAGCCGGCCGACCAGCCGGCGTGGGCGGCATACGGGATGGCCACCGCCTCGGGCACGACGACGGCGGGCATCGCGGCGACGCTCAGCGCGAGCAGCGCCAGGAGGACGGGGTTGGCGGCGATCGAGGCCCAGCCAGTGCGCAGGTCGGCCAGCATGGTCAGCCGCTTGCCGGTCGAGGCCCCCGACGGCACGACGCTCGGGACGACCGCGACCACGACCACGGCGACGGCGACGAAGGTCGCCACGTCGAACAGCATGGCCGGCGCGTGGCCGGTCAGGGCGACGATCGAACCACCCAGGACGAACCCGACCGCCTGGTTGACCTGGCTGGACAGGTTGTTGACCGCCAGCGCGCGAGCGTAGAGGGCGCGGTCCGGGAACCACTCGGTGAGCAGCACCTGACCGGCCGCGACGGCCGGGCCGGCGCACAGCTCGAGGACGAACAGGGCGACGAGGAGCACCGGGATCGGCCAGTCGAGGAACACTCCCACGACGAGGACCATCGCCAGCACGGCACGGGCCAGGTGGCTGTGGACGAGGACGTCGCGGTAGGGCAGCCGGTCGGCGAGCCCGGACAACAGGCCACGGCCCAGCAGCTTGGGCATCATCGAGACGGTGAAGGTGGCTGCCGTGGCCAGTGCGGAGCCGGTTCGGGTGTACACGACCGAGGCGATGGTGATCTGCGCGACGTAGTCCCCCCAGAGGGACAGGCAGTTGGCCACGAACAGCGCTCGGAAGCCCTTCCGCCGGAAGACCTCACCGAGGGAGGGGACCGTCGTCCCCGCTCGTTCGGCGGCCCCAGGATCCACCCGCGTGACGCTACCTCCCCCTCAGCCCGGACGCGAGCCGTAGAACACCGTCTGCATGGCCGACCTGGCCCGACGCGTGACTCTTCGGTAGGACTCGGCCAGCTCCTGTCCCGACGCGGGCGGCAGCCCCAGGATCCTTCCGATCCCGTTGGCGTCCTGGGTGTCGGCGGGAAGGGAGTCCATCGGCCGTCCGCGGAAGAGCATCGCGGCGTTGCGCATCCGGGAGGCGAGCGTCCACGCGGCGGCCAGGTCGTGCGCGGCGCTGTCGTCGACCAGCCCCACGCTGCGGGCGGCGGCCAGCGCGCCGAGCGTCGACGTCGTCCGCAACGCGGGGTGGGTGTGCGCGTGCTGGAGCTGGAGGAGCTGGACGGACCACTCCACGTCGGCCAGGCCGCCCAGCCCCATCTTGAAGTGGGTTCGCCGGTCGGCGCCGCGAGGCAGCCGTTCGGCCTCCATCCGGGCCTTGAGGGTGCGGATCTCGCGGACCTGGGCTCTGCTGAGTCCGTCGGCGGGCCAGCGCAGCGGGTCGATCAGGTCGACGAACCGTGCGGCCAGCCCGGGGTCACCGGCGATCGGCGCAGCCCGGACGAGCGCCTGGGACTCCCAGACGAGGGACCACCGCTCGTAGTAGGCGCTGTAGGACGCCAGCGAGCGGACGATCGGGCCGCTCTTGCCTTCCGGCCGCAGGTCGGCGTCGATGCCGAGGGCAGGGTCGGGGCCGGGCGTGCTCAGGTGCTTGCGGAGCAGCCGCACGACGTCGCCGGCCTGGTCCTGGGCCAGCACCTCGTCAGCGCCGGGGAGCGGGTCGTGGACGAACAGGACGTCGGCGTCGCTGGCGTAGCCGGCCTCGCCACCACCCAGGCGGCCCATCCCGACGACGAGGAGGGCGGTCACGAGCGGGGCGCCACTGGACTCCTCGACGGCGGCGACCGCCACGTCCAGGGTGGCCTCGATGACGGCGCTGGTGAGCGCGGTGAGGGCCGTGCCGACCTCGGCCAGGTCGAGTCGCCCGTCCAGGTCGCAGACCGCGATGCGGAACAGCTCGGTCCGGCGGGCCGCCCGGATGGCCGCAACCGCGTCCTCTCCCCCGTCGCGCCGTCCGGCCGCCGCGCGCATCCGCCGCACGAGGTCGTCCCGTCCGCGTGGCGTCAGGCCGCTCGGGTCGCCGAGCAGCTGGACCGAGTCCGGGGCGCTGACGAGCAGGTCACCGGCGAACCGGCTCCGGCCAAGAGTGTGGGCCAGCCGCTCGGCCGAGGACCCCTCGTCGCGCAGCATCTTCAGGTACCAGTGACTCGACCCCAGCGCATCGCTGACGGTCCGGAACGCGAGCAGGCCGGCGTCGGGGTCGGCCTCGTCGGCGAACCATCCGAGCATCACCGGCAGCAGCGTCCGCTGGATCGCCGCCCGCCGTGCCACGCCCTGGGTGAGCGCCTCGAGGTTGCGCAGCGCCCCGGCCGGGTCGCGGAAACCCAGCGCGGCCAAGCGCTCCCGCGCAGCTTCCGGCGCGAGCCGGGCCTCGTCGCTGCTCAGCCTGGCGACCGCGGAGAGGAGCGGCCGGTAGAACAACCGCTCGTGGATCCGGCGCACCTCCCGCGCCTGGGCCTGCCACAGCCTGGTCACCTCGACGGCGGGATCGCGCTGGTGGCCCAGCGCCCTGCCCAGACGGCGCAGGTCCGCCTCCCCGGTCGGCATCAGGTGGGTGCGGCGCAGCCGGTACAGCTGGATCCGGTGCTCCAGGGTCCGCAGCAGCCGGTATGCCGCGTCGAGGGTGGCCGCCTCCTCGCGCCCCACGTAGCCGCCCGTCGAGAGCGCCGTCAAGGCCGCCAGCGTGGTGCGGGAGCGCAGCTGGTCGTCGCTTCGGCCGTGGACGAGCTGGAGCAGCTGGACGCTGAACTCGACGTCACGCAACCCGCCCGGGCCGAGCTTGAGCTGGCGCTCCGCCTCGGCTGGCGGTACGTGCTGCTCGACCCTGCGTCGCATCGCCTGCACGTCCTCGACGAAGTCGGGCCGGTTGGCGGCGGACCAGACCATCGGCTGGACGGCGGCCAGGTAGACCTCGGCCAGGTCCCGGTCGCCGGCCACCGGTCGGGCCTTGAGCAGGGCCTGGAACTCCCACGTCTTGGCCCAGCGCTCGTAGTAGGTGCGGTGGCTCTGGACCGTCCGGACGAGTGGCCCGTTCCTGCCCTCCGGCCGGAGGCCCGCGTCCACCGGCCACAGGGTGCCGTGGGCGGTGCTCGCCGAGCAGGCCCGCATGAGCCGGGTGGCCAGGGTGGTCGCGGCGGCCATGGCGGCCTGCTCGAGCACCCCGTCGACCGGTTCGGCCACGAAGATGACGTCGACGTCGCTCACGTAGTTCAGCTCCCGGCCGCCGGTCTTGCCCATCCCGAGGACGGCCAGCCGGCAGCGCGCCGCCTCGTCGGGGCGCTCGGCGACGGCGATGGCATGGGCTGCCTGCAGCGCGGCTTCGGCCAGGTCGGCCAGTGCGGCCGCCGTGTCCGGCAGCGTGCTGAGCGGGTCCGCGGACGTCACGTCGAGTGCGGCGATCCCGAGCAGTCCGCGACGGTACTCCACGCGCAGGGCGTCGTCCGGGCTCATCCCCCTGCCGGGGGCGGCGACGGCGACGCGAAGCGCGTCGACCCGCTCGGCGACGTCGCGGGGTGCGGCCTCGGCGACGTCGCGCCAGTGCTCCGGGTGCGCCACGAGGTGGTCGCCGAGGGCGGTCGAGGCACCGAGGACGCCGAGCAGCCGGTCCCGCCCGGCACCGGGCCGGCGCAGGGTCGCCAGCAGGTGCGCTACGTCGCCGACGGCGTCGGCGGGGCGTCGTTTGAGCGCGTCCATCAGCCGGACCAGGCTGAACAGGGCCAGGTCGGCGTCGGCGACCCTGGCCAGCGCGTCGGGTAGACCGTCGGCGAAGAGGTCGTCGAGCGGGTCGACGAGCCCGGCCAGCGCCGGGTCGCCGAGCAGGTGCTCGGCCCGGGCGGGGTCGGCGAACCCGAGCCGGGCAAGGGTCGCGGCGACACTGCTCGCCCTGGACACCGTCGCCATCGCCGCCCGCTTTCAGAGCCGCGGCAGGTAGCGCCCCAGCTCGAACGCCGTGACCTGGCTGCGGTAGTCGTCCCACTCCGCGCGCTTGTTGCGCAGGAAGAAGTCGAAGACGTGCTCGCCGAGGGTCTCGGCGAGCAGCTCGCTGCGCTCCATGACCGCGATGGCCTCCGACAGCGACGCCGGCAGGGGCTCGATGCCCATGGCTCGTCGCTCTCCCGCCGTCAGGCCCCACACGTCGTCCTCGGTCTCCGGGGGCAGCTCGTAGCCCTCGGTGACGCCCTTGAGCCCGGCCGCGAGCAGCACGGCAAACGCCAGATAGGGGTTGCAGGCCGCGTCCAGCGAGCGGACCTCGACGCGGGTGGAGTTGCCCTTGTGCGGCTTGTACATCGGCACCCGCACCAGCGCCGACCGGTTGTTGTGTCCCCAGCAGACGTACGCCGGGGCTTCGCCGCCACCCCACAGGCGCTTGTAGGAGTTCACCCACTGGTTGGTGACGGCGGTGAACTCCGCCGCGTGCTGCAACAGACCCGCGACGAACGCGCGGCCGACCTTCGACAGCGAGAACGGATCGCTCGCGTCGTGGAACGCGTTGCGGTCGCCTTCGAACAGCGACAAGTGCGTGTGCATCGCGGAGCCGGGCTGCGCCGAGAACGGCTTGGGCATGAAGGAGGCGTAGACGCCCTGCGCGAGCGCGACCTCCTTCACCACCAAGCGCATCGTCATGAGGTTGTCGGCGGTGGTCAGCGCG
>JAICMC010000121.1 GCA_025929465.1 Nostocoides sp.
ACACCGGCCCGGCGGGCCACCCCGCGCAACGACGTCGCGTCGTAGCCGGACTCGGCGAACTCCGCCCGAGCGGCCTCCACGATGGCCCCCCGGGTGTCGGAGCTGGCCGGACGGCGCCCGCGCGGGGTCACGGCGCAGGCCTGCGGCCACGCGACCGCGCCGAGGAGTGGGCCGGCTCGTCGAGGGGTGCAGCGTCGGTGTTCCGCGGCTCGAGGTGCAACCGGGCGAAGACGAGCGACTCGGCCAGCCTGGACTCACGCAGCTCGCTCGCGAGCTTGCGGGTCCCGACCTCGACGACGACGTCACCGGAGAACCGTTGTGCGGCAAGGGATTCCAGCACCTCGGCGCACGGCTGCGTCCCGTGACCAGGGACCAGGTGCTCGTCCAGGACCGAACCCGACCCGTCGGCCAGGTGCAGGTGCACGAGCCGTGCCCCCAGGTCACCGACCATGACCAGGGCGTCCGACCCGGCCGTGGCCGTGTGCGAGAGGTCGAGGGTCACATGGTCGTAGGGCATCCGCACGGGATCCCAGTGCGGCAGGTAGGCCTCGATCTCCCGGTTGCGCGCGCGCCAGGGGTACATGTTCTCCACGGCCAGGCAGATGCCCGTGTCCGCCTCCCGCCGGGCCACCCCGTCGGCGAACCCCGCGGCATACTCCCGCTGCCACCGGAACGGGGGGTGCAGCACGACCGTCGCCGCCCCGACCTCGCCGGCCAGCTCGATCGACCGGTCCACCTTGCCCCAGGGGTCGGTCCCCCACACCCGCTGGGTGAGCAGCAGGGTCGGCGCGTGGACCGAGCGCACCGGTATGCCGTAGTGCTCGGCCAGCCGCGAGAGGGCCCCGGCCTCCTGGGTCACCGGGTCGGTCCAGACCATCACCTCGACCCCGTCGTAGCCGAGCCGGGAGGCGATGTCGAACGCCGCCGCGCAGGACTCGGGATAGACCGAGGCCGTGGACAGGCTCACCGGTATCGCGACCGGGCCGGGGCCGACGGCGGCTGCCGCCATCCGACCCTCGCCAGCCCTGACCATGCCGATCAGCCTACGAGGCCGCCCACGGGGAGCCCGAGGCACATCGAGACGACCGATTAGGGTTGGCGGGTGCCGAAGCCACCCGTCCCACCCGCGTCCGAGACTGCGCTGGACGCACCGCGGACGTGGGTGGAGTTCACCGACCCGGCCGACAGCGGCCGGCGCCTGCGGTGCGACCTCACCTGGCTGACGTCGAGCTGGACGTGCATCTACGGCAGCGGCTGCCGCGGCATCTACGCCGACCGGCCCGACGACGGCTGCTGCACCCTCGGTGCGCACTTCACCGACGACGACGACATCGACCGGGTCAAGAAGGCGGTCAAGGAGCTCGGCCCGGACGAGTGGCAGTACCACCCGGGGTCGACCAGGACCAGGGCGTGGACCGAGCCCGAGGACGGGGCGACCAAGACCAAGGTCGTCGACGGCGCCTGCATCTTCCTCAACCGCCCCGGGTTCCCCGCCGGCTCGGGCTGCGCCCTGCACCAGCACGCGGTGCTCACCGGGGTCGAGCCGCACACCCTCAAGCCCGACGTCTGCTGGCAGCTGCCCATCCGGCGCACCTACCGCACGGTGGAGCTCCCCGACGAGACGAGCTACCTGGAGGTGTCGATCACCGAGTACGACCGGCGCGGGTGGGGTCCCGGCGGGCACGACCTGGACTGGTACTGCTCGTCCAACCCCGAGGCCCACGTCGGCCGCGAGCCGGTGTTTCGCAGCTGCCGCGGTGAGCTCGTGGAGCTGATCGGCCGGGCGGCATACGACGAGCTGGTCATCCGCTGCGAGGCGCACCTGGAGACGGTCCGCTCCGCGCGCCGGGCGGGCAAGCGCCAGCTGTTGCCGCTGCTCGTCCACCCGGCCACGCTCGCCGCCGGTGGACCCGGTCGCCCCAGCGTGCGCCGCCAGCCGGCTCGCAAGCCCCGCATCGTCGGCTGACTCCCGCTGACCTTTTCCGCCAGCCGGGGAGGGTCAGGTTCGCGACGGAGCTGCTGCGGCGTTGGGCCCACCTGCTGGCTGCGGGGGCGTGTCGGTGGGCGCACCTAGGGTTTCACCCCATGGCGACCAAGGCATCCCGGCCCACCGGCTACCGCTGCGCCGAGTGCGGTTGGACGACGGTCAAGTGGGTCGGCCGGTGTGGTGAGTGCCAGGCCTGGGGGACCGTCGGCGAGGTGGGCGACCCGAGCGCTGCCCGTACCACCGCGGCGGCCGCCGTGGCGCGCCCGGCCGTGCCGATCGGCGAGGTCGACGCCACTCGTGCCGTGGCGCGGTCGACGGGCGTGTCGGAGTTCGACCGGGTGCTGGGCGGCGGCCTCGTGCCCGGCGCCGTCGTCCTCGTCGCAGGCGAGCCGGGCATCGGCAAGTCCACGCTCCTGCTCGACGTGGCCGCCCGGGCCGCCCGGTCGGGGCAGGGTCGCCGCGTCCTCTACGTGAGCGGGGAGGAGTCGGCCGCCCAGGTCCGTGCCCGGGCCGAGCGGATCGAGGCGATGGCGCGCACCCTCTACCTGGCCGCCGAGACCGACCTGGCCACCGTGCTCGGGCAGGTCGACGCGATCGAGCCCGAGCTGCTCGTCGTCGACTCCGTGCAGACGATCGCCAGCGGGGAGGTCGACGGCTCGGCCGGCAACGTGACCCAGGTCCGCGAGGTCGCCGCGTCGATCATCCAGGTCGCCAAGGCCCGAGGCATCGCGGTGCTGCTCGTCGGCCACGTGACCAAGGACGGCTCGATCGCCGGTCCGCGCGTCCTGGAGCACCTCGTCGACGTCGTCGTCGCGTTCGAGGGCGACCGCCACTCCCGGCTGCGGCTCGTCCGCGCGGTGAAGAACCGCTACGGCCCCACCGACGAGGTCGGCTGCTTCGACCTGTCCGACATCGGGATCGTCGGCCTCGACGACCCCAGCGGGCTGTTCCTGTCCAGCCGCACCCGGGAGGTGGCCGGCTCGTGCGTGACGGTCACCCTCGAGGGCCGCCGGCCGTTGCCCACCGAGATCCAGGCCCTCGTGGCGCCCAGCCCGGCCCAGACCCCCAAACGCGCCACCCACGGCCTGGACGCCTCCCGGGTGGCCATGGTCATCGCCGTCCTCACCCGCCGGGTCAACGCCCCGCTCTCGGGGCAGGAGGCCTACCTGTCCACCGTCGGCGGGGTGCGGGTCACCGAGCCGGCCGCCGACCTGGCCATCGCCCTGGCCCTCGCCTCGGCCATCCTGGACCGACCGGTCGCGACGACGTCGTTCGCCTTCGGCGAGGTGGGGCTGGCCGGTGACGTCCGGCCGGTCACCGGGCCGCACCGCCGGCTCGGTGAGGCTGCTCGCCTGGGGTTCAGCACGGCCTACGTTCCGGTCGGGGTGCTCGGCGCCGGGCCGGTCCCCGAGGGGATGGCCGTCATCGAGGTTCCCGACGTGTCGACCGCGGTCCGGCACGCGATCGGTGCCGGCGCGCCCCGTTAGACTCGCCCCACCACCAGACGACGAAGGCGGACCGAGTGCAGCACAGCGACGAGGAGCTGCTCCGGCACACCCTGGCAGCCGTCGCACCCGGCACCGAGCTGCGCGACGGGCTCGAGCGGATCCTGCGGGGCCGCACTGGCGCGCTCATCGTCCTGGGCCACGACAAGCTCGTCGACGAGATCGCCACCGGCGGCTTCCCCCTCGACGTCGAGTTCTCCGCCACCCGGCTGCGCGAGCTGGCCAAGATGGATGGCGCCGTCGTCACCGACCGCGACGTCACCCGGATCGTCTGGGCCGCGACCCAGCTGCTCCCCGACCCCAGCATCGAGACCAGTGAGTCCGGCACCCGCCACCGGACCGCCGAACGGGTCGCCAAGCAGACCGGCTTCCCCGTCGTCTCGGTCAGCCAGTCGATGCGGATCGTCGCCCTCTACGTCGGCGGCCGCCGGGTCGTCCTGGAGGACTCCAGCCAGATCCTGTCCCGGGGCAACCAGGCCCTGCAGACCCTGGAGCGCTACAAGGCCCGGCTCGACGAGGTGACCGGTACCCTCTCCGCCCTGGAGATCGAGGACCTGGTCAGCGTCCGGGACGTCGCCAGCGTCCTGCAGCGCCTGGAGATGGTCCGCCGGATCAAGGAGGAGATCGCCGACTACGTCCTGCAGCTCGGCGTCGACGGCCGGCTGCTCAGCCTCCAGCTCGAGGAGCTCACCGGCGGCCTCAGCGACGACCTGGCCTGGGTGATCCGCGACTACGTCCCGGAAGGTCGGGGGATCACTGTCGAGAGCGCCGTCGCGACCCTGCAGGCGCTGGACTCCACCGAGCTGCTCGACCTGGCGGCCGGGGCCAAGGCGCTCGGCTTCACAGTGGTCGGCGACGCCCTCGACGCGACGGTGTCCCCCCTCGGCTTCCGGCTGCTGTCCAAGGTGCCACGCCTGCCCGGCGCGATCGTGGACCGGCTCGTGGAGCACTTCGGCGGCCTGCAGAAGCTGCTCGCGGCGGGGATCGACGAGCTGATGGACGTCGAGGGCGTCGGCGAGGGTCGCGCCCGGCTCGTCCGGGAGGGCCTGTCCCGCCTGGCCGAGACGAGCATCCTGGAGCGGTACGTCTGAGCCGGGACACCGCGCCGACCGGTCCGTCGGCCCTGCACGAGCCCGTCATGCGGTGGTATGCCGCGAATGCCCGGGACCTGCCCTGGCGGCGCGCCGACTGCTCTCCCTGGGGTGTGTTCGTCTCGGAGATCATGGCCCAGCAGACCCCGCTCGCCCGGGTCGAGCCGCGCTGGCAGGAGTGGATGCAGCGCTGGCCCACCCCCACGGACCTGGCCGCCGCAGCGCCCGGTGACGCCGTCCGGGCCTGGGGCCGACTCGGCTATCCCCGGCGGGCGCTGCGGCTGCACGCTGCCGCCGTGGCGATGGTCCGCGACCATGACGGTCAGGTGCCGCGTGACGAGGCCGCGCTGCTGGCGCTGCCCGGCGTCGGGTCCTACACCGCGGCCGCCGTCGTCGCGTTCGCCTTCGGCCGGCGCACGACGGTGGTCGACACGAACGTCCGGCGGGTCCTCGTCCGCGCCCTGCGTGCCGAGGCGCAGGCGGCTGCGACCCTGAGTGCGGGTGAGCGCGCGCTGGCCGAGTCCGCCGTGCCGGACGACCACGCCGCCTCAGCCGTCTGGAACGTCGCGGTCATGGAGCTCGGCGCCCTCGTCTGCACGGCCCGTATGCCGCGCTGCGACGCCTGCCCGGTCGCGCACCGGTGCGCGTGGCTGGCAGCCGGGCGACCGGCATACGACGGCCCGGCGCGGCGAGGGCAGGTCTACGAGGGCACCGACCGGCAGGTGCGCGGACGGATCCTCGCCCTCCTGCGCGCGACGAGCAGGCCGCTGCCGCGCGAGGCGCTGGAGCGGTGCGCCCCGGCGCAGCAGACCGTCGACCGCTGCCTGGACGGGCTCGTCGCCGACGGTCTGGTCGAGCCACTCGGCGCAGCCCGCTTCCGCCTGCCGCACTGAGCAGAGCAGCGCGTCGCTAGACGACCAGGTTGAGCACGAGCACGCAGGCCAGTCCGACGACCGAGATGACCGTCTCCATCACCGACCACGACTTGATCGTCTGGCCTACCGTGAGGCCGAAGTACTCCTTGACCAGCCAGAAGCCGGCGTCGTTGACGTGGCTGAAGAACAGCGACCCGGCCCCGATGGCCAGCACGAGCAGGGCGAGGTGGGTCTGGTCCAGCGAGGTCGACAACGGGGCCACGATGCCGGCGGCGGTGATCGTCGCGACGGTCGCCGACCCGGTCGCCAGTCGGATCCCCACCGCGACGAGCCAACCGAGCACCAGCGCGGAGATGCCGGCGCTCTTGGCCATGTCGCCGATGACGTTGCCGACGCCCGCGTCCACGAGCATCTGCTTGAAGCCGCCGCCCGCCGCAACGATGAGCATGATGCCGGCGATGCCCGGTAGGGCACCACCGACCGTCTTCTCGACCTGCTGCTTCTTCATGCCGGACCCGAGACCGAGCAGCCACATGGCCACCAGGACCGCCAGGAGCAGCGCGATCGCCGGCTCGCCGAGCCAGGTGAAGAAGCTGCGCACCCCGTTCGTCTTGTCCAGGGTCAGCTCGGCGATGGTACGGGCCAGCATGAGCAGCACGGGGAGGGTGATGCAGAAGATCGCGGCGCCGAACCCGGCCCGCTTGGTGAGGCGGGGAGCGTCGGAGTCGGTGCCCGTGGTGTCGGCGACGCCGCCGGCCCACCCCCCTCCGGGCGCACCGTGGGCGTGGACCGGCACCCAGACGTCGATGAACCGCGCGAGCAGCGGCCCGGCGATGATGAGGGTGGGCACGGCGACGATCAGCCCGAAGAGCAGGACGAGGCCCACGTCGGCGTTGAGGTTGGCGATGGCGGCGAGCGGGCCGGGGTGCGGCGGGATGAAGCCGTGCAGGACGGACAGGCCGGCCAGGGCCGGGATGCCGACCTTCATGAGCGAGACGTCGAACTTGCGCGCCACCAGGATGACGACCGGGACGAGCAGGACGACGCCGATCTCGAAGAACAGCGGGATGCCGATGATCGCCGCGATGAGCGCCATGGCCCACGGCAGCTTGTTCTTGCCCACACTGCCGACGATCCTGTCGACGATTGCCTCTGCGCCGCCGCTGTCGGTCAGCAGCTTGCCGATCATCGCGCCGAGAGCGATCAGCAGGCCCACCGAGCCCGACGTGTTGCCGAAGCCCTTGACGAAGCTGGCCAGGATGTCCTCCGGCGCCACAGCGGCCACGACGCCCATGGCGGCGGTGCCGATCATCAGCCCGAGGAAGGGGTGCAGCTTCGCCCAGGTGATGAGCAGCACGACCACGGCGATGCCGATGACGGCGGCGATGAGCAGCTGGGTGTTGCCGGCCTTGGTGATCTTGTCGGCCTCGGCCAGCCCGGCCAGCTGGACGACGGGGTGAACGAGCGTCGTGGCAGTCATGGGCGATGTCCTTCCCGGACGTCAGAGGGATCCACCAGGCCGAGGGTCGACATGACCCGGGCGAGGACTTCGGCGGCGTTGCCCTCGACCGACACCACGACACTGCCCAGCTCCAGCTCGTCGTCTTCGAGTGGTTCCAGGGTGTCGTACTGGCTGTGCAGCAGCGAGGTCGGCATGAAGTGGTCGGCTCGATGGCTCATCCGGTCGCCGACGAGCGACTCCGGCGCGACGAGGTGCAGGAAGCGCACCTCTGGTCCGGCCTCGCGCAGCAGGTCCCGGTAGCTGCGCCTGAGTGCCGAGCAGGTGACGACCGAGCTCCGCCCCCCGGCGATCTCCTCGGCCATCCAGTCCCGCAGCAGCCGCAGCCACGGCCATCGGTCCTCGTCGGTGAGCGGGGTGCCCGCATGCATCTTGGCGATGTTCGCCTCGGGGTGGAAGCCGTCGCCCTCGGCGAACTGCCAGCCCATGATCGTCGACAGCCCCTTGGCGACCGTCGACTTGCCGACGCCGGAGACCCCCATGACGATGACCACATCGGGTGTCTGCCTGCCCTGCGACGGCCCAGTCATGGACCTGACCCTATTGCCGAGAGGTTGCCGAGGCGACCCGTGACCTCGCGAGACATGTCGTGTCGCCGGTCGTGACAGACACGGGCGGGCACAATGTGCCGATGGGGTAGGCGTGCGCCGGTCACCGCCGGACGAGCCGCGGCGGTCGGGTTGACGGCGGCCCTGGTGCTGGCAGCCGGCGCACCGGCATACGCCGACGAGGGCCTGACGATCCGTTCGGAGGACCGCTACGTCCTGGACCCCGCGCGCGGCCCTGCTCCCGGCTCGCCCTCGCCGGACGCAGGCTGCTCACCCGGGCTGGCCGGTCAGGGCAGCGGATGCAGGACGCGCAGCATGCGCGTGTTGCCCAGGGTGTT
Source organism: Nostocoides sp. (assembly GCA_025929465.1). Classification (GTDB taxonomy): domain Bacteria; phylum Actinomycetota; class Actinomycetes; order Actinomycetales; family Dermatophilaceae; genus Nostocoides. Next base: position 7,864 of record JAICMC010000121.1, read on the forward strand.
CGGCTTGACCCGCTCCAGGTCGAGGAACTCGGCGACCCCCTCGTCGTAGGATCGCAGCAGCTCGGCATACACCGCCGGCTCGACGGCCTGTCCCTCGATCGGCGTGAACCCGTGCCGGACGAAGAACCCGGTCTCGAAGGTCAGACAGAACAGCCGCTCCAGGCCCAGGGCGAGGGCGTCGGCGACCAGGCGGTCGAGCAGGCGGGCACCGATGCCGAGCCCGTGGTGCTCGGCGTCGACGGCCAGCGTGCGCACCTCCCCGAGGTCCTCCCACAGGACGTGCAGGGCGCCGCACCCCACGATCCGGCCGCCCACCTCGGCGACCCGGAACTCCGGTAGCGCCTCGTAGAACGCCACCGCCTCCTTGCCCAGCAGGACCCGGGACTCGGCGAGCGGACGCACCAGACCCCGGATCACCTTGACGTCGCCGGCGCGCGCGGGGCGCACGACGACCTCGACGGACGCGGTCGCACGGGGGGTGCTGGCGGGGGGGTCAGGGACGGGCGGACTCACGGCCAAATCCTAGTGACCGTATGCCGTGCGGCCGGGCCTGGAGTCACGCTCCGGACCCGGCCCCACGGCATACGGGATGGTGCTGCCGAAACGGTCAGAGGGTCGTCGTGTCGCCGACGCCCGTGGCGGTCCCGGTGCCGACGAGCGGGACCTCGATCGAGCGCGGGTGCGGCGTGCCCTCGAAGGTGAAGATCGCCGTCTTGCCCTCGCCGTCGACGCCGACCGCGACGATCTCGCCGGCCTTGAGCTCGCCGAACAGGATCTTCTCGGACAGGACGTCCTCGATCTCGCGCTGGATCGTGCGACGGAGCGGGCGTGCGCCGAGGACCGGGTCGTATCCGCGCGTGGCCAGCAGCTTCTTGGCTCCGAGGGTGAGCTCGATGCCCATGTCCTTGTCCTTGAGCCGCTTGTCCAGCTTGGCGATCTCCAGGTCGACGATCTGGACGATCTCCTCCTGGGTGAGCTGGGGGAAGACGATCGTGTCGTCGACGCGGTTGAGGAACTCGGGCCGGAAGTGCTGCTTGAGCTCGTCG
>JAICMC010000072.1 GCA_025929465.1 Nostocoides sp.
AGACGTCACCCTCGAGCAGGAACTCGTGGTCCGCGTCCAGAGCGGCCAGCACCTCCGGGAGCGAGCCGGGAACCTGCGCGATGGCCTGGTGCTCCTCCGGCGGCAGCTCGTAGAGATCCTTGTCGACCGGCTCCGGGGGCTCGATCCGGTTCTTGATGCCGTCCAGGCCGGCCATCAGCTGCGCGGCGAAGCACAGGTAGGGGTTGGACGACGGGTCGGGGACCCGGAACTCGATCCGCTTGGCCTTGGGGTTGTCGCCGGTGATCGGGATGCGCACGCAGGCCGACCGGTTGCGGGCCGAGTAGACCAGGTTGACCGGCGCCTCGTAGCCGGGGACGAGCCGGTGGTAGGAGTTCACCGTCGGGTTGGTGAAGGCGAGCACGGCGGGGGCATGCTTGAGCAGACCGCCGATGTACCAGCGGGCCATGTCCGACAGGCCACCGTAGCCGCGCTCGTCGTAGAAGAGCGGCTGGCCGTCCTTCCAGAGGGACTGGTGGGTGTGCATGCCGGACCCGTTGTCGCCGAAGAGCGGCTTGGGCATGAAGGTGGCGGTCTTGCCGAACTCCCAGGCCGTGTTCTTGACGACGTACTTGAACTTCATCACGTCGTCGCCGGACTGGAGCAGGGTGTTGAAGCGGTAGTTGATCTCCTGCTGGCCGGCCGTCCCGACCTCGTGGTGGCTGCGCTCGACGCTGAGGCCGACCTCGGCCAGGTTGAGGCAGACCTTGTCGCGGAAGTCCGCGAAGTGGTCGACCGGCGGAACCGGGAAATAGCCGCCCTTGATCCGCGTCTTGTACCCCAGGTTGCCGCCCACCTCCTCGCGCCCGCTGTTCCAGGAGGCCTCGACGGAGTCGATGAAGTAGTAGCCGGCGTTGACCTTGGTCTCGAAACGGACGTCGTCGAAGACGTAGAACTCGGCCTCGGCACCGAAGTAGGCGGTGTCGGCGATCCCGGTGGAGGCCAGGTAGGCCTCGGCCTTGGCGGCGATGTTCCGCGGGTCGCGGGAGTACTCCTCACCGGTGAACGGGTCGACGATCGAGAAGTTCATGATCAGCGTCTTCTCGACGCGGAAAGGGTCGACGTAGGCGGTCGCGGGGTCGGGGATGAGCTTCATGTCGGACTCGTGGATGGCCTGGAAGCCGCGGATGGAGGATCCGTCGAACATCTGGCCGTTCTTGAAGAAGTCTGCGTCGACGGTCTGGGCGGGCACGTTGAAGTGCTGCATGACCCCTGGCAGGTCGCAGAACCGGATGTCGACGAACTTGACGTCCTGGTCCTTGATGTACGCGAGGACCTCGTCAGCGTTGCTGAACAATCCAAAACCTCCTGATGGCGGGTGGGCGCGTGACGCCGGCCCAAGTGCGTTGGCGACGACGCTAGAGGTCACCCGTTACTCGACCGTGACCCGCGTGTTTCGGGCATGTAACGAGACCATGGACGTCCTCTGGGTGAGACGAGCTGCCCGTATGCCGGACAGGCAGCCCTCACCCCAGCCCGCTCCGACCGGACCGGGCCTGCTCGGCATACGCTGCCCTGCGTGAGCTCGACCTTCCCGCCCAGCGGCTTGGGCCTGCCCGCCGACGGGCCCGGGTCGCTCGCCCGGCTCGGCCGCCGCCTGCTCGCCGTCATCGTGGACTGGGTGCTCTGCGTCCTGGTCTCGACGGTCCTGTTCAAGGTGCGCTACGGCTCCACCGGTCCCGGCGCCTTCGCCCCTCTCGCGGTGTTCGCCGGTGAGAACCTCCTCCTGCTCTCCACGGTGGGCTCGACGGTCGGGCACCGGCTGCTCGGGATGCGGGTGGGCGCGCTCGGTCGCGCGAGTCTCACCCCGGTCCAGGTGCTCGTCCGAACCGTGCTGCTGTGCCTGTTCATCCCCGCGGTGATCTGGGGCAAGGACGGCCGGGGCCTGCACGACCGGGCCGCCGGCACCGTCCTGGTCCGCCGGTGAGCGTCAGCCAGGGCCGGTCACGACCTCGCGGATCTGCCGGGTCGCCTCGGTGACGATCCGGATGATGTCGCCCACCTGGGCCGAGGTCAGGCCACGCCGCTTCCATGCCTGACGTGCCTCCACGCGCAGCTCGCTCACGGCCCGCTCCAGGTCGCCGACAGCTCCGGACTCGTATGCCGCCCAAGGGTTCTCACGTCCGCCGGCGGGCGTCGCGTGGTCCCGTGCAGACCGGGCGGCTGCCTTGAGCTCGGCTCGCAGGTCACGGCTCTGCGCGCTCACGTTGGCGCGTACCTCCTCGGCCAGCTGCCGGACGGAGTGGTCCAGGTCCGCCTCCAGGGCCGCGAGGTCGGTGGCCCGGTCCGCGACCTCCCGGCGGCCGGCGTCGGTGATCCGGTAGACCGCCTTGCGCCCCTCCTCGGTGCGCTCGACGAGGCCTTCGTCCTCCAGCTTGCCCAGCCGTGGGTAGACCGTCCCCGCCGACGGGGTGTACAGGCCGTTGAACCGGGACTCCAGGTCCTGGATCACCTCATAGCCGTGGCGCGGCCCCTCGGCGAGCAGGGCGAGCAGGTACAGGCGCAGCTGCCCGTGCGCGAAGACGGGGCTCACCAGGAGCCACCCGTCGGGGCCACGGGGTCCGTGCCGTCCCCGTCGGCGTGCGCCTGGCCCTCGCCGGCCTGCGGGTCGCCGGCCTGCGGGTCGCTGGGTGCGGGCGGGGCCGGGGGGACGGCCGCGACGCCGTCCCCTGTGGTGGCCCCCGGTCCGGAGTGCAGGAGGGTGACCGTTCCGGAGACGGTCTTCGCGGTGATCCGCAGCCCGCCGTCACCTTCGCGCAGGTGGCCCTTGGCGGCTGGTCGCGAACCGTCGCCGAGCCGCCGGCCGCCAGCCACCACGGCGCCGCTGACCGAGGAGGCCGTGACGTCGAACCCGGCATACGGCGCCCGGACGGTGAGGTCCCCGGAGACCGAGTGGGCCGTGATGGCCGCCGTGCCGTTGGTCAGGTCGAGGGTGATGTCGCCGCTCACCGTCCGGACATCGGCCGACGGCAGGGCGGACGCCTGGACGGTGACCGCCCCCGAGACCGACCTGACCGCCGACGCTCCGTCGAGCCGGCGCGCCTCGACCTCGCCGCTCACCGTCGTGATCGAGGTCCGGCCGACGACGTCGTCGACGGTGAGCGAGCCGGACACGGTCTTGACCGCGACGTCCGCGCCCACCCCGCTCACCAGGGCCGTCGCGGTCACCGTCAACACCTCGACCCGGGACCCTACGGGGACCGACACCGACAGCCGGGCGGTGTTGCGGTCGATGCCGGCGAACCGGTCCTTCAGGCCCGCGAGGAACGCGCTCGAGCCGCTGCCGAAGAGCTCGGAGAGGTTGCCGAGCCCCGCGAGGCCGCCGGGGACCGGGGAGTGCCTGACCTGCAGGTGGCTGCCGTCCCAGGTGACCTCCAGCGGCTTGCCGCTCACCTCGGTGACCTCCACGCGAGCCGTCGGGGAGTCGTCATGGGTGACGACGTCGACGTGGCCGCCGATGAGGGAGACGTCCAGAGCGGTGACGGTCTCGCCGGCTCCGCCGACGTCCAGCACCCGGGGTCCCTCGATGGTCCAGTTCTCGGTCATGGTGCGCTGCCTCCACACGGTGTTCCACTCACGCTATATCGCGTCTGTCGAGAACACGTTATATCGCGATCTGGCCCAGCGCAAGACGTCTCTCGGCCAGAGCGGAGAAGCGGGCCGGGCTACTTGCCGCGCATCGCCTTGCGGTCCACGCGCGCCTTGGTCGGGTCGATACCGGCCGGGATCGGCGGCCGCAGACCGCCGAGGGACCTCAGCCGCTTGTTGACCGTGGCCGCCTCCTCCTTGGTGAGGACCGGCTTCATCTTGGTCAGCCTGCCCGAGACCTTGCGCAAGGACAGGTCACCGGCCGAGGCATCCTCACCGACGTAGAACGTCTGCAGCGGCACCCCGGGGGTCACCCGGGACACCTTCTTGGCCTCGGCCTTGAGCAGGGCCTGGGCACGGGACCGCGGCCCCTCGCCGAGCAGGACGATCCCGGGCCGACCGAGCGCGCGGTAGACCATCGCCGCACTGCTCATGTCCGTGGGCTTGGTCCCGCGCTGGGCGTCCATGGCGATCGGCTGCGGGTCGGCGTACCAGCCGCGCTTCCCGATGCCCTGCAGAGCTGCGCCGACCGCGCCGGGCTTGCCGTCAAGGGCGTCGTACATGGCCTTGTTCCCCCGCCGGTTGAGCACGAACGTGGCAGCGAGGAAGGCCGCCGGCAGGGACATGATCGCCGCGTAGACGATCCAGAAGCCGCCGAAGATCGCGCCGATCCCGACGATGACGACGACCGCGGCCAGCCCGGCGCCGAGCATCCACCAGGTGACGTTGGGGTCCAGCTTCTTGATCGCCTGGTAACCGTCGCGGATGCTCGCCAGCCGGCCCGGCTCCTTCTCCGCGGCGGGCGCTCCGGCATCGCCGGCGGTCTTGCGTCTGAACAGCGCCACGGTGGGCCTTTCTGGCGACGGCGGTCACGGCATACGGGGCAGGCCCGGTATGCCGGGTGCTCGGCTTCCTAGGATACGGGGCTGGCGCTGCGCGCGAGGATCGACGCGGCCTCCTGGCGCGCGGGGTCGGCCGCGGCCCTCGCCAGGTGCGCAAGGTGCGCCGGAACCGGGCGACCCCAGGCCGTCATCGCCTGGGCCCACAGCCGGCCGGCGCGGTAGGAGGAGCGGACCAGCGGGCCGGCCATGACCCCCTTGAAGCCCATCTGCGTCGCCACGTCGGACCAGTGCACGAACTCCTCGGGCTTGACCCACCGGTCGATCGGGTGGTGCAGCTTGGAGGGACGCAGGTACTGGGTGATGGTGAGGATGTCGCAGCCCGCGTCGTGCAGGTCCCGGATCGCCTCGTCGATCTCCTCGTCCTGCTCGCCCATCCCCAGGATGAGGTTGGACTTGGTGACCAGCTCGGCCTCGCGGGCCATCGACAGCACCCGCAGCGACTTGTCGTAGGTGAACGCCGGGCGGATCCGCTTGAAGATCCTCGGGACCGTCTCCAGGTTGTGCGCAAAGACCTCGGGGCGGGCCTCGAAGACCAGGCCGACGAGCTCGGGCACGGCGCCGAAGTCGGGCGGCAGGATCTCCACCCCGGTGTTGGGGTTGCGGGCGTGGATCTGGCGGATCGTCTCGGCGTACAGCCAGGCGGCGCCGTCGGGCTGGTCGTCGCGCGCGACACCGGTGACCGTGGAGTAGCGCAGCCCCATCCGGGCGACCGACTCGGCGACCCGCCGCGGCTCGTCGCGGTCGAGCGGCTGCGGGCGCCCGGTGGCGATGTCGCAGAAGTCGCAGCGCCGGGTGCACGTGTCACCACCGATGAGGAAGGTGGCCTCCTTGTCCTCCCAGCACTCGAAGATGTTGGGGCAGGCGGCCTCCTGGCAGACGGTGTGCAGTCCCTCGGTCCTGACCATCGAGTGGAGGGCCGTGTACTCGGGACCCATCTTGGCCGTCGTGCGGATCCACTCCGGCTTGCGCTCGATGGGGGTTTCGGCGTTGCGGGCCTCGACGCGCAACAGTCTGCGGCCCTCGGGTGCGATCGTCATGGTGCCGCCAGCCTACGCCGGAGGCTCGCCTGTGGATAAGTCGGCGGCCGGTTCGGCGGTTTCGGAGAGGGTGAGGACCTGCCGACCGGCAGGACCGAGGAAGGGATCCGAGCATGGACAGCACTGGACGAACCGACGCCCCGTATGCCGAGGGGAGACGGGCCGTGCAGACGGCCCGGTCGTCGGTCGGCACCGAGGGCGCACCAGGCAGCGCGGGCGACGGCCCACGCTCGGACGGGCTCGCCCCGGCAGCCCAGGTGGCGGGACCGCGCTACCTGGTCCGGCGTCGGCCGTGGCCCTGGGCCCTGGTCCGGCCGGACATCGGGGACTCACCGTGGGCGGGATACTCCGGTGGTTCGCCGAACAGGACGGACGCGGCCGACCTGGACCTGGCCTGGACGGTCGTGCGCATCCTGCTCCGTCCGGCCGAGCTGCTCCTTGCCGTGCTGCTCGTCCCCTTCGCCGAGGGGCTGCGTCGGTCAGCCGTCCTGCGCTGGCCGATCCAGGTCGTCGACGCCAGGAGCGGTCGGCTGGTCCACGAGGAGTCGGTGCGGGGGCGGGAGAACTCCGAGCATCGGCTCGGCTACCTGCGCGGGGAGATCGACGAAGGGATGACCTTCGAGGCCGAGCCGTACCGGCCTCCGCGCCGGGGGCTGTGACCCGCGACGGCGGCCAGCCTCGTCGCGGCTCAGCCGAGGACGTCGGTCAGGTGCTTCTCGGCATACGGGAGGACGTCCTGGACGGTGACGGTGCGGCCCAGCTCGCGGGTCACCGAGCCGACGTCCGCGTCCGGTATGCCGCACGGGACGATGGCGTCGGCCCAGGACAGGTCGGCGTCGCAGTTGAGGGCGAAGCCGTGCATGGTGACACCCTGGCTGACCCGCACGCCGATCGCCCCGAGCTTGCGGTCCCGGCCGCGGTCGTCGGCGCGCACCCACACGCCCGAGCGACCCTCGACCCTCTCGACGGCGAGGCCGAACTCGCGGCACACCCGGATCATGACCTCCTCCAGCCGTCGGACGTGCGCGACGACGTCCATGGGCTCGGGAAGGCGGACGATGGGGTACCCGACGAGCTGGCCGGGGCCGTGCCAGGTGATCTTGCCGCCTCGGTCGACATCGATGACCGGGGTCCCGTCGCTCGGACGCTCGTGGGCCTCGGTGCGCTTGCCCGCCGTGTAGACCGCGGCGTGCTCCAGGAGCAGGGTGGTGTCGGGCAGCTCCCCGGCGACGACAGCGGCGTGGACCTCGCGCTGGTGGGCCCAGGCCTGCTCGTAGTCCGCGGTGCCGGGGGAGAAGCCACAGTGCTCGAAGCGCATGACGACCACGGTAGTCCTCACCGCCTGCGGGTCGATGCGGCGATCGGCGAATTTGCCGACTAGGGTGTCGGCATGTTCCGCGTCCGCGCCTTCGCCGCCCTCGCCGTCCTCGTCTGGCTCGCCATCTCCGGGGTCGGCGGCCCGCTCATCGGCCGGCTCTCGGAGGTCCAGAAGAACGACAACTCCTCGTTCCTGCCCGCCTCGGCGGAGTCGACCGCCGTCGCCGACGACGCGAGGGCGTTCTCGGACAAGGCGACCCTGCCGTTCATCATCGTCATGGAGGGCAAGGGGACGGTGACCTCGAAGGAGAAGGCCGCCGCGACCCGGTTCACGTCGGCCGTCTCCGCGACACCGTTGCCGGGTCTGGAGGCGGACAAGACGATCGGTGACTTCCTCGCCGGGCCGGTGTCCCCGCCGATCCCGAGTGCCGACGGCAAGGCGCTGCTCGCCGTCGTCACGCTCGACGGCGACCGCGCGAACGACGCGTACGCCGGCACCTCGCCGCTGTTCGAGACCACCAAGGAGCTCCGGGCGTCGGCGGCCACCACCCTGACGGCCGCCGGGCTGACGGCCTACGTGACCGGTCCCGGCGGCACCATCGCGGACTTCGTCACCGTCTTCCAGGGGATCGACGGGCTGCTGCTCGGGGTGGCCCTGGTCGTCGTCTTCGTCATCCTGCTCATCGTGTACCGAAGTCCGGTCCTGCCGATCGTCGTGCTGCTCTCGGCCGTGTTCGGCCTCGCGCTCGCCGGAGCGGTCGTGTTCCCCCTCGCCAAGAGCGGCGCGATCGACCTGTCCGGCCAGAGCCAGGGGATCCTGTTCATCCTCGTCGTCGGCGCGGCGACGGACTACGCGCTGCTGCTCGTCTCCCGCTACAAGGAGGAGCTGCACGATGCGGACTCGACCTGGGTCGCGATGCGCCGCGCGTGGCGCGGTGCCGTCGCGCCCATCCTGGCCAGCGGGGCGACGGTCATCCTCGGCCTGCTCTGCCTGCTGCTGTCCGACCTCGGCTCCACCAAGGGCCTCGGCCCGGTCGGGGCGCTGGGCATCGCGGGCGCCGTCGCGTCCGCGCTCACCTTCCTGCCGGCCGTCCTGCTCCTCGTCGGGCGCCGCGCCTTCTGGCCGCTGGTGCCGCACGTCGACCACGCCCACCAGGCCGACAAGGTCGACGGCGCCGGGTTGTGGGGCCGGGTGGCCCGGATGGTCGGCCAGCACCCCCGCCGGACGTGGGTGCTCACCCTGGTCGGGTTGGCGGTCGCTGCCTCGTTCCTGCCCACGCTGAAGGCGGACGGCGTCTCCCAGACCGACACCTTCCTGAAGACCACCGAGTCGGTGACCGGCCAGAAGGTCCTGGCCCGGCACTTCCCGGCCGGTTCCGGCTCGCCCATCCAGGTCATCACGCCCGAGGGCAAGGCCGACGCCGTGCTCTCCCGACTGAGCTCGGAGCCTGGGGTCAAGGACCCGTATGCCGGCGCCGCGCCGGGTGCACCCGCGCGGGTCGTCGACGGGCGGGTCCTCGTCCAGGCCACCCTCACCGACCCGGCCGACTCACCGACGGCCACCCGGGTGGTGGAGCGGCTGCGGACCGACCTGGACGCCGTCGGGCCTGAGGTCCTGGTGGGCGGGGAGACGGCGGCGCAGCTGGACGTGCGAGCCGCCACCGACCGGGACCTGCGCGTCATCATTCCGGCGATCCTGCTCGTCATCTTCCTCGTCCTGGCGCTCCTGCTCCGGTCGCTCCTCGCGCCCCTGCTGCTCGTGGCCGCCAACGTCGTCTCCTTCGCCGCGACCCTGGGGGTGTCCGCCGTGGTCTTCAACCACGTCTTCCACTTCCCCGGTGCGGACCCGGCGACCCCGCTGTACGGGTTCGTCTTCCTCGTCGCGCTCGGGATCGACTACTCGATCTTCCTGATGACCCGGGTCCGCGAGGAGTCCCAGACGGTGGGCACCCGTCGAGGGGTGCTCCTCGGCCTGGCCGTCACCGGCGGCGTCATCACCTCGGCCGGTGTCGTCCTGGCCTCGACGTTCTCGGCGCTGGCCGTGCTACCGCTGCTCTTCCTCGCCCAGATCGCCTTCATCGTCGCGTTCGGTGTCCTGCTCGACACCCTCGTCGTGCGCTCGCTGCTCGTCCCCTCGGTGGCCTACGACCTGGGCCCACGGGTCTGGTGGCCGCGCCGCGAACCGGTGCCCGCCTCGACCGACTGACCCCTGGGTGCCTGTGGAAAACTCTCCGGCCGAGGTCGCGAACTCTGCGACAGTGCGGGCATGGACGATCGCCTCGCTCCGGTCGTGGCCGGCTACCGACTGGGCACCCTCCTCGGCCGGGGCGCCAGCGCCGAGGTGTGGGGCGGCCGCCGGATCCTCGACGGTCGGCCGGTGGCCATCAAGGTGGTCCCCATGCCCCCCGGTCGCGAGGACCTCGCGGTACGCGAGCTCGGGCTGCTGCGCGGCCTGGCCGCCGACCACGTCGTCGCGCTGCTCGATGCCGTCCCGGTGTCCGACCCGGTCGTCGCGCTCGCGCTCGTCATGGAGCGTTACGACGGTGGGTCCCTCGCCCAGGTCGTCGCCGCCCGGGGCCGGCTGACGGCGGGCGAGATCGTCACCGCCCTGTCCCCGGTCGCGGCAGCCCTCGGGGCACTGCACCAGGCTGGCGTCGTGCACGGCGACCTCACCCCCGGCAACGTGCTGTTCGACGACACCGGCCGCCCCGCCATCGGCGACCTCGGCGTCACCCGGGTCATCGGTGAGCGCACGGCGGAGGTCTTCGGCACGCAGGGCTTCCTCGCCCCCGAGGTCTGCGTGGGAGGGCAGCCGACGACGGCCAGCGACGTCTATGCCGTGGGCGCGCTCGCCTGGTTCTGCGCCGCGGGGCAGGCTCCCGACCCCGTCTGGCTGCGGTCGGACTCCGCCGAGGCGCTCGCCGACCTGCCGCCTGCCCTCGTGGGGCTCGTCGACGCCTGCCTGAGCGCCGAGCCGTCGGCTCGCCCGTCCGCCGTGGACGTGTCGGTGGCCATGTTCCAGTGCGCACCGGCCGAGCCGATGCGACTGCCGGGGTCCGTCGAGGCGGTCGAGTCGCTGACCCGACGCATCCGCGCCAACGCGAGCTTCGCGGCGCCGGCCGAGGAGGCAGGCACCCGTCCGTCCCCGCGGTGGTGGCAGCGACGGCGTCGGCGGTCCGCAGCCCGGAGCACCGTTCCGGCGACCGCCGTCCCCGCTGCGCCGCCCACGACGGCAGTCTCGCGTCCGGCGCCCGTCGCTCGGGCGGCGGCGCCGCTCGCACGGGCCGCGGCGCCGCCTCGCCAGGCGGCGCGCACCAGTGCGCCCCCCGGTGTCGGCGGGCGGCACCGTGGGAGCTCTCATCGGTGGGCGCCGATGATCCCCCGAGTGGCGACCGCAGTCCTGGCAGGCGTCCTCCTCACCGTGGGTGGACTGGTGGCGGTCGCCGCGGGATGGGAGCCGAGCGACGTCCTACCCCACCAGGACGCCCGCTCCGCGCGGTCGCAGCAGCCAGCCACGACGTCATACCCGCTGGACGGCGCCAGCCCCTCCCCTCGCGCCCCCCTCCCTGTCGACACCTTGGAGATCACCGATCCCCGCGCGGTCGCCCAGACCCTGGCCGACGCGCGAGCCGCCGTGTGGACCTCCGGCGAGCTGGCCCGCCTGGGGGCGGTCGACGCGCCAGGGTCACCCGCCTGGGCCGAGGACGCGGTCCGGATCGAGGAGGCCGCAGCGGGCGGCTGGCGCTATGAGGGGGTGCGGTTCAGCGTGCACTCGGCGTCGCTCGGTGAGTCGTCCGCGACCACGGCGAGCCTGCACGTCGTCCTGGACAGCACGGCATACGTCGTGGTCGGACCGAGCGGGCCCGAGCGGCGGGCGGCCGCCGCGGGCCAGCACCTCGTGCTCGACCTGGTGCACACCGCCGCCGGCTGGCGGGTCAGCCGGGTGCGCCGGTGATCAGGAACCGAGCAGCCAGCCGACCGCAGAACCCAGGTCCGGGTGCTGCCACGCGAAGTCGCTGCCGGACAGCCGGACGGGGAGCACCCGGTGGCTGTCGAGCACCTCGTGGGCGAACTCGCCGAGCACGGCCATGAGGGCGAGGGTCGGGGCCGGCAGCAGAGCCGGACGGCCAAGCGCCTTGCCGAGGGCGCGCATGACGTCGCGCTGGCGCGACGGAACGGGCACGACGAGGTTGACCGGTCCGGTCACCTCGGGACGGTCGATGAGGTGCACCAGCGCAGCGACCTCGTCGGTGAGCGTGATCCACGGCCACCACTGCCGTCCCGACCCGAGCGGCCCTGCGAGCCCCAGCCGGGCCAGGGGGAGCACGCGACCCATGGCGCCACCGTGGGGCGCGAGGACCAGACCCGTCCGGGCGTGCGCCGTGGGGGCGCCGGCCGCTTCGGCAGGAGCGGTGGCGCCTTCCCAGGCCAGGACCACCTCGGTCGTGAACCCGGTGCCGGCGGGACTGTCCTCGGTGAGCTCCTCCTCGCCGCGGTCGCCGTAGAAGCCGATGGCGCTGCCGCTCACCAGCCGGATCGGCCGGCCGGTCGCGCTGATCGCCGTCGCCACCGCGTGGGTCGCGTCGACCCGGCTGGCGAGGATCTCCCGCTTGCGGTCGGCTGACCACCTCTTGTCGGCGATGCCCGCACCCGCGAGGTTCACGACGGCGTCGACGCCCTCCAGGACGGCCGGGTCGAGCCGGCGGGAGGCAGGATCCCACTGGACCTCGACGGGGGTGCGGGGTGCGGATCGGACGAGGCGGACCACCCGGTCGCCGCGTGCGGTGAGGGCAGACACCAGTGCGCCGCCGATCAGGCCGGTCGAGCCGGTGATGGCGACGCACTGGGTCATGCTGCGGCCTAGAGCCCGAGCGATGCCTCGAAGGCACCCTCTTCGAGTCGAGCCTTCATGGCCGAGAGGAAGCGGGCAGCCTCGGCCCCGTCGACGAGCCGGTGGTCGTAGGACAGGGCGAGGTAGATCATCGACCGGATGGCGATCGTCTCGCCACCCTCACCGTCGGCCACCACGACGGGCCGCTTGACGACGGCTCCGGTGCCCAGGATGGCGACCTGAGGCTGGTTGATGATCGGGGTGTCGAAGAGCGCGCCGCGACTGCCGGTGTTGGTCAGGGTGAAGGTACCCCCGCCGAGCTCGTCGGGCGTGATCTTGTTGGTGCGGGTCCGGTTCGCCAGATCGGCGATGGCCCGGGCGAGACCGGCGATGTTGAGGTCGCCGGCGTTCTTGACCACCGGGACGAGCAGGCCGCGCTCGGTGTCGACAGCCATCCCGAGGTGCTCGGCACCGTGGTAGGTGACCTGGTCGCCATCGATGCTGGCGTTGATCGTCGGGAACGCCTTGAGCGCCTCGACCGCGGACAGCGCGAAGAACGGCAGGAACGAGAGCTTGGTGCCCTCGCGACGCTCGAACTCACCCTTGGCGCGGGCCCGGAGCCGGGCGATCCTGGTGACGTCCACCTCGACGACGGTCGTGAGCTGAGCCGAGACCTGCAGGCTCTCGACCATCCGCTTGGCGATGGTCTGGCGCAGCCGGGACATCTTCTCGGTGGTCCCTCGCCTGCCGTCGGCCGCCGCCGGCTTGGCTGCAGGGGCTGCAGCCGGCGCGGCCGCCGGTGCGGCTGCGGGAGCAGGCGCCTTGGCCGCCTCGATGGCGTCCAGGACGTCCTGCTTGCGGATCCGCCCGCCGATGCCGGTGCCCTCGACAGCGCCCAGGTCGACGCCACCGTCGGCCGCGAGCTTGCGGACGAGCGGGGTCACGTAGGCCGCCGAGTCCGTCGAGCTGGCTGCGGCGGTGGGTGCCGCAGCGGCGGTGGGTGCCGCAGCGGCGGCGGGTGCCGGAGCGGCGGGTGCCGGAGCGGCGGCCGGTGCCGGAGCGGCGGCCGGTGCCGGAGCCGCGGCCGGTGCCGGAGCGGCGGGTGCCTGGGCGGCGGCGGGTGCCGGCTCGGCTGCCTCAGCGGGCTGACCGCCTCCCGAGCCACCGATGATCGCCAGGTCGGCGCCGACCGGAACGGTCTCGTCCTCGCTCACCAGGATCTTGGTCAGGGTGCCGCCCACAGGGGACGGGATCTCGGTGTCGACCTTGTCGGTGGAGACCTCCAGGAGCGGCTCGTCGACGCCTACC
>JAICMC010000206.1 GCA_025929465.1 Nostocoides sp.
CCTCGCCCAAGCCCTGCTGACCAAGCGGATGGGCAAGACCCGGGTGATCGCCGAGACCGGGGCCGGCCAGCACGGCGTCGCGACCGCGACCGCCGCGGCGCTGTTCGGGCTGGAGTGCCGCGTCTACATGGGCAAGGTCGACACCGAGCGGCAGGCACTGAACGTCGCACGGATGCGGATGCTGGGTGCTGAGGTGGTCGCCGTGCCGACCGGGTCGGCCACGCTGAAGGACGCCATCAACGAGGCCCTGCGCGACTGGGTGACCAACGTCGGGCACACGCACTACGTCCTCGGCACGGTCACCGGTCCGCACCCGTTCCCCGAGATGGTGCGCGACTTCCACCGGATCATCGGGGTGGAGGCCCGCGCCCAGGTGCTCGACCTCGCGGGTCGGCTGCCCGACGCCGTGATCGCCTGTGTGGGTGGCGGATCCAACGCGATGGGGATCTTCCACCGGTTCATCGACGACGCCGGGGTGCGGCTCATCGGGGTAGAGGCCGGCGGTGAGGGTCTCGAGTCGGGACGGCACGCGGCCCGGTTCGCCGGCAGCGAGCCGGGCGTGCTGCACGGCACGTTCAGCTACCTCATGCAGGACGAGGACGGCCAGACCATCGAGTCGCACTCGATCTCGGCCGGGCTCGACTACCCCAGCGTGGGGCCGGAGCACGCGTTCCTGCGCGACAGCGGGCGGGCGGAGTACCGCTACGCCACCGACGCGCAGGCGATGGAGGCGTTCCAGCTGCTGTGCCGCACCGAGGGGATCATCCCGGCCCTGGAGTCGGCGCACGCGCTCGCCGGCGCCATCGAGGTCGGCCGCGAGCTCGGTTCCGACGCGCTGCTCCTGGTCAACCTCTCGGGGCGGGGCGACAAGGACATGCACACCGCCGCCGAGTGGTTCGGGCTGATCGAGGGGGAGGCGCTCCCGAGCGGGACCGCCGACGACCCCCGAGCCGAGGGTGACGGGAGGACCCAGCTGTGACGACGACCGCTGTCGCCGGTGTCGGGCCCGTCCTCGAGCGCTGCCGGGAGGAGAACCGGGCCGCCCTGGTCGGCTACCTACCGGTCGGGTTCCCGTCCGTCTCCGGCTCGGTCGAGGCGATGGTCGCCATGGTCGAGTCGGGCGTCGACATCGTCGAGGTCGGCGTCCCCTACAGCGACCCGCTCATGGACGGGCCCGTGATCGCGTATGCCGCGGACCAGGCCCTCAAGCGCGGCACCCGGGTGCGCGACCTGTTCACCGCCACCCGCGCCGTCCGCGACGCGGGTGCGCCGCCGCTGGGCATGACCTACTGGAACCTCATCCTTCGTCACGGCCCGCTTGCCTTCGCGCGCGACCTCGCCGAGGCCGGTGGGGCCGGCATGATCACCCCGGACCTGATCCCCGACGAGGCGGCGGCCTGGATCGAGGCCTCCGACCAGACCGGTCTCGACCGGATCTTCCTGGTCGCCCCCAGCTCGACGGACGAACGGCTCGCGGCGGTCACCGCACAGTGCCGCGGCTTCGTCTACGCCGTGTCGCACATGGGGGTGACCGGTGCCCGGGAGTCGATGGGCGATGCTGCGCAGGTCGTCGTGCGACGCACCAAGGCCGTGACCGACAAGCCGGTCTGCGTCGGGCTCGGCGTCTCCAACGGCGACCAGGCGGCCGAGGTCGCCGCCTACTCGGACGGCGTCATCGTCGGCTCTGCGCTGGTCCGCTGCCTGACCGACGCGAGCGACGAGACAGCGGGTCTCAGGGCGTTGCGGACGCTCGTCGAGGAGCTCGCGGACGGCGTCCGGAGAGGCCGCTGACGGATGCGAGTGCTGTCCAACCCGGTCCACCGGGACCTGCTCGCGCTGCTGCTGCGACTCGTCCTCGGTGGGGTCATCCTCGTCGCAGGCGCCCTGAAGGTCGGCCAGCTGGAGACGTCGGCGCGGTCCGTGCGCGCCTACCAGCTGCTGCCCTACGACGTCGCCGGGGCCATCGGCTACGGCCTGCCCGTGCTCGAGCTCGCCGTCGGGGTGCTGCTCATCCTGGGGCTGTTCACCCGGGTGTCGGCGGTCGTCGCCGGGCTCCTCATGCTGGTCTTCATCATCGGCATCGCCTCGGCGTGGGCCCGTGGCCTCACGATCGACTGTGGCTGTTTCGGCAAGGGGGGAACCATCGCGGCCTCCCAGACGCAGTACCCACAGGAGATCGCCCGCGACGTCGGGTTGCTCGCCTGCGCCGTGTGGCTGGCCGTGCGGCCACGCTCGACGCTGAGCCTCGACGGTCTGCTCTCGCCCTCCGTCCCCGCCCGCACGACCAGCACGAGCCGCTCGACCCGATGACCACGAAGGAAGACGCGATGAGCAAGACCACCACTGACCGCAAGGCAGCTGACCGCAGGGCGAAGATCGAGGCAGCCGCCGCGCAGCAGCGGCGGGCCGCCACCACG
>JAICMC010000181.1 GCA_025929465.1 Nostocoides sp.
CTTGCGGTACTCGTCCAGGGTGGTGGCACCGACCAGCCGCAGCTCGCCGCGGGCCAGCAACGGCTTGAGCATGTTGCCGGCGTCCATCGCCGACTCGCCGGTCGCGCCCGCGCCGACGACGGTGTGCAGCTCGTCGATGAAGGTGACCACCTGGCCCTCGGACGCGGAGATCTCGGACAGCACCGACTTGAGCCGCTCCTCGAACTCGCCGCGGTACTTGGCGCCCGCGACCATGGCTCCCAGGTCCAGGCTGACCAGTCGCTTGCCGCGCAGCGACTCGGGGACGTCGCCGTCGACGATCCGCTGGGCCAGGCCCTCCACGACGGCCGTCTTGCCGACACCGGGGTCACCGATGAGCACCGGGTTGTTCTTGGTCCGCCGGGACAGCACCTGGACGAGGCGCCGGATCTCGGCGTCGCGTCCGATGACCGGGTCGAGCCGGCCCTCGCGGGCCATGGCGGTCAGGTCGGTGCCGTACGCGTTGAGGGCGTCCCCGCCCTCGGCAGGGGTCTCGGAGTCGACGCGCCGTCCGGCGCGCAGGGTGTCGATCGCCTTCTCCAGGTCCGCGGCTCCCCGCTTCTCCACGGCGGCCAGGTGACCGGTCTCGGCGAGCGCGAGGAGCAGCAGGTCGAGGGCGAGGTAGCTGTCGCCCTTGGCGCGCATGAGGGTGTCGGCCCGCTGGAGCACGGCGAGCGCGTCACGGCCGACGGTGGGCGAGGCGGCGGTGGCACCCGAGCTCCTGGGCAGCCTGCGGAGCCGGGCGCCGGCCTGGGCCAGGACCTGCGCCGCCCCGGTGCCGGCAGCCTGGAGGAGCGCGTCGGCCTGCGGTGTGTCGAGCTGGATGAGCGAGCTCGTGACGTGGTCCGGGGTGATCTCGGCGTGGCCTTCGGACTGGGCGGTGCGCTGGGCGATGGCCAGCGCCTCGGCCACCTTCGTCGTCGGCTTGAGTTCCATCGTGGGCTGGCCTTCCTGTGCGTGCGGGAGTCAGGGTTCACCGGGTGCAACCCTCTCAGAGTTGAGCCTATTCCACTCAACTCTGCGGGTTCACACGTCATGGTCGGCAGGGCCCGGGCTCGCGGCATACGGACGACGCACGGCCCGTTGCGCACGACCGCGACGGACCTCAGCAGGCCGCCGAGAGGGTGGACAGCGCGTCGTCCGGCGGCGTCGTGGTGCCGTTCGACGGTTTGCTCGTCGGGGTGGAGGAGGGGCGCGGCGGCGTCGTGGTGGTGGCCGGCGACGGCGTGGCGACCGGGTGGATCGCGGCCTTGACGAGCGCGCGGATCTTGGCGTAGTCGGGGTTGTTGACGTTGACGACCTGGTCGGTGATGGGCAGGCTGCGGATCGTGCCGTGCTGGATGCGCTGGACGAGGTCCACCCAGGCGGGCAGGTCGGCCTGCGGGATGTCGATGTTCACGTTCTTCTTCAGGACCTCGGCGAGCGAGCCGTAGTTGGCCAGCAGCCGCACCGGGTTGGACTGGTCCAGGAGGGCGCCCACGACGCACCGTTGCCGACGCATCCGGCTGAAGTCGTCGGACTGGGCCCGCGACCGGGCGTACCAGAGGGCCTGCTTGCCATCGAGGTGCTGGACGCCGGGCTCGATCCACTCCTGGGTGCCGTGCGTCCAGATGATGCCACCGGAACCGTCGCTCTTGCAGTCCATGCAGATCCGCGACTTGACGTCGATGGTGACCCCACCCATCGCGCCGACGAGCTGCTGGAACCCCGCCAGGTCGATGATCACGCTCTGGTTGATGGTCAGGCCGGTGATGTTGCCCAACGCGCGCCGGGTCTCGGTGAACCCGGGCGTGGGATCGCCGGGGAACAGGTCGGCGTGCTGCTCGGCCTGGGTCCAGATGGCGTTGAGCAGGCACTCGGTGTTGACGCCGACGCTGGGGTTGATGCAGTGGAAGCCCTCGGGATAGAGCGCGTGCAGCGGGTCGTCGGTGGCGAACGGCACCCGGTCCAGGTTGCGGGGCAGGCCGATGAGGACGGTGTCGCCTGTCCTGGTGTCGATGCTGGCGACCATCATCGAGTCGGATCGGATCCCTATCCGGCCCTTGCCCGAGTCGGCGCCGATCAACATGATGTTGACGCGCGGGATGGCCGCCCAGGGGTCCTTCTTGGCGGTCGCCGGCTTGACGGCCTGCGTCGCGATGGCGCTGGTGGTGGGGTCGTTGAAGACGGTCCGGACGAGGTCACGCTGGGTCGCGATGGCCTGGGCGCCGACGACGGTCGGGATGGCGACGAGCACACAGCACAGGGCGGTGAACAGGCGGGTCGTCCAGCGGTCGAGGCCGGAGATCTCGGTCGGTCGGGCGGTGATCGAGGTGGCGACGATGGCGGCACACCACACCACGGCCGCAACGATGAGCAGGACGAGCGCGATGAGCAGCTTGCCGCGGTCCACCCCGATGTTGAGGGCGGTGCGCGTGACCCCCTGCGACCCGACCTTGACCAGGGCCACGCCGAGCCCGATGACGAACAGGCCCAGGACGCCGACCCCCAGCAGGCGACGGCGGGTCGGGATGAGGCCCAGCCCGGGCACGACCGTGCTCCCGGAGGTGAGCAGGTAGAACCGCCGCAGCTGCTGGTTCTTCGTCTCACGTCGGGCTCGTCGATCGACGACACGACCAGTCAAACCCGCGCACCTCCTCGATCCGGGCGCAATATGTCCAGGCAAGTATCACCGATGAGCCTGTGTTGTCCATGCACATCCGTCGACAGCACGCTGGGGGTCAGCTCAGGACAGCCCCACGACCTGACCGTCCTCGTCCAGGTCGATCCGCTCCGCGCCGGGGTGCCGCGACAGGCCGGGCATCGTGCGGATGTCCCCGCAGATGGCGTACACGTACCCGGCTCCGGCAGCCAGCCGAACCTCCCGGACGGGCAGCCGCCAGCCGGTCGGGGCGCCCTTGAGATTCGGGTCGTGGCTGATCGACAGGTGCGTCTTGGCGATGACGACGGGCAGCGTCCCGTAGCCGAGCGCCTCGTAGCGGGCCAGGTCCTTGGCGGCGGTCGGCGACAGGTCGACGCCGTCGGCGCCGTAGACCTTGGTGGCCACCGCGGTGATCTTCTCGACGATGGGTGCCTCCGGCGGGTAGGTCGGGGTGAAGGTGTGCGTCTCGTCGCAGGCGGCGACGAGGGCGCCGGCCAGCTCGGCTGCTCCGGGGCCGCCGTCGGCGACGTGCGTTGCCACGGCTGCTCGTGCCCCGGCCTCCTGCGCCGCCGCGCGGATCACGTCGATCTCGGAGTCGTGGTCGGCGGGGAACCGGTTGACCGCCACGACGGGGGACACCCCGAAGGCCCGGACGATGGCGATGTGCTTGAGCAGGTTGGGCAGGCCGGCCCGGACGTCGTCGGGGTTCTCGGCGACCATCTCCGGTGGCAGCGGCCGGCCGGCGACGACCCGGTGCCTGCCACTGTGCGTCTTCAGGGCCCGGACGGTCACGACGAGGACGGCGGCGTCCGGGGTGAGCCCGGCCGCCCGGCACTTGAGGTTGAAGAACCGCTCGGCCCCCATGTCCGCACCGAACCCCGCCTCGGTGAGCAGGTAGTCGGCGGCGCGGATGCCGATCCGGTCGGCGACCACCGAGGAGTTGCCGGTGGCGATGTTGCCGAACGGGCCGGCATGGATGAGCACCGGCCCGTTCTCGGTGGTCTGCATGAGGTTGGGCTTGAGGGCCTGCTTCATCATGACGGCCATCGCGCCGGCCGCCTTGAGGTCCTCGGCCGTCACCGGCTGCCCGGCATACGTGTAGCCGACGACGATCCGTCCCAGCCGCTCGCGCAGGTCCTTCAGCGAGGACGCGAGGGCCAGGATGACCATGACCTCGGACGCGGCGGTGATGTCGAAGCCGGCCTGTTGCGGTATGCCGTCCTGCCGCTGTCCCAGCCCGCTGACGATGTTGCGCAGCGACCGGTCGTTGACGTCCATGACCCGCCGCCAGGCGATCGCGCGCGGGTCGAGGCCGAGGTCGTTGCCGAAGTGGAGGTGGTTGTCGACCATCGCGGCGAGCAGGTTGTGCGCCGCCGTGACGGCGTGGAAGTCGCCGGTGAGGTGCAGGTTGAGGGTCTCCATCGGGACCACCTGGCTGTGGCCGGCCCCCGCCGCACCACCCTTGATGCCGAAGGTCGGACCCATCGAGGGCTGCCGCAGCGCAAGGATCGCGCGGTGTCCGATGTGCTGGAGCCCTTGCGCCAGACCGACGCTCGTCGTCGTCTTGCCCTCGCCGAGCGGGGTCGGCGTGACAGCGGTGATCACGACGTACTTGGCCCGGGGCCGGTCCTGCAGGTCCTCGATCGCCGCGAGGTCGATCTTGGCGACGTGCCGACCGTACGGCTCGATCCGGTCCGCAGGCAGACCGGCGGCCGCGGCCACGTCGGCTATCGGCAGGAGGGTCGCCGCGCGGGCGATCTCCAGGTCTGAAGGCAGTGGCGGCGTCGGCACGGACCTCACTATGCCGCCCGGCCTGTGCCCTGTCCCGGATACTGCGCCAGTGGCTCAGCGGTCCGGATCGGGGTCGTACCACCCGTGGTGCTCGGCAGCAAGCGCCTCGAAACGGTCGCGCAGGCCTTGGGCCACCGGTCGCGACTCGTCGACGACGTGGTCCTCGACGACGTGGACCCCCCATTCGGCCGCCTCGTCGTCGTCCTCGCCGGCGAGGGGGATGCGGACCACCCGCGCCTGGCTGAAGCCCTCCTCGCCCAGCTCCTCGGCGATCTGCTCGGCCACGTCACGGTCGCGGACGACCACCAGGTGTTCGGTCACGCCGGCGATTCTGCCACCGGACCCGGCCGCTCCTGGCCGGGACGGTGCGCGCCTGCGCCGCCCCACGGGGTCGCGGCCCAGGGTGGCCGGCTCGTCGTCGGCGAAGGTCGTGTCCCGGCCGAGGGCCCTAGCCAGGTCCCGGCGGTGGGCGACCAGGTCGAAGCCGTAGAAGTCGGCGAGCATCGCGCCGACGGTCGTGTCGCCGAAGGAGCCCTGGTACGCCGAGTCCGCGACCGACGGGTCGGC
>JAICMC010000005.1 GCA_025929465.1 Nostocoides sp.
CACGACACCGATGACGAGAGCGGCCGCGCCCAGCACGCCGCTGGCCATGGACACGAACGTGATGCGACCGATCGGACCGACCCGTGCGGCCGGCGAACGGGTCGCAGACTGGGCCGGGGTGGTGCGGGCTGGGGTGGTCATCATGGTCTCCCCTGTCCTGGCCGTCCGTGGTGGTCGGCCACCGGCACCACGGTCGCGGTGAACGGCTCTGCTCGCCCCGTCCAGATGGCCGGGTTCGCGAGTCCCGTCGCTCCGGTCAGAGCGGGGGTATGCCGCTCCGACCGCTCGCGCCAGCGGTACGGTCGGCTGGTGCTACACGGCCGTGAGCCCGAACGCGCGCACCTCGCCGCCCTGGTGGAGCAGGCACGCGCCGGAACCGGCGCCGTCCTGGTCGTCCTGGGCGAGCCCGGCGTCGGCAAGACCGCCCTGCTGCGCGACCTGACCACCCTCCAGCAGCGTCCTGGTCAGGGTGGGAACGTCCGGGTGCTGCGTACTGCCGGCGTCGAGTCGGAGTCACCGTTTCCGTATGCCGCGCTGCACCGCCTGCTCCGTCCGGTCACCGACGCCGACCGGTTGCCGGCTCCTCAGGCGAGGGCGCTGCGGGTCGCGTTCGGCCTCGAGGACGGACCCGCCGTCGAGCCGTTCCTGGTCGGGGTCGCCACGTTGTCCGTGCTGACCGACGCAGCCGAACCGGGCGCACCCCTGCTGTGTGTGATCGACGACGCGCACTGGCTGGACTCGGCATCCGCGGACGCGTTGCTGTTCGCTGCCCGACAGCTGGCCGCGGACCCCGTGGCCATGATCTTCGCGGCCCGGACCGGTGACGCGGGCGGACGACCGTTCGCCCCTCCAGGGCTGCCCGTCCTGGAGGTCAGCGGCCTCGACGACGACGCGGCCCGCCAGCTCCTCGACGAACGCGGCGACGACCCACTGTCCGGTGAGGTCGCCGAGCGCCTGGTCCGGGATACCGGCGGGAACCCGCTCGCCCTGCTGGAGCTGCCCACAGAGCTCAGCCCCGCCCAGCTGCACGGCGAAGCGCCGCTGCCGCAACAGCTCACCTTGACCGCCGGGGTGGAGCGCGCGTTCCTGGACCGATGCCGTCGCCTGCCGCAGCAGGTGCAGACGCTGCTGCTGGTGGCCGCCGCCGACTCCACCGGACGCGTTGCTACCGTTCGGCTGGCAGCCGCGACTCTGGGTGTCGACGCGACCGCGTGGGCGGACGCTGAGCGGTCGAACCTGCTGACCATCGCCGGCGACGTCGTGACGGTTCGGCACCCCTTGGTCCGGTCCGCCGTGTACCAGGCTGCCACCAGCTTCGAGCAGCGCCAGGTCCACCGCGCCCTCGCTGGGGCGGTCGGCCCCGACGACCCGGACCGGGCGACGTGGCACCGTGCCGCGGCAGCCGACGGACCGGACGCCGACATCGCCGACGCGCTCGAGGACGTGGCCGTTCGCGCTGAACAGCGTGGCGGCCACGTCGCCGCAGCCGACGCGTTCGAACGCTCCGCCACCTTGACTGTGAACGAACAGGACCGGGCCACACGGCTGTTCGGCGCCGGGGGCGCGGCGTGGGCGGCCGGGCAAGTGGTCCGCGCCCGCACCCTGGCCTCCTGCGCCCGCGAGCTCGCGGTCGACCCGCTGGAGCGAGCAGACATCGACCGGCTGCGGGCCCGTATCGAGGTCAACGTCGGTTCGGCCGTCGACGCGCACCGCATCTTCACCGTCGCTGCCCGCACGGTCGCCGACCACGACACCGGGCGCGCCCTGGAGATGGCGTGTGCGGCCGCCCTGAACCGCACCTACGGCGCCGACAGCGGAGCCACCCTCGGCGTCGGGGTGCTGACCAGGCTGCTCACCCCGGCCGAGCATGACACCGAACGCACCGCGTGCCTGCGCCTGCTGTTACGCACCCTGACGGCGTCCGGGGACCAGGACTGGTCCCGGGCCGCTCCCGCGCTCGCGCAGGCACTCGACGCTGGACGCCAGGTCGAGGACCTGGACGTGATGAGCAACCTCGGCAACACCGCCCTGCACCTCGGCGACGACGAAGCTGCTCGGTCCTCCTACTCGGCCCTGGTGTCCACCGCCCGTGAAGCCGGCGCTGGAATGGTCGTGCTCTACGCGCTGGAACGGCTCATGTTCGCCCAGCTCCCCACCGGACCGTGGACGGCCGTGCGCAGCTCCGCCGACGAAGCGCTCACCTTGGCGCGCAGCGTCGGCCAGCCCGCCCTGACCGCGGCCCCACTGGCCGCGTTGACCCTGCTGGCTGCCCTGACCGGCAGTGATGACTTCGACCACCGCCTGGCAGCCCTCGAGGACGTCGCCACCAGGTATCCGTTGGGCATCCTGACCGGCCCGACGAACGACGTCACCAGGTGGGGCAGGGGCACTCGCGCGGCCGCGCAGGGCGACGCCCCGGGAGCGCTGCACCACCTGTCCGGGATGCGGGTCCCCGCCCTGCGCCGGCTGGCCACCCTCGACCGGCTCGAAGCAGCCGTCCGGGCCGGCGACACCGGCCAGGCCCTGGCCGGGGTGGACGAGCTCGCCCCGTTCGCGGCCGGGACCGGCCGCCCGTGGGCCCTCGGCGCCGTCCAGCTGGGTCTCGCACTGACCACGCCGGCCCCCGCCGACGCGACGGCGGCGTTCGAGCGCGCGGTCGGCCACTACCGGGACGCGTCACGGCCGTACGACCTGGCGCGGACCCGGCTCGCCTACGGTGAGTTCCTCCGCCGCACCAACCGCCGAGTGGACGCCCGCACCCAGCTGCGGGCGGCACTGGAGACGTTCGCCGACCTGGGTGCGGCCCCGTTGGCTGGGCGCGCCACCCAGGAGCTGCGTGCGTCGGGCGAGACCGCCCGCAGACGCGACCCGTCCACCCTGCTGGACCTGACCCCGATGGAGCTCAGGGTCGCCCAGCTGGTCAGCACCGGCCTGTCGAACAAGGACGTCGCCGCCCAGTGCTGGGTGTCACCGCGCACGGTGGCGTTCCACCTGCGCAACGTGTTCACCAAGATCGGGATCAGCTCCCGGGCCGCGCTCGCCCAGCTCGACTTCAGCTGACCCTTCACGGCGTCGGTCCAGCGTGCGCCATCCGGGCCGTGCAGCCAGCCGGCAGCGCACTGCCGGGGTGCCCACACACTGTCGGACGCCCTATGCACCCCGGCCATCTGACCGGCGCGAAGCCCAGGCGTTCCGGCAACCGTAGGGCTCACCACCGCCCCGGCGGTGCGACCACAGCTGAGCCTCACCAAGACCGCCCTAGGAGCTGCCATGCACGCCAGGCCCGCCGAACCGCTCGCGGCCCACACCGCCAGCACACCGCACACCTCGACCGACACGACCAGAGACGGCCAGGCACTCGACCCCCACCCGCACGGCGACACCGACGACGGACCGCGCACGTCGTGGGCCGTCCTGGCGCTGGCCCTCGCCGCCCAGATTCTCGTCGTCCTGGACATCTCCGTCGTCAACACGGCACTTCCGTCCATCGGACGCGCGCTGCACCTGGACGGGGCCGACCTTCAGTGGGTCGTGACCGCATACCTGATGATGTCCGGCGGCGGGCTGCTGTTCGGCGGCCGCATCGCCGACCTGCTGCCCCGCAAGTGGGTGTTCCTGACCGGGTTGACCGTGTTCACCGTCGCGTCCATCCTCAGCGGGTTCGCCGGCGGGGCAGGCGAGCTCATCGCTGCCCGCGCCGGACAGGGGCTGTCCGCCGCCCTGATGACGCCTGCCGCGATGTCCATCATCATGACCACCTACTCGGGCGCGCAGCGCCGCCTCGGGCTCACCCTGTGGGGGGCCGTCGGCTCCCTCGGCGTCATCGCCGGCGTCCTGCTCGGCGGCGCCCTGACCACGTGGGCCGGCTGGCAGACCATCTTCTGGATCAACGCCCCCATCGGCGCCGTCGCCCTCCTGGCCGGCCTCAAGCTCATCCCGGCCGCCCCGACACCGCGCGTCACGGTCAAGCAGTTCGACGCGGCGGGCGCCACCACCGTCATCGGCAGCCTCGCCGCCCTCGTCTACGGACTGGGTGCCACCGGGCAACACGGCTGGCTCTCCGCCCGCGTCCTGGTCGCCTTCGCCAGCTCGGCGGTGCTCGCGGTGGCGTTCAAGCTCCGGGAGGACAAGGCTGCGCACCCGCTCGTCCCGACGCATACGTGGAAGGTCGCGTCCCTCGTGTCCGGCACCACGGTCATGCTCGGCGTCACCGGCATCCTGGTGGGGACGGTGTTCCTGGCGTCCATCTTCGTCCAGACCGTCATGGGGTACTCCGCCATCACGGCGGGCGTCGCGTTCGTGCCGTTCGCGCTGGCCATCACTGTCGGGACCGTCGTGGCCCGGCACGCGATGGCTCACGGCACCCCGCGGACCATCGCTGCCGTCGGCCTGCTCGTCGTGGCCGGTGGAGCGGTCCTGCTCGCCCAGGCATCCGCCGGCTCCGCCTTCGCTACCGGCGTCCTGCCTGGTCTGGCCATCATCGGACTCGGGGTCGGCCTGGTCTTCGCCCCCGTCTCCGTGAGCGCGATGGCCGGCATCCCGCCGCGGCACGCTGGCATGGCGTCGGGGTTGCTCATGACCGGACACGAGGTGGGTGCCGCCCTCGGCGTCGCCGTCCTGTCCGCGGTCGCGAACAGTGCCGGCAGCCTGGCCAGCGCAACCGGCGTCGTGAACGGCGTCCCCCGCGGGTTCGCCACCGCCGCCGGCATCGCCGCAGTTCTCGCCGGCTTCGCGTACCTGCGGATGCCCGCAGCCCGCGTCGCTGCTGGCGCCGGCATGCACATGCACCACTGAGCCACGGCCCGTCGCCCGCACGACCAGCCACCCACCAGACCGGCGCAGTCCTATCGGTCGCCATCGTCATCGGCGTCGTGCCATGGCGCCACGTGGCCCGGACGTTCCTCACCGCCCGCGGCGAGCCTTGGCGAGAACAGCGCGCCGTGGGGCCGCTGGCTCAGGCCTCGTTGTTGCGACGCTCGGCCCGGCGACCCAGAGTGGTCAACCGGTCCAGCAGCCCGGAGGACAGCTTCGAGCGCGCAGCTCGCCCTTCCACCGGGCCGGCCCCGCCCCGCTCGGGAGCGTCTGGAAGCAGCCGGTTCACCCGGCCCATCAGCCGGATCGTCGTCGCCGGCGCCAACCCGCGGAAGCGGATCCCCAGCCAGGTCATCGGAGTCAGGACGACCATCGGGCGACCGGCGAGCACCCCCGCGACGATGCGACGGGCAGCTCTGTCGGCATCCATGGACAGCAGCGGCAGCGATGCGGCCGTCGCGAACCACCGGTACTCCTCCTGCCGGTCCCCGGTGAACCGGGCCCGGCCGTGCGACCCGGTCCGCATCAGCCCCGGCACGACCGTGGTCGCCGTGATACCGGTGCCGCTCAACGCCGCTGCCAGGCCGTCGGAGAACCCCACCGCGCCGAACTTCGCCGTGGCATACGGCAGCAGGTGTGGCGGGGAGACCATGCCGCCGATCGAGGTGACCGTACCGATCCGGCCGTGACCGCGCCTGCGCAGGTGCGGCAGGACGGTGAGGGCGGCGTTGATCGGCCCCCACGTCATCGTGCGGACGGCGTCGTCGAAGTCGCTCACCCGCATCGACTCCAGCGGGCCGGCCTGGATGACCCCGGCCACGGTGAGCAGGACCTCGATCGGACCGACGCCGGCCTCGACGTCGCCCACGACCGCACCCACCTCGTTGATGTCTCCGACGTCGCAGACCCGAGCCTCCACCGGGCCGAACGGGTCGAGCATCGTCGTGGCCCGAGCCAGCTCGTCCCGGTCCCGGGCGGTGATGACCACCGTGAACCCGCGCTTCAGCAGCTCGCGCGCAGTGAGGAGTCCCAGGCCCCGCGAGCCGCCCATGACCAGTGCGACGGACGCCTGTGGCGGCTGCGTTGGCGGTGCCATCAGACGACCGGGTTCAGGCGCAGGGTGCGGGTCTCGTCGCTACGGACCTGGACGCGTCCGTCGACCACGCGAGTCTGGAAGATGGCCGCCGGTCGCGTCGCCGGTCCACGGGCCACCGAGCCGTCGGTCACCTCGAAGCGCGAGCCGTGCCACGGGCACTCGACGCAGCCATCGCGGACCGGGCTCTCGTGCAACGGCCCCCCGCGGTGCGTGCACCTGTCCCCCAGGGCCAGGACGCGCCCACGGTCGCGCACGACGAGGACCGGAGTCTGGTCGACCGTGACCGAGACCGGCACCCCGTCGACCAGGTCGGTCTCGGCAACGACATCGGTCCACTCCATCGGCGGCCGGAGGAAGGCGGTCGTGTCCACGCCGACACCGAGCGCGTATGCCAGGTGCCCACCGAGCCAGCCGCCGACACCCATCAGCGCCAGGCCGGCCACCGAGCTCGTGACCGCCCGCTTGGGCCGTGCGCCGTTCGCGCGAGCCACCCAGGACGCCGCCACGAGCGCCAGTCCGGCCGAGTTCGCCACCAGGTGCGCCAGTCCGACGCGCCGCTCCGGCCCGTCGGTGTCGCTCCAGTCGACCAGTCCCGAAGCGATGGCGACGGGGCTGGCGAGCAGGCCGAGCCCGAGCAGTCGCCGGGCCGTTCCGGGGTCGCCACCGGTGGCGTCCAGGTAGGCCAGACCGACCAGCGCTCCCACGGGGACGGTGACGAGGACGGGGTGCAGTGGGTGCGCGGCGGCCACACCGGACAGTGCGTCCTTGAGCCGTCCGGGGCCGAGCCTGGACACGATGCCGTGCAGCGCCTCGGCCGGGGCGTCCAGGACGGTGGCGCCCTCGATGGCGAGGGCGGCGCGGTTGGCACGTCGAGCGATGACAGACATGCCGGCTCCATACCCCGACGCGCGATGCTTCACACCGTCCCGGTGCGATGGGACGCCGCCGTGAGCCAGGTCGCCTTCCGCGGACGTCTCCAGCGACCCGCTGCGGGCGTGTCCCGTCGAGCGCTCGCTCCGGGAGCTCGACGGGTATGCCGCGACCGTCCTCGCACCGGCTCAGGTGTGTGTAGGGCTGGGCGTGACGGGTAAGGGGGTCGATGGCTGCGAGTGACCCTCGACGGCGAACCGGAGCGTACCGGCCGGTCACTGCGCCACCAGATCTCCGGCCTGTGCGCCGGCCGTCCGACCTCAGGAGCGAGCGATGAAGGCTTTGACGTGGCAGGGCAGACGGGACGTGTCCGTCCGCGACGTTCCGGACCCTCGAATCGAGCAGCCCACTGACGCGGTGATCAAGGTGACCAGCACCGCGATCTGCGGCTCCGACCTGCACCTCTACGAGGTTCTCGGACCGTTCCTGACGCCGGGGGACGTGCTCGGGCACGAGGCCATGGGCATCGTGGAGGAGGTCGGCTCGGACGTGCGCGGGATCACGGTGGGGGACCGCGTGGTCATCCCGTTCAACATCTCCTGCGGGTCGTGCTGGATGTGCCGCCGGGGGTTCTACGCGCAGTGTGAGACCACGCAGGTCCGGCAGCAGGGCAAGGGAGCGGCGCTGTTCGGGTATACGTCGCTCTACGGGTCGGTCCCGGGGGGTCAGGCCGAGTACCTGCGAGTCCCCCAGGCCCACTTCGGCCCGATCCCCGTGCCGGACGGGGCCCCGGACGAGCGGTTCCTGTTCCTGTCCGACATCCTGCCGACGGCCTGGCAGGGCGTGCAGTACGCGGAGCTGGACGAGGGCCAGACGTTGGCCGTGGTCGGCCTCGGGCCGGTCGGCCAGCTTGCTGCCCGGATCGGGAGACGCGCGGGACTGCGGGTGATCGGCCTGGACCGGGTCCCCGAGCGGCTGGCCCTGGCGCGCAGCTGGGGAGTGGAGGACATCGACATCGACCAGTTCGGCTCGGTCGACGAGACGGCGGACGCGATCCTGTCCCTGACCAGCGGGCGCGGGGCGGACGGCGTGGTGGAAGCCGTCGGAATGGAGGCGCACGGGTCACCCGTGGCCGAGGCCGCGATCCGGGGGGCAGGGCTGCTGCCCGATGTCGTCGCCAAGCCGCTGATCGAGCACGTCGCCGTCGACCGCCTCGCTGCCCTCTTGGTGGCCATCAAGGGCGTCCGGCGTGGGGGCACGGTGTCGGCGCTGGGCGTCTACGGCGGCAAGGTGGACCCGCTGCCCCTCATGGAGGTCGTCGACCGGGGGATCGGGCTGCGCTTCGGCCAGTGCCACGTGCGGCGCTGGACCGACGACCTGCTCGCGATCCTGTCCGAGGACGACGACGTCCTGGGCGTGGAGTCGCTGCCCACCCACACCCTCCCACTGGAGCAGGCGCCAGCGGCATACGAGATGTTCCAGAAGAAGCGCGACGGATGCGTCAAGGTCGTCCTCAAACCGTGACCGCCGAGGCGTGCGGGTCGGTCGTGCCTCGGTGAACACGAGCCGCAGGCGCACCCGTTGCAGGACGCCCGCGCATATCCGGCGCAGAACCGGGCAAGGTGTGGGTGTCATCTCTTCCACGATCGGAGACACCATGTCGAGCCAGCCTGGCTTCGTGCCCGCTGTACCGCTCAACCCGTTGGCCGCCGCCAACGACGAGGAGCCGGTGAACCAGGACGAGGGCGTGCCCGTCGGTGCCTCCGATGTCGAAGCGGACAAGCAGAACGCAGAGGAACGCAGCGAGTCGTCCTCGGCGGAGGAGGAGAAGAAGTCCTCGTAGCCGGACACAGCGCGCACGGCCTCCGGCCACTGCTTGCCATGGCGTGAACGCGTCCTTGGTCCAGCGCTCATCACCGCCGCAGACAGGAGGGGCGGTCAGCTCCCTCCTCCGCCGAGCGACCCCACGGCGCGGGCGACGACGATGAGGGAGGTGAGCAGCGCTGCCGTTGCCTCGGTCCCCATCAGCAGCTTGGCGCGCGAGGTCAGCGGCATCGTGTCGGTCGGGCTGAAGGCGCTGGAGTTGGTCAGCGAGACGTAGAGGTAGTCCAGGAAGATCGGCACCCACCCGGCGTCCTCGCTCGAGCCGCGGCGGACCTCCCCGACGGTGTCGTGGTCCTCGTCGTGCGAGAACCGCAGGTCGGCCAGCGGCAGCTCGGACCGAGGCAGCTCGCGCCGGGCCACCGGCCCACCACGGTCGAGCTCCCAGAACAGCAGGGCGAAGCCGATCAGGTTGGTGAACCAGACCTGCATCGCCGCGACCAGGAGCGAACCGGCGGGGGACTTGGGGTCCGCCACGGTGTTGACCAGCAGGCCGAGCGAGACCAGGTTGGTCAGGACCATCAGCCCGGCCAGGGCCAGGGAGACCACGCGTGACCAGCGGCTGGCCCGGACCATCCGGATCGGGTTGGTCGCGACGAGGGCGACCAACAGGGCCACCTCCACGGCCGGGATGATGTAGCGCGGGCCCAGGGTCAGGCTGCTGGGCAACGTCGCATAGACCACCCCGGCGACCAGGACCGCCGCCGCCGGAGGGAGGCGATGCTCACCCTGATGAGTTCGACGCGTCGGGTCAGCGGCACCGAGCTCCTCATCCTCGCTCGCGCGACTGTTGTCCGCATCGGCCATGGCGGCATCCTCCCAGCACCCGCAGGCCACCGGCCGCATCTCGTCCGCGCGTTGCGCCCTCGACCGGGCAACGCGACCCGTCAGGTCGCCTCCGCCAGCGAGTCCAGCAGGGCACGCGTGAACGCCGGGAGGTCAGCCGGCTTGCGACTGGTGATGAGCGAGCCGTCGACGACGACCGCCTCGTCGACCCAGTCCGCACCGGCGTTGACCAGGTCGGTCTTCAGGCTCGGCCACGACGTGACCCGCTTGCCGGACACTGCGCCGGCCTCGATGAGCGTCCAGGGGGCGTGGCAGATGGCGGCCACCGGCTTGCCCGAGGCGACGAACTGCTTGACGAAGGACACCGCGTCGTCGTCCAGGCGTAGCGCGTCGGGGTTGGCCACGCCGCCGGGCAGGACGAGCGCGACGTAGTCCTCGACCGAGGCGTCGGCCACCACGGCGTCGGCATCCTGGGTGGCGGCCTGGTCGAGGTGGTCGAACAGCTGCACCGGCCCCGACGCCGGACTGAGCAGCGTGGCCGCGTAGCCGGCGTCGACCACGGCACCCCACGGCTCGGTCAGCTCGACTCGCTCGACGCCCTCGGCTGCGGTGAGAAAAGCGATGGTCCGGGTCATCGTGGTCCTTTCGTGGTGGGTGTGCGCCCTCCAGTGCTACCCGTCGCCACCTCGCCCAAACCTCCGGGCGGGCCGGGCGGCGGCCGCGGCGCGGCGCGGTCACTGTCCCGCGAGCCTGGCCAGCTCGCGCTGCAGGCCCCACGCGTTGCGCACCGCATGGCCGTGGCCGTCGTTGTTGAAGTAGGCGAACACCTCGCGACCGTCCCGCTCCCACTCGGCGATCCGCAACGCCCACCAACGAAGGTCGGCCTCGCTGTAGGAACCGGCATACATGGTGCCCGGGTCCGGACCGTGCAGCCGCACGTACACCCAGGGCGCGGTGGCCCGGAGCACGCACGGCAGGCCGGCGCCGCTCATCACGCAGTATGCCGCGGAGCGACGTTCCAGCAGGGCGAAGACGTCCTCGTGGTGCCAGCTCGACGTCCGCAGCTCCACGGCGACTCGCATCCACGGCGGCAGCCGGGCCAGGAAGCCATCGAGCCGGTCGTCGTCACGCTCGTCCTGCGGACCGAGCTGCACGAGCAGCACACCGCGCCGGTCTCCCAGCTCGTGCCAGCCCGAGGTCAAGCGCTGCACCCAGACCTCGGGGTCGCGCAGCCGGCGGGCGTGGGTCAGTCCCCGAGGCGCCTTGACCGACATCAGGAAGCCGTCGGGCAGGACTCGCCGCCAGGTCGCGAACGTTCGGTCGGCGGGCCACCGGTAGAAGCTGGCGTTGAGCTCGACGGTCCGGAAGCGTTCGGTGTAGAGGTCACGTCGCCTGGCGACTGGGGTGCCCGGCGGGTAGAGCACCCCCTCCCAGTGGGGGTAGCTCCATCCCGAGGTGCCGATGTGGCTCGTCACGAGCCCTGCTGGCCCTGCAAGGCCGGATCCATGGCTCCACTCACCACCGCGCGCGCTCAGGCGATGACGGCGTCGATCGTCTTCTTCAGGGCGCTGGGCTGGGACGGCTTGTGGGGGGCCGCCTTCTTGGCCGCGAGCAGGGCCTCACCCAGCTCCTGCAGCCGGTTGCGCCCCAGCCCCTCGCGGACCTTGGGGAACCAGTCCTGCTCCTCCTCGTCCATGTGGTGCGTGACGTTCTCGATGAGCACGGTGGTCTTGGCCTCGAACCGCTCGTCTCCCGGTTCCATCGTGGACAGCTCGGTGACCAGCAGGTCCGCCACGTGGTGCTCCTCGTAGGACTCCAGGATGTCCGCCTCGAGCTCGGGCAACATGATCCGGACCTGCGGGTACATCACCTCGTTCTCGATGTAGGTGTGCACGGTGAGGAGCTCGATGACCTTCGTCACGATGGCGCCCTTGCGCGCGGTGGTCGTCGAGGACTTCTGGAACTCGCGGAACAGCGCGCGGACCTGCTTGTGGTCGTCGCGCAGGATGACGATGGCGTCGTTGGACATGGTGCTCCCGGGGTTTGGGTCGAGGGGGACGCCCGCTCCTTACCCCACCAGGGCCTGCCCCATCCGCGGCCAGGGCAGGCCATTGCGTCCCCGCGGGTGATCCGGGTCACCCGGGCCGCGGGACCGCCTCTGCGGTCCGGCTGGGCCCGAGCCGCCCCAGCCGGGCGTGCGCCAGCGCCGCTCGCGCGGCATTGGCTCCGCACGCACCGTGGACGCCACCACCGGGATGAGCCGACGCGGAAGCCAGGAAGAGCCCACGGACGGCGGTCTCGGCTCGCCCGAGCCCCGGCGTCGGCCGGAACACGAGCTGCTGGTGCAGCTGGGTGGTTCCGCCGTTGATGGCGCCGCCCACCAGGTTGGCGTCCCGTTCCTGGAGCTGACGGGGGCCGAGGACCCGCCGCGCGATGATCCGGCTGGCGAAGTCCGGCGCGTACCGCTCGACCTGTGCCTGCATCCGGTCGGCGAACCGTTGGCAGTCGTCGTCGTCCCAGGTGCCGCGCACCGAGCCGTCGCCCGCATCCTCCCGCACGTGTTGCGGGACATGGGTGTAGGCCCACATCGACTCGGTTCCGGGGGGCGACCGCGTCGGGTCCGTGGTCGTCATCTGCCCGGCCAGCAGGAACGGGTCGGCCGGGAGGCAGCCGGTGCTCACCTGGGACAGGGCGTGGTGGATCCCCCGGGCCGAGCTCGCGAGGTGCACCGTACCGGGCAGGTGCGAGGGCCGCACAGCCCAGGGGACGGGCCCGTCCAGGGCCCAGTCCACCTTCACGGTCCCCGGGTCCCAGTCGAACCGGCGTATGCCGCGCGCCACGCCGGGCGGGACGTCCGCTGGGTCGAGAAGCTGCTCGTAGAGCGCGGGCGCCACGACGTCGGCCAGCACCGCGCGTCGCGCCGGCACCCGCGACCCGTCGTCCAACCGGACCGCGACGGCGCGACCGTCGGCGACCTCGATGCCGACCACTGCGGTGCCGCAACGGATCTGCCCGCCGCGAGCCTGGAGTCGCTGGGCGAGGACCTCGGTGAGTCGCCCCGCACCACCCTCGGGTACGGGGAAGCCGACATGCTGGCCCAGCATGGCCATGAGCACGCCCATGAGTCCGGACCCCGGTGCGTCCAGCGGTATGTCGGCGTGGCCGGCGTTGCCGAGGAGGAGGGCCCGCGCGGCGTCGGAACGAAACCTCGACTCGGCCAGGTGCACCGCCGGTTCGAGGAGCATCCGGACGAACCCCAGGCCCCCCACGCGCGGCAGCCGGGCGAGCAGTCCGGCGCCTGCGCGAACCGGGGGGAAGGGCGTCATGAGCGCGCGGACGAGAGAGGGACCCACGACATCCCACGCCCTGCACAGGTCGAGCCAGGCCTCGCCGTCACCGGGCGCTGCCGCCTCCAGGCCAGCGGCGGTGAGCTCGCGCTGACGGTGCAGCAGTCCCCAGGTCCCGTCCGGCAGTGGATGTCCCACGACCGCGGGGGCGTGCGTCCAGACCAGGCCGTGCTGCGGCAGGTCGAGCGAGGCGATCGCCGGTGAGGCGACCCCGAGCGGGTAGAAGGCGCTGAACGTGTCGTGGACGAAGTCCGGGTGGACCTCCCGGTCGCTCCGGCAGGCGCCGCCGACCCGGTCCTGCTGCTCGATGAGCAGGACGCTCCAGCCGGCGTCGGCCAGCCGGTTGGCCGCGACCAGGCCGTTGGGGCCGGCGCCCACGACGACGGCGTCCACCGCGGCGGTCACCCTGGCCGCCCCGGTGCACGGTGGCCCGCGGCGGCGACTGGGTTCCGGCCCGGTCCCATCACGGTCGGCGAACGCCCAGCAGCCGATCCGGCCGGGTCGGGGCACTCATGACTGGCTCTCCGGCGACGACCAGAGAGGGTCCGCGTCCGGCGAGGGGGATGCTGCCGAGCCGTGGCGGCGGGACCGCTCGGCGCCCCCTTCGGCGAGCATGGCCAGCCGTCGCAGCGACTCCCGGTTCCGCCAGCTGATCAAGGGGTTCTCCACGAGACCGGGCAGTAGCCTGCCGGGACCGCGGACGAGCGTCTCGCACAGCTGCACCCGCGTGCGGCGCGGGCCGCCCTCGGTGAGCCGGATGTCGACGTGCGCCTCGCCCAGGGGCCATCCCCGGGCGCGCAGCTGCAGGTGCGATCCGGGCACCACACGCAGCACCTCAGTCGAGTCGTGCGCCAGGACCGGCCAGACCCCGAAGGAGTGGTGCAGGTGCGAGCCGACCTCCGGCCAGGTCGTGTCGACCTGCCTGATGCTGGCAGCACCGACGACCCACAGGGGGTACAGCCAGCCATCGGCGAGCACTCCCCATACCTCGTCCGTCCCGGCCTCGACAAGCCGCTCGACACACGGCATACGGCTCACGCGGGTCCACCGCAGGTCGCGGACACTGGCCTCGGTCGCATGGTTACCCTCCCTGTTCCTGGGCCTGCCGGAGTGGACGGCAGGCAGACCAGCGTTACCCAGCGCCGGTCGCAGGCAAACACCGCTGACCGGTCAGAACCCGGCAGCTCGCTGCCGCCGTCGGCAGCCGCGCGGCCATCGAGCAGGCCAAGGGCATCATGGGCGGTCAGGGGTGAGCGAGGGCCGTGCGGTTCGGCCTGCTCCGCCAGCAGTCCCGGCCAGGACGGATGACCTCACCCCGGCGGCGCCGCCTCGTGATGTGCCGCGCCGGCCGTCCGACGGTCCTCCTTCATCTCCGCCTCGTGCAGATGGCGCCGGCCCCCGGCCAGGCGGCTGCGCGCCCGCTCCTCCAGCCGCCGGAAGGTGGCGTAGTAGCCGTCGTCGTACTCCTCGACGATCTGGAAGGTCCAGCGCCCCTGGAGCACGTTGCGCCCGACGAGGACCTCGTCCAGCTCGTCGGCGATGTCGTCGTGACCGGCGGCCCGCAGCTCCTCGACCGCGCGGCCCAAGGTCAGGTCGGCGGTGCCGGTCAGCCGGTGGAACGCGTAGAGGTCGCCGCGTGCCTGCTCGGTCGCCTCCAGCGCCTCCGACAGGCTGCCGAGTGCCTTCACCGTGGCGTCGTCGACCCCGGCCGGCCGCCGGTGCTCGGGTGTCGGTCGGTCCGGGCCTGAGCTGTCGTTCATGGTCTCCCTTTCTCGAGCGCCGGACGACCCCATCGACCTCGGGTCACGGAACCCGGACCAGGTCCTGCGGAGCGGACTGCTCGCACAGGAGGGTGCAGCCGATCTGCATCGTGGCTCCTGTCGTGGTGGTGGGTGGCCCGGCCTGGTGCGACGGCGACCCAGGGAGGCCCGCCGCCGAGCCGTCGGCCGGGCCGGTCATGACCTGCGGTTACCCCGGTCCGGGCGCTGCGAACCACCGCGGGTCGCGCGGCGCAGGACGACGAGGGGCAGGACCAACCAGCCACCGGCGAACATCACCAACGCGCCCGCAGCCGCGACGGCGGCCGCCGCGTTGCCGAGCACCACGCTCACGATGAGGAAGACGACCATGGTCACGGTGAGCGCCAGCGTCGTCAGGCCCAGCTTCGCCAGGACGTCCGCGAGGCCGACGAGGACGTCCTTCTCGTGCTTGCGGAAGAGCAGGCGGTGCGAGCTCACCGGCGCCACGAGCAGGCCCGTGGAGACAGTGGCCAGCAGGAAGGCCACGAGGTAGACCCGTCGCTGGAAGGCGGTGAGCTGGACGAAGCGCTGTTGGAAGGGCACGGTCAGCAGGAGCCCGGACAGCACCTGCACGCCGGTCTGGGTCACCCGGAGCTCCTGGAGCAGCTCGCTCCAGTTCCGGTCCATCCGCTCCGCCCGGGTCTCGTCCCGCTGGTCCTCGGGGGAGTCGTCATTCCGGTCACCGGCCATGGGCACCCGGCCGCTAGGCGACGAGCGCGTCGTCCGATGAGTCCGGTGTGCCGGGCGGGCTCGGGGACGTGGGCCGGGGGTCGCTGCTCAGCAGGACGAGTGCGTCGGTCGGCATGTGTGCTCCTCGGGCCGGGTCAGGTGTGCACGTACCCCGCCGCGCCCGGCGACAAACCAGGACGCCACGGCCTCGTCCGACGTTACCTTTCAGTCAGGGCGAGCGGGCCTGGGCGCTGCCCTGCCCGGAGCCAGGGCTCGGCGCGGGTCGGCCGGTCTCGCTGGCCGATCTCGCTGGCCCACAACCATTCTGGATCCGTTCCAAGAGAGGCGGACGGGTTGACGTGCCGATAACCATTCCGTAGAGTGACTTTTTACTTCCACAGAGTGGAAGATCCGTATGGTTTACTGGTTGCGTCGTCGTCGGGTTCGCCACTCGTCGCCCCGGAGCCGTCCGGTCCGGCGACCGCAGAAATGAGGGAAGACGCATGGATGAGAGTCGGACAGGTGCTCAGCCTCCCGCAGCCCGGGCTCAGGGTCAGCGCCACCACCACGGACACCCCGAGGACGAACACATCGACGACGCGCTGCTGCATCACTCGGCCACACTGGTGGGCGTCGACGTCGATCCGGCGTTGTTGGCCGGGCTCAGCCCCCGGCTCTACAACTCCGACCTGGCCCCCACCAAGCGCGCTGGCCGGCGCTGGGGCTCCTACAACATCTTCGCGCTCTGGGCCAACGACGTCCACAGCCTGGGTAACTACGCCTTCGCCATCGGGCTCTTCGCGATCGGGCTGGGCGTCTGGCAGATCCTGCTTGCCTTCCTGGTCGCAGCGTTCCTGCTCTTCGCCCTGCTGAGCCTGTCGGGCTTCATGGGCGAGAAGACCGGCGTGCCCTTCCCGGTCATGAGCCGGATGGCCTTCGGCATTCATGGTGCTCAGATCTCGGCCATCATCCGAGGCGGCGTCGCCATCGTCTGGTTCGGTATCCAGACCTACCTCGCGTCGGTCGTGGCCAGGGTCCTGCTCATCGCGCTGTGGCCCTCGTTGAAGACACTGGACACGAACAGCATCCTCGGGCTGTCGACGCTGGGCTGGTTGGCGTTCGTCGCCCTGTGGGCCATCCAGGTGGTCATCGTCAGCTACGGCATGGACCTGATCCGCAAGTATGAGGCCTTCTCCGGTCCGATCATCCTGGTCACCATGCTCGCCCTGGCCATCTGGATCCTGTCCGAGGCGGACTGGTCCATCGCCTGGTCCACCTCGCACAGCCTGACCGGTGGCGCGATGTGGCGCCAGATCTTCGCGGGTGGGGCGCTGTGGGTCTCCATCTACGCAACCTTCGTGCTGAACTTCTGCGACTTCACCCGGGCCGCCAAGAGCCGGTCTGCCATCACCCGCGGGAACCTCGGCGGGATTCCGGTCAACATGTTGTTCTTTGCCGCCATCGTGGTCGTCCTGGCCGGAGGCCAGTACCGGATCAACGGCCGGATCATCACCAGCCCTGCCGACATCGTCCAGTCCGTCCCCAACACCGCCCTGCTGGTTCTGGCCAGTCTGGCCTTGATCATCCTGACGGTCGCAGTGAACCTGATGGCGAACTTCGTGGCCCCGATCTACATGCTGGCCAACCTGTTCCCCCGCTTCCTGAACTTCCGGCGCGCGGGCTGGGTCAGCGCCGTCATCGGCCTGCTCCTGCTGCCCTGGAACCTGTACAACTCACCGGTCGTGATCGAGTACTTCCTCGGTGGCCTGGGTGCCCTGCTGGGGCCGCTCTTCGGGGTGATCATGGCCGACTACTGGGTGATCCGGAGGGCTCAGGTCAACGTGCCCGACCTGTACCGGGAGGAGGCGACGGCTGACTACCACTACCGCAACGGCTTCCACCACCAGGCCATCATGGCTCTTGTGCCCGCAGCAGCCATCGCCATCGTGCTGGCGCTGGTTCCGGTGTTCCACGAGGTCAGCCCCTTCTCCTGGTTCTTCGGGGCCGCGCTCGGGGCCATCTTCTACCTGCTTCTCGTCCGCGCGCGGACCCTGCCGATCCGGGACGTCTCCGGCGAACCGATCGCCGTCCCCAGCGTGCACTGAGGCTTTGCCGTCGTGGTCCGACACCATAGGAGGAAGTAGACATGCGCATCCTGGTCGTCAACGTCAACACCACCCAGTCGATGACCGACAGCATCGGGCGAACGGCCCGGTCGGTAGCCGCCCCCGGGACCGAGATCGTGCCCCTCACCCCACTGTTCGGGGCCGACTCGGTCGAGGGGAACTATGAGAGCTACCTGGCCGCGATCGCGGTGATGGAGACCGTCCGCCACTACGACCAGCCGTTCGATGCTGTCATCCAGGCCGGCTACGGCGAACACGGACGAGAGGGTCTCCAGGAGCTGCTGGAGGTACCCGTCGTCGACATCACCGAGGCAGCAGCGAGCACTGCCCAGTTCCTGGGACACAAGTACTCGGTCGTGACCACGCTGGACCGCGCCGTGCCGTTGATCGAGGACCGGCTCAAGCTGGCCGGACTGGACGCCCGGTGCGCCTCGGTCCGGGCCAGCGGCCTTGGGGTCCTCGAGCTCGAAGCCGACCCGCAGGCGGCAGTCGAAGCCATCGCTGCCGAGGCCGTCCGCGCGGTCCAGGACGACCACGCCGAGGTGATCTGCCTGGGCTGCGGCGGAATGGCCGAGCTCAACGAGCGCGTCGCAGCCCGCACCGGGGTTCCCATCGTGGACGGCGTCGCAGCGGCGGTGACCATCGCCGAGTCGCTGGTCCGGCTGGGTCTGAAGACCTCCAAGGTGCGCACCTACGCACCGCCCCGTCCCAAGACCTTCAAGGACTGGCCACCCCGGACCTGACCGACGGCTGTCCCGTCCCGGAGACCGACGGCGCCAGTCACGCGGCATACTCCTGCACCGGACGGCAGGACGACCTGCTCCCCGTTCAGACCGTCACCCACCAGGCATCGCGCACCGGAGATGCGGGCCACCTCTTGCTCAAGGAGAACGCACAATGCGCTACATCATCGGGTACGCACCGAACACGCACGGCGCCGAGGCCGTCGCCCTGGCGTCCGCGCTGGCGTCGACGCAGGACGCCGAGCTGAAGATCATCAACGTCCTGGACAGGCCTGCTCCCGCCGACGCGGCACTCCTCCAGGAGCGGGCCGTCCAGGAGACACGGGCCGGATGGGCAGCCGAGCGGCTCTCCGAAGCGCTCGCGTCCGTCGGCGACGACGTGCCGGCAACCGCTGAGGTGGTGTTCGCGGACTCCGTCGCCGAAGGTCTGATCGACGCGGCCCGCGACGCCGGCGCCGAGCTCATCATCGTCAGCGCCGCCCGGAACGGGCCGCTGAAGCGCTTCACGATGGGTTCGGTCGCGAACGCACTGCTGCATGCCTCACCCGTCCCGGTCGCCCTCGCCCCGTCCGGCTACGAGCGACCATCGCGGATCAGCCGGATGACGGCCGCGGTCGGGTCGCGCGAGGGCGCACACACCCTGCTCGAGGTGGCGGTCGAAGCGGCGGCTCGTCGGCACGTTCCGCTCCGTCTGGTGTCGCTGATCGCGCTCGACTTCGACGAGGGGACGGACCAGGAGTTCGCGCTCGCAGCGGCGCGGCTGCATGCCCGGACGGTCCTCGACGAGGCGGTCGCATCGGTCGGCGTCCGCACCGAGGTCACCGCGACGGTTGCCGAGGGAACCACGATCGAGGACTCGGTCGAGGGTCTGTCCTGGAACGAGGGTGAGATCGCGATCATCGGCTCGAGTCGACTCGCCGGCCATCGACAGATCTTCATGGGGAGCACGGCGAACAGGCTGCTGCGCGCCCTGCCCATCCCCCTCATCGTGGTGCCACGGTTCCTGGACGAGGAGGAACCGGACCGGCAGACCCTGCAGGTCTGAGCCGACCTCGACCCGGCCCGCACCGCCGTCTGACCGCTCGTCAGGGCTTGTGGGGCCCGGCTCGCGGGGGTGGCCACTCGGTGCCGGGCGACCACGCCGAGCCCTCGGCCACGACGAGCTCCAGTGCAGCCCACGGCAGCCGCGGCTGGTAGCCGTGGCACGGGTCGACCCCGACGATGACCCCTCCGTCGAGCCGGGTCGTCTCGATCTTGGTCGCCGGGTCGCCCCGGGTCCGGAAGGTCACTTCCATCGCGCCGCGCTTCATCCCCCGCTGCCAGTCGTGGACCGCGGTGTGCCCGTGCACCTGGTTGAACGGCATACGGGTCCCCAGCCAGCTCGGGACGAGCTCGTTGGGCGCACTCGCCCACAGCGGCCCCGCGGACCACCGCGGACCTGCGCAGCCGAGCATC
Source organism: Nostocoides sp. (assembly GCA_025929465.1). Lineage (GTDB taxonomy): Bacteria > Actinomycetota > Actinomycetes > Actinomycetales > Dermatophilaceae > Nostocoides. The sequence continues at coordinate 19,585 of JAICMC010000005.1, forward strand.
TCGCCGGCCTGATGGAGAACCTCGTCGCGCACCCCGGCGAGGGCATTGAGGGCGTATGCCGTGTCGCCGGCCGACGAGGGGGCGCCCAGCTCCTCGCGCCAGAACGTCGAGGTCAGCCCGGCATGGGTGACCAGGTGGTCCCCGGTCGTCGACGGCACGGCGACGGCCACCCGCATCAACCCGGTGGACCACCACCGACGCAGCACGTCGGCCACCGAGGAGTCCAGCCGCTCGGGCCACTCGAAGGCACGCTCACGCAGGTACTGTGCCTCGTGGTTGCCGACGAGCTGCACCCACTGGCCCGGTTGCCGCGCGAGGTAGTCGTCCACCAGCGCCACCACACCGGCGGAGTCCGGCCCACGGTGGACCAGGTCGCCGACCTGGACCACGACCAGGTCGGTGGGCAGGGCGAGCGTCGACGCGTCGGCTCCGAGGCGCCGCAGCTCGGCGACGAGCGCGTCGCGGTGCCCTCCGATGTCGCCGATGACCGCGACCCGCCGGGGACCCGCGTGCTGCGCCCCGGTCACGAGGGCACCGGCCGGTTCCACTCCTCGGTCGGGAGGAAGGAGGCGACGTTGGTCATCCGCTTCTGTACCGCCGCGATCTCCCGGACCGCCTGGGCGACGACGCTCCGGTCGATCGGGGACATGCCCTCCACCATCAGCTCGTCGGAGGGACGGACGCCGCTCTGGTGCTGCATGAGCTGGTAGCGCAGCCGCAGCCGCTGCAGCACCTCGAAGATCTCCACGAGGATGCGGGCCTGTTCGTCGGGCAGCATCGTCGAGCCGGCCGCGACCTCCAGCCGTTCGACGGTGGGCAGGACCGAGGACCCGACCGACAGGGCCGCCCAGCGGGCGATGTTGACGATGGGCAGCAGCGCGTACGACTTCACGTCGAACAGACCGGGCCGGCGTGCGAGCAGGTCGCGCAGGTCGCGGTACGAGCGCAAGCGGGCCCGCCGGGCCAGCGAGTCCTGCAGCAGCAGCCGCATCGTTGCCGGGTGGTCGCGCAGCTCGGTGAACACCTCGGTGACCGCAGGAAGCCCGTGGTCACCGTAGATCGGGCGCCCGTCGACGAGCAGCGAGGTCATGATCGCGCCCTGGTCGTCGACCGGTGAGGCGAGCCACGAGGTCGCCGCCGCCCGCCACTGCGCGTTGGTCCGCGCGAAGGCCCGCCGGCTCGCCGTCGCACCGTGGTCGTCGCTGCTCAGGCCGGCTCTGGAGAGGGTCGCATGCACCTCACCGAACGCCGAGAGGTAGGCGGAGACCTCGGCCTCCGACGGTGTGCCGGCGAAGGCCACCGCCGAGTCGATGTCGGAGGACAGGACCGCCTCGCGGCGGCCGTTGCTGCCGAGCGAGAGCCAGGTGAAGGCGTCGAGCGAGAGGGCCGGATGCGCCCGGAAGGTCAGCTCCACCGCTCGTCGGACGACAGCGTCGACGATGGTCGAGTGGACGGCGATGACCTTGCCCGACGCCAGACCGCGGGAGAGGAGGTCACCCAGCAGGAAGGGGATCCGCCGGGCCCGCTCGAGCAGGTCGTCGACCGTCTCGGCATGCCGGAGCTGGGCGTGGAGCGAGACGTCGGCCGTGGTCGGCGACAGGGTGAACTCGGTCGTCGTGACGACCCCGCGCAGCCGTTGTTCCCGGTCGACGACGAGGACGTGGTCGGCCTGTGCCTCGAGCATCGCGATGAGCGCCTCCGCGGCCGAGTCGCCGAGCATGGCCAGTGGCGTCACGTCGGCACACAGCCGCGACGCCGGCGTCGATCCCGGCAGGGCCCCGGCGACGACCCGCACCCGGATCGTCTCGTCGGTCACCAGCCCGTAGTCCCCCTCTCCACGCCGGACCACCGCATACCCGCAGCCGGACTCGGTCATCCGGCGGGCCACCTCCAGGACCGGGTCCCCCGGGGCGACGACGAGCGGCTCACCGGCGATCAGCTCGTCGACGGAGCCGTAGGCCGGTGTCAACGGCCGAGCCGCGGTGACCGCGAACATGCTCTCGGCGAGGAAGCGGGCGCCTCGCTTGGAGGCGAAGGCGGCGGAGGCGGCGTCGCCGGGAATCCGCGCGACGGACACGGCTGTCCCCGCCACCGCGCGGGGGCCCACCGACCGCTCGGTGAGCATGGCCGAGAAGCCGAACAGGCCGCCGGGCGAGAGGCTCTCGTCCGGCTCGGAGGTCAGGCCGTCGGCGTCGTTCCACAGGTCGACGCGGCCGGAGAGCAGCACGAACACCTCGACCGAAGGGTCCCGGAAGGCGTCGAGGATCAGGTCCCCCGGCTCGTATGCCAGCTGCTCCGCCGCCGCGGCCAGCCGCTCGACGGCCTCACGGGCCAACCCGTCGAAGGGCGGGTGATCCGCGAGGAACGAGGCGAGCTCGGGGACGTCCATGGACGCCATCATGGCGCGGGCGGTCAGCCCCCGACGGCGGGCGGGCTGGGGATCCTGTAGCCGGAGCCACCCACGGTCTTGTCCAGGGCGGACTTCCAGGCGCCGGAGGAGATGTACTCCTTCAGGGCCGCGTTGACCTTGCCGACCATGGCCGTGTCGCCGAGCTTGACGCCGATGCCGTACTTCTCGTCGGTGAACCCCTTGCCGACCACCCGGAGGATCCCCTTGTACTGCGGCTCTGCAGCGAACCCGGCCAGGATCAGGTCGTCGGTCGAGACGGCGTCGACGTCACCGTTGGCCAGGTTGCGGACACACTCCGAGAACGTCGGCACCTGACGCAGGGTGATCTTCCCGAGATAGTTCTTCTTGATGTAGTCGGCGGACGTGGTCCCCGAGGCCTCGCAGAGGATCTTGCCGTCCAGGGTCTCCGGACCGGTGATGGACACGTCGTTGCGACGGATGAGCAGGTCCTGGTGCGCCACGAAGTAGGGACCTGCGAAGGACACCTGCTTGGCCCGTTCGGGGGTCATCGAGAAGGTGGCGATGACCAGGTCCACGTCGCCGTTCTGCAGCGCCGAGATGCGCTCGCCGGGGTCGACCGGCTTCCAGGTGATGTTGGCCGAGGGCACGCCGAGCTTGCCCGCGACGTACTGAGCGGTCTCGATGTCGAAGCCCGCGTAGCCCTTGCCGGACTTGACGCTCACACCGGGTTCGTCGTCGGCGATCCCGATGGTGAGCTTGCCGGTGCCGGAGGCGCCGTTGTCGGTCGTCGGGGCGGTCGACCCCGAGGAGCAGGCAGCGACCGCACCACCGGTGAGAGCCACGACGGCGGCCGTGACGACGGCCCGGCGACGTATGCCGAGCCTGCTGCCACCGCGTCCGCGGGCCATCAGGACCGTCCTCCCGCGAGCGCGTCCGGGTCGGCAGCCGCCCGAGGACCGTACGTGGGTCCGTCGTCGGACCAGACCGCCTTGAGCCGGTCGCCGGTGTTGGCGACGACCTTGTGCTTGACCACCCGCCAGCCGACCTCGAGGAGCACGACAAGGGCCGGGATCCCGATGATGACCACGATGAAGTCGGTCTTGTGCCAGAAGTACGGGGAGGCCTGCCACCCCGAGACCGCCATGCCGACCAGGACGAGCACGAGGAAGACCAGTCCGACGTAGCTGGTCCAGGGCGATCCTGGCGCCTGGAAGCTGCTCGCCGGGATGACCCCCCTGTCGCTGAGCCGCCGCAGCCGCAGCTGGCACAGGAAGATCGTTCCCCACGTGAAGAGCACCCCGATGGCAGCAGCCTCGAGGGCGATCTCGAAGGCGTCCGGGGTCAACGCGTTGAGCACGGCACCGAGGACGAACACGACCGAGGTGAAGACGATGCCCGCCCAGGGGACACCCGACGAGCTCATCTTCAGGGTGAACGTCGGAGCCTGCTTGGCCATGCCGAGGCTGCGCAGCACGCGCCCGGTGGAGTACAGGCCCGAGTTGAGGCTCGACATGGCCGCGACGATGAGGACGACCTGGATGAGGTCGGCCATCCAGCCCAGCCCCATCCGGGAGAAGATCGTCACGAACGGGCTGATCCCGCCCTTGAAGTCGCTCGTCGGCAGCATCGAGACGAGCAGCAGGATCGAGCCGCAGTAGAAGACGGCGATCCGGAAGATGACGGCGTTGACCGCCTTGGGCACCTCCACCTTGGCGTCGGCCATCTCGCCGGCCGCGATACCCACCATCTCGATCGCGGCATACGCAAAGACGACCCCCGACATGACGAGGATCGGTCCGTACCAGGCGAAGTCGCCCCCGGACGGCCAGAACCCGCCCGGGTTCCGCCACATGTTGCTGAGGCCGGCCCGGTGGCCACCGATGTCCAGCCGGAGACCGACGACGACGACTCCCACGAGCAGGAAGATGATGATCGCGCCGACCTTGGCGATGGCGGCCCAGAACTCGAACTCGCCGAAGGCCCGGGCCGACAGCAGGTTGATGACGAGGACGACCGCGAGGGCGATGAGCACGGTGATCCAGGTCGGCATCGTCGGCCACCAGTGCTGGACGTAGAGGCCGACGGCAGACAGCTCGGCGATGCCGGTGAGAGCCCAGTTGAACCAGTACAGCCAGCCGGTGACGAAGGCCGCCTTCTCGCCGAAGAACTCGCGCATGTAGGAGACGAACGCACCGGAGGTGGCCCGGTGCAGGACGAGCTCACCGAGGGCCCGCATGAGGAAGTAGGCGATCACGCCCACGAAGGCGTAGCTGAGCAGGAGCGCCGGACCGGTGCTGTGCAGCCGGGACGCCGACCCGAGGAACAGGCCGGTTCCGATGGCTCCGCCGATGGCGATCATCTGGACGTGGCGTCGGCTCAGTGACTGTTTGTACCCGACCTGCTCGGCGTCGAGGGAGTTGTGCGGCTCGCCGCGCTCGGCAACCTCGATCGTGGTGTCGCTCATCCGTGTTGTCCCTCGCGTCGTCGGTTCCGGGCCTCGCTGGCGGCCGGCTGAATGACCTTCCTGACAGGCGTCAAGAACTATCTCCCTGTGATGCGGGTCACCGCAACCGGAGTCTCACTGCGTGTGTTTCACGGTCGCGTGTCGTCAGGTCCCTCCTGCGGCTCGTCCTCGAAGGTCACCTCGATCCGTTCGTAGCCTTTGGTGCGCATGGAGCGGGCCAGGTTGGCGTAGGTCAGCTTGTCGGCTGCGGTGAGGCAGACGTCGTCGGTGAACGGCGTGAGCAGCGCGCGGGGATAGAGCTTGCCGGCCCGCACCGCGCTCATCTCGGCGGAGATGACGACGATGACAGCGGCCAGGTAGACGAAGGCCAGCAGGCCCAGCACGAAGCTGACCACCCCGTTGCTGGCCGACGCGTGCTTGATGACGCGGGCGACGTAGACCACGCCGAAGGTCTGCAGCAGCTGCCACCCGACGGCCGCCATGACCGCGCCGGGCAGCAGATGGCGCCGCCGCACCGCGCCGACGCCGATCCGGTAGCACAGCAGGACGACTCCGGTGTTGGCGATGAGCGAGGCGACCGCGACGAGGACCTTCTGCCAGACCCCCCAGCCGGAGGTCGCGGCGGCGAACGTGGAGATCACCGTCGTGGCCGTCACGGCCATCCCGGCGATGAGGACGAGCAGGAGCGAGCGCGCCCTGGCCAGGATCGGGTTGGGACGGCTGTTGCGCGGCACCGCCCAGACCGTGTTCATCGTGTACTGCAGGGCGTTGCCGACACCGAGGGCACCGTAGGCCGACACCAGGGTCCCCACGATGACCCCGGTCGGCCCCCCGGACAGCGACCTGGGGTCGCCGAGCTGGTCGCCCACGACGGGGAACTGGCTGACTGCCGAGCTGAGCACGTCCTGCTGCCACGCCGGGTGGTTGCGCAGCAGGACACTGAGGATCGTCGCGAGGAGCAGCAGGAGGGGGAACATCGAGACGAACGCGTAGTAGGTGAGCAGGGCCGCGAGGTAGCCGCCGGTGTCGTCGAAGAACTTGTAGAGGACGGCGATCGGGAACCCCAGCACCGGGTAGCGGCGCTGCAGGTCGTCCACCCGGTCGACGAGGGTCACGTGACCGATCATGGCGCATGCCGGTTCGTATGCCGTGGAGCGCGATGTCGTCGTGGGCCCCGTTGCCGGGCGCCCGGCAGGCTAGCCGCCGACCAGCTGGGAGAGCGCGTGGATGACGATGCCGGCGAGGGCACCGACGATGGTGCCGTTGATCCGGATGAACTGCAGGTCCCGGCCGACGTGCAGCTCGATCCGGTCGGCGGCCTCCTTGCCGTCCCACCGGTCGATGGTGGCGGAGATGACCTCGGCGAGCTCCGAGCCGTAGGTGTTGATGAAGAAGGCCACCGCGTCCCCGAGGTGGCCCTCCAGACGGGTCCGCCACTCCTCGTCGTGGACGAGGTGGGTCGCCAGGTCGGCGATCAGCTCGTCGCCGCGCACCCACAGGTAGGAGGTCTCGTCGTCCATCGCCGTGAGCAGCGAGGACTTGATCGACTGCCACAGGGCCAGCGCCGTCGCCCCCGCCTGCGGGTGGGTGAGCAGCCGGGTCTTCAGCCCTTCGGCCCGCTGCATCGTCTCGGCGTCGTGCTGCAGGTCGTCGGCCAGGCGACGGAGCAGGTCGTCGAAGGCGAGCCGGGCCGGGTGGTCCTGTCGGTCGTGGATCTCCTGCAGCCAGTTCAGCACCTGGGTGTAGGCCCAGCCGATCACCCGTTCGTCGAGGAACGGCGGCGACCACCACGGGGCGCGCTCCCCCATCAGCTCGTGGAAGGTGCCGGGGTTCTCGACGAGCCAGGTGCGCAGCTGGTCGACCCCGAGGTCGACGACGCCGCGGTGCGAGCCGTCGGCCACGATGCCCTCCAGCAGCGACCCCGCGATCGGGCTGATCGGCTCCCGGGCCAGCCGGGGGACGAGCACGTCCTCGACGAAGGCGCGGACCTCCTGGTCGTTCATCCGCTGGAGACCGGCCCGGCCCGCCTTGCGCATCTCGACCATGGCCCGGTGGCGGTTCCGCGGCTCGGCCAGCCAGCGTCCGAGGCGCTCGCCCACGTGGGCGGCAGCCAGTCGGTCGCGGACGATGTCCTCGGTCAGGAAGTTCTCGGTGACGAACTCCTGGAGGTTGCGGCCGATCTCGTTCTTGCGCTTGGGGATGATCGCGGTGTGCGGGATCGGCAGCCCGAGCGGGTGCTTGAACAGTGCCGTGACGGCGAACCAGTCGGCGAGCGCGCCGACCATGGCTGCCTCCGCCGCCGTGTTGAGGTAGCCCCAACCGGTCGCGTCCCGCACACCGAGCGTCGCGGCATACACGATCGCGGCGAGGACGAGCAGGGAGAGCGCGAGCAGACGCATCCGGCGCAGGCCCGCGCGCCGCTGCGCGTCCGCGGGTGTGGGCGTCATGAGACTCATGCGGTCGATCCTGCCTGATCGCCGGGGCGATGGGCTCGACGTGCGGGGCCTGCGGATGCGTCCCGTGTGCCGGGCCGGGGTCCCTAGACTGGTCGCCCGTGCGCTTCCTCAACGACCTGCAGCCCCAGATCGACCTGACGTACGGCGACGTGTTCCTCGTGCCGGCCCGCTCCGAGGTGGCCAGCCGGCTGGACGTCGACCTGGCCACCACCGACGGCTCCGGCACCACCATCCCGATCGTCGTGTCGAACATGACGGCGGTCGCCGGACGCCGGATGGCCGAGACCGTGGCGCGCCGCGGCGGGCTCGTCGTCATCCCGCAGGACCTTCCCGTCGAGGTCGTCGCCGAGGTCATCGGCTGGGTCAAGCGGCGCCACCTCGTCGCGGACACCCCGATCGAGCTCACCGGGTCGATGACGACGGGCGAGGCGCTCGTCCTGCTCGCCAAGCGGGCCCACGGGGCCGCCGTGGTCCTGCAGGGTCGCCGACCGGTGGGCCTGGTGACCGAGCACGACCTGACCGGCGTGGACCGGTTCACCCAGGTCCGCGACGTCATGGTCCGCGACGTCGTCACCCTGCCCGACGGCCTCGGCCCGGAGCAGGCGTATGCCGAGCTGTCCCGGGTGCGGCACCGGCTGGCCCCGGTGGTCGACGCCGAGGGGGAGCTCGTCGGGATCCTCACCCGGGCCGGTGCGCTGCGGTCCGGCCTCTACTCCCCCGCCGTCGACGCGGCCGGCCGGCTGCGCGTCGCGGCCGCCGTCGGGATCAACGGCGACGTGGCCGCCAAGGCCGCCGCCGTCCTCGACGCTGGCGCCGACGTCCTCGTCATCGACACCGCGCACGGCCACCAGGCCAAGATGCTCGAGGCCCTCCGGGCGGTGCGGGCCCTCGACCCGCAGGTCCCCGTCGTCGCCGGCAACATCGTCTCCGCGGAGGGGACCCGGGAGCTCATCGAGGCCGGCGCGGACATCGTCAAGGTCGGCGTCGGCCCGGGCGCGATGTGCACGACGCGGATGATGACGGCCGTCGGGCGGCCGCAGTTCTCCGCCGTGCTCGAGTGCGCCGCTGCGGCAGGGGAGCTGGGCAGGCACGTGTGGGCCGACGGCGGCGTCCGCCACCCGCGCGACGTGGCGCTCGCCCTCGCCGCCGGCGCGTCCAACGTCATGATCGGCTCCTGGTTCGCCGGCACCCTGGAGTCCCCGGGCGACCTGCTCACCGACAACGCCGGCCGGCAGTACAAGGAGTCGTTCGGGATGGCCTCCTCGCGCGCGGTGCGCAACCGGACCGCGGCCGACACGGCATACGAGCGGGCCCGCAAGGCGGTCTTCGAGGAGGGCATCTCCTCGGCCCGGATGTTCGTCGATCCGGCCCGGCCCAGCGTCGAGGACGTCATCGACCAGATCGTCGCCGGTATCCGCAGCTCGTGCACGTATGCCGGTGCGCGGAGCCTGGCGCAGTTGCACGCCAACGCGGTCGTGGGCATCCAGAGCCTGGCCGGCTTCACCGAGGGCGCCCCGGTCTCGCAGTCCTGGTGACGATCCCCCCGTCAACGAACCTACCCAAAGTCGAGTGCTGCAGGCCGTAGTACTCGACTTCGGGTAGGTTCGTGGACCACCCTGGTCGTGTGGTCTGAAGCCACGATGAGCAGTTGCCGGCTGTCCGGCGACCAGGCGAGCGCGCCTCGCCGAACGACGACGTCAGGGATGCTGGCACCTGACGGCGCGTCCCGCTCGTGGGGTCGATGACGAGAAGGCACCAGCCGTCGGCCAGGGCGACCGCAACGGCAGCGAACCGCCCGTCGGGGAGATCCGGCCCGCGGCGTTCGGCGCCAGACCGGGGCCGAGGGCGGCGTGCCGGGCACCATCGTGATGGAAGGCCCGGCCGTCCCGGTGGCCACCGAGACGGTCGGCGCGCGCGAGAACGCCGATCAGTGGCGCCCGCCACGTCGTGGCCGGCCCTTGGGCCGAACCCTGGTCAGTCGGTGACCGCGAACGTACGGAGGGTGGGGAGCGGATCCTGAGGGTCCCCACCCCGGCAACCCGCTCCCTACGGTGGCGTAGCCCGGGGAACCACGCAGTCCCTGCGCCGACACGGCGTCGCCCGACCGGTCCAGCCGCGTGACCGGAAGAGGGCATCGCACTCCATCGCGGTGCGACACGGGGTGATCGCACAGTCCGGCCAGAACACCCGCACCGTGAACCAGCCGTCGCCACCCACCTCCCGGTCGCGCTGCCCATCCCGGGTCCGGTTCCGCCAGCCCTCGTGGCCCACCCGGCCGTCGACCTCGACGATCACCTTCGCCTCCGCGTAGCCGTTGTCGTGGTAGCGGCGCCGCCCGGAGTCGGTAGCCAGCTGCCTGGTCCCGACGGGCAGACCGTGCGCCCGCTCGACGTCTCGAATGAAGCGCACCTCGGCGGCGCTCTGCGCTCCGTCTGCCACGTCGGCGAGCGCCTCGGTGAGGAGCACGAGGTGCCGGTGCCGGGGCCGGCGACGCAGCTCGGCGAGCAGCTCACCCGCCGACACGCGTTCGGTCCTCACCGCTTCGGCCAGCAGACCGACCGCCCCGTCGATCCCAGTCCCGTGGGCCAGATCGAGCAGGGTGACGGGCACCGTGGTGCGCCAGGGATATTCGGTGTCGTGCACGAATGCGTCCCATCGCCGCACCTGCCTGACCTCCACCCCCGTCGGGGCATCGACCCGTCGTCCGTGTGGGACGGCCAGACTCACGACGGTCGGGTCGTGGTCGGTGAGGCCCCACAGCCGCGCGGCCGACCCGCCGCGGAATGCCACGGTGGCCCTCGGCACGGCCGACTCGAGCTGAAGGAACGCCGTCATCGCGGTGACCGCCCAGCCGCCGCGACCCGGCGTGGTCAGGTAGACGCCGCGTCCCTGCGCGGTCCATCGACCCGTCGCCAACCGCCACTGGACAAGGGCATCGGTGAGCCCGGCGGTCCGGCACTGCGTCCGGGTGACGAGCGCGTGCTGCTGGTCGGCGTTGCGTCGCAGGGCACCCCAGTCCGGACTGCGGGTCGTGGCTGCCATCGGCACACCGTGCCCGATCCGCGCGGCACGGGTCGCCGCCTGTCCACAGGCACCCGGCATACGAGCTCCGAGCAGACCACTTACGCCACCGTAGGGAGCGGATCGTCCGCGTCCCCACCCCCAGGATCCGCTCCCTACGGTCCCGTATGCCGGGCCGCGCGGTCAGTCCGTAGCGGCCCGAACGCTCGTGCCGATCGGAACCGCTCCATGACCGCCGCTGTCCCCACGAGACATCGCCGCAGCGGGTGACAGGATGAGTCGCATGGTTTTCGGCACTGCGGCACGAGGCACCTCCGGCGAGCGGACCCGCTGATGGCGCACGCTCCCGAGCCCCTCGAGGCACCGGTCGACCCGCCTGTGGCACTGCGCCGGGTCGCCTACCTGATGGAACGGTCCCGGGCCGGTTCGTACCGGGTGGACGCCTTCCGCAACGCCCTGGCCCTGCTCAAGGCGATGGCGTCGCACGAGCTCAGCGCCCATCTGGAGAACGGGACGATCCAGTCGGTGAGCGGGATCGGCGCGTCCACGGCCGAGGTCATCGAGCAGGCGTATGCCGGTGTGCTCCCCGCCCGGCTGGTCGCTCTGCAGGACACCGCGAGCACCCCGCTGGCCACCGGCGGCGAGCAGCTCTGGGCGGCGCTCAGGGGCGACTGCCACGCCCACTCGAACTGGTCCGACGGCGGCTCGCCGATCGACGAGATGGTCCTTGCCGCCATCGAGCTGGGTCAGGAGTGGCTCGTGCTCACCGACCACTCACCCCAGTTGCGCGTCGCGAACGGCCTGACCGTCGAGCGGCTGCGCAAGCAGCTGGCCATCGTGGACGCCATCAACAGCGGGCTCGGGTCGGGGTTCCGGCTGCTCAAGGGCATCGAGGTCGACATCCTCGACGACGGCTCGCTCGACCAGACCGAGGAGATGCTGGGTCGGCTGGACGTCGTCACCGCATCGGTCCACTCCAAGCTACGGATGAACGAGTCGCCGATGACCAGGCGGATGGTCACGGCGGTGTCGAACCCGAGGGTCAACGTGCTCGGGCACTGCACCGGGCGCCTCGTCGAGGGCGGTCGGGGCACCCGCCCGCAGTCCGACTTCGACGCGTATGCCGTGTTCTCGGCCTGCCTGGAGCACGACACGGCGGTGGAGATCAACAGCCGTCCCGAGCGCTGTGACCCGCCGGACGAGCTCATCGTCATCGCCCGCGACCTGGGCTGCCTGTTCGCCGTCGACTCCGACGCCCACGCGCCGGGACAGCTGGAGATGAAGCAGTACGGCTGCGCCCGGGCCGAGCGGCTCGGCATCGACCCGGAGCGGGTCATCACGACCTGGGACGCGGACCGGCTGCTCGCCTGGGCCGGACCCGCAGCGGGCTGACCACGCCACGGCCACCGTTTTGGCGGTTGGCGGAGCGACCCGTATGCTTTCGCAAGTCCTCGACGGATCCGAGCCTGGCTCGCCAGCGACGGGCTCTGTCCTCGGACCGGGTCCCCATCGTCTAGCGGCCCAGGACCCCGCCCTTTCACGGCGGTAGCACGGGTTCGAATCCCGTTGGGGATACGCAAGTCAGGCCTTGCACACCACGAGGCCCCGTAGCGCAGTTGGTTAGCGCGCCGCCCTGTCACGGCGGAGGTCGCCGGTTCGAGCCCGGTCGGGGTCGCCACACCGACGGGGCCCCGGCCCCCGGGCAGATGAGGAGTCTGTCGGGGGTTGCGGCCCCGGTCGCGCGCTCGGGACTGTTCCGCCGAGCCAGTGGCGAACGCTGCGAACCGCTCCGTCGATCTGCCGGCCCGAGACGCCGTTGCGGGCCACCATGACGTAAGATTTCGGCATACGGAATCCCGTTTCCCGATTTGAGGAGTGTCCATGGTGGCGCAGACGACGAAGGTGCGGCCGGCACCCAGCGACGGTCCTCAGGTCGTGGCGGGGGCCAAGCCGCCGCGGGCCGGAGGGGGCGTGCAGTCCCTGGAGCGTGCCTTCACCATCCTGGAGACGCTGGCCGACGCCGGTGGCGTCACCGGGCTGTCCCAGCTGGCGGCCGACGCGGAGCTGCCGCTGCCGACGATCCACCGGCTGGTGCGCACCCTCGTCGACCTGGGCTACGTGCGCCAGGAGGCCAGCCGCCAGTACTCGCTGGGTCCCCGCCTCATCCGGCTGGGCGAGATGACCTCCAAGATGCTCGGCACCTGGGCCAGGCCCTACCTCGCCGCCGTCGTCGAGCAGCTGGGCGAGTCGGTCAACCTGGCCATGCTCGACGGCGACGAGGTCGTCTACGTGGGCCAGGTCCAGGGCTCGCGCAACTCGATGCGAATGTTCACCGAGGTGGGTCGTCGCACCCTGCCGCACGCGACTGCGGTCGGCAAGGCGATGCTCACCCAGGAGCCCGACGCCGAGGTCCGGGAGCTGCTCAAGCGCACCGGTATGCCGCGGCACACCGAGCACACCCTGACCACCCCCGACGCGTTCGTCGCCGCCGTCGCCGAGGCCCGGCGCCTCGGCTACGCTCTCGACGACGGTGAGCAGGAGCTGGGCGTGCGCTGCGTGGCCGTGCCCGTTCTCGACGCGCCCCGCCTGCTCGCCCTCTCGGCGTCCGGTCCGGCGCCGCGGATGACCGACGAGTTCATCGCCGGAGCCGTGCCACTCCTGCAGGACGCCGCTCGCCAGATCAGCGCCGAGGTCGCCCGACGCTGATCGAACTCTGCCCGCTGGCGGAGCGCACCAACCGCACGAACCTCTATAGGATCGTCGCGAGCGGCGCCGACGGGGTCCGCGGAGGGAGCAAAGATGCTCGGTTGGGTCGGGAACATCGAGGCGGAGACCGTCCAGAACGCCAGCTTTCGCCGGGTTCTGTTCACGGGCAGACACCTGCAGCTGACGGTGATGCGGCTCGCACCGGGTGAGGAGATCGGCATCGAGCAGCATGCCGATCTCGACCAGTTCATCCGGGTGGAGGGTGGCCGGGCGCTGGTCACGATGGGGACCGAGCGCGACCAGCTGGAGCAGCACCACGACCTGCTCGACGACTGGGCAGCCATCATCCCGGCCGGCACCTGGCACAACGTGGTCAACTCCGGCGACGGTCACCTGTCGATCTACTCCCTCTACGCGCCACCGGAGCACCCGGACGGGGCGGTGCACGAGACCAAGGCCGACGCCGACGCCGCCGAGGCCGGCCACCACCACTGAGCGCCGTCGTGGACACCCCGGGAGGTCTCCGCGAGCCCGAACGGCACACGCTCACCGTGTCGCTGCCGTCGCCTCGCGCACCAGCACCTGGGATCTGCTGCGCCCAACCACACCCTCTTCGCCTTCCCCGACAGCGGCGCGGAGGACCGAGACCAGATATATCCGCTGAGAGTTTGAAGCTTCCATCTAGCAAAATGTAGTCTCCACCATACGGAAATGTCGCAGTAGCCGAGAGGACCGCCCAATGTCGCGCCCCACCCCAGGTCATGCCATCACCATGCGGGTCTCAGCCCCCGCGGGATTCACCGCCACCACCGAGCTGGCAGCCGCGGCCGCGGCCGCAGGTGCCGAGATCACCGCCTTGGACGTCATCGAGTCGACGCACGAGAACGTCATCGTCGACATCACCTGCAACACCGCCGGTGACGAGCACGCCAAGCAGGTCGCCGACAGCGTGGACGCGATCCCCGGCGTGCAGGTCCGCAAGGTGAGTGACCGTACCTTCCTCATGCACCTCGGCGGCAAGCTCTCGGTCGAGCCGAAGGTCGAGCTGCGCACCCGCGACGACCTGTCCCGGGCCTACACCCCGGGTGTGGCCCGGGTCTGCCTGGCCATCGCCGCCAACCCCGGCGACGCCCGCCGCCTGACGATCAAGCGCAACACCGTCGCCGTGGTCACCGACGGGACGGCCGTGCTCGGGCTCGGCGACATCGGGCCCGCTGCCGCGCTGCCGGTCATGGAGGGCAAGGCCGCCCTGTTCAAGCGGTTCGCCGGCGTCGACGCCTGGCCGGTCTGCCTGGACACCAAGGACACCGAGGAGATCATCGCCATCGTCAAGGCGATCTCACCGGTGTACGGCGGCATCAACCTGGAGGACATCTCGGCCCCCCGGTGCTTCGAGATCGAGCGCAGGCTGCGCGAGGAGCTGGACATCCCGGTCTTCCACGACGACCAGCACGGCACTGCCATCGTCGTCCTGGCCGCCCTGATCAACGCCCTCCGGGTGGTCGGCAAGACGATCGAGGACGCGCGCGTCGTGGTGAGCGGTGCCGGCGCCGCCGGCCACGCGATCATCCAGCTGCTGCACGCCCAGGGAGCCGGCCACATCGTCGCCTGCGACCGCTCGGGCGCGATCCACCGCGGTCAGACCTACGCGGACTCCCATCGTCAGTGGATCGCCGACAACACCAACACCGAGGGCGTCTCGGGCAGCCTGCACGACGTGATGGCCGGCGCCGATGTCTTCATCGGGGTCTCGGCACCCAACGTCATCGGTACCGAGCAGGTGGCCTCGATGGCCGACGGAGCCATCGTGCTGGCCCTGGCCAACCCCGACCCCGAGATCCACCCCCTCGACGCCGCCCAGCACGCCACGGTCGTGGCCACCGGTCGCAGCGACTTCCCCAACCAGATCAACAACGTCCTGGCCTTCCCGGGACTGTTCCGCGGGCTGCTCGACGCCGGTGCGAGCGACATCACCACCGAGATGCTCGTGGCCGCCGCCAAGGCCATCGCCGACTGTGTCACCCCGGCGGAGCTCAACGCCAGCTACATCGTCCCCAGCGTCTTCGACCCGCGCGTCGCTCCCGCCGTGGCCGAAGCCGTCGTCGCCACCGCCTCCGCCGCCTCCTGACTCCGACCTGCAAAGGACTCACTGATGACTCTCGAGCTCACCGACCCCAACCCCGTCAGCGGGGCGCAGGAGATCCTCACCCCGGAGGCGCTGGCCTTCGTCGAAGCCCTGCACGCGAAGTTCGCCGGCCGTCGCGACGAGCTGCTCGCGGCCCGAGCCGGTCGACGCGAGGAGATCGCGCAGACCGGCCGACTGGACTTCCTGCCCGAGACCCGGCACGTCCGCGAGTCCGAGTGGACCGTCGCGCCCGCCCCGGACGCGCTGCGTGACCGGCGCGTGGAGATGACCGGTCCCGCCGTTCCGGCCAAGATGGCCATCAACGCCCTCAACTCCGGCGCCAAGGTGTGGCTCGCCGACATGGAGGATGCTGCCTGTCCCACCTGGCCCAACGTGGTGTCCTCGATCATCAACCTGCGCGACGGCGCCCGGGGGACCCTCTCGTTCACCAACGAGGACGGTCGTGAGTACCGGCTGCGCACCGACGCCCCCCTCGCCGTGGTCGTCACCCGACCGCGCGGCTGGCACATGGACGAGGCGCACGTCCTCATCGACGGACGGCGCGCAGTCGGCGGCCTCGTCGACTTCGGACTGCACTTCTTCCACCTGGCCCAGCTGCTCATCGACAACGGACACGGCCCCTACTACTACCTGCCCAAGATGGAGAGCCACCTCGAGGCGCGTCTGTGGAACGACGTGTTCACCTTCGCCCAGGCCGAGCTCGGCATCCCGCACGGCACGATCCGCGCCACGATGCTCATCGAGACGATCCCGGCGGCCTTCCAGATGGAGGAGATCCTCTATGAGCTGCGCGAGCACGCGGCCGGACTGAACGCCGGTCGCTGGGACTACCTGTTCAGCGTGATCAAGTACTTCCGCGACGCGGGACCGGACTTCGTCCTCGTCGACCGCGGCGACATCACCATGCGCGCACCGTTCATGCGCGCCTACACCGAGCTGCTCGTCAAGACCTGCCACCAGCGGGGTGCCTACGCGATGGGCGGGATGGCCGCCTTCATCCCCAGCCGCGACCCCGAGGTCAACGCCGCCGCCTTCGAGAAGGTCCGCTCGGACAAGACCCGCGAGGCCGGCGACGGCTTCGACGGCTCGTGGGTGGCCCATCCCGGGCTCGTCGAGGTCTGCCAGGAGGTCTTCGACGGCGTCCTCGGCGACCGCCCCAACCAGCTGGACCGGCTCCGCGAGGACGTTTCCGTGACAGGCGCCGACCTGCTCGACGTCCGCTCCGCACCAGGCAGCAACACCGAGACGGGTCTGCGCAACAACCTCTACGTCGCCCTCGCCTACACCGCCGTGTGGCTCTCCGGCAACGGCGCCGTCGCGATCCACAACCAGATGGAGGATGCCGCCACCGCCGAGATCTCCCGCTCCCAGGTCTGGCAGCTCATCTCCAACCAGTCGGTCCTCGCCGACACCGGCCAGCCGGTGACCCGTGAGCTCGTGGCGACCCTCCTCGAGGAGGAGGCCGAGCGGCTGCGCGGCGAGGTGCCCGCGGAGACCTTCGAGCGCTACTACGTGCCGGCCAAGGCGCTCATCGCCGACCTGTGCCTCGACGAGGGCTTCGTCGACTTCCTCACCCTGCCGGCATACGAGCAGGTGATCTGAGATGGCCCAGCCGGCCCTCTCCGAGCAGACCCTGGGCGGCATCGACGAGGCACTCGCCGCGACCGACACCTTCCTCGCCGAGAACTACCCGGGCGAGGACGGACGGCGTCAGCCCGTCCACACGGTCTACGTGCCGGCGGACCGCTACACCCCTGACCTGCCGGCCGAGTGGGGGCGCACCGCCCTCGACCTCGTCGAGGAGCACGGCGGGATGGCCTCGGTGTGCGCCGGGGTGGGCCTCAGCGACGAGATCACCGCGCAGGTGGCCGACCGGGTGTCCGCCAAGCTGGCGGCGAGCCCGATCGAGGACCTGCGCCTGGACTTCGAGGACGGCTACGGTGACCGCGGCGACGAGGCCGAGGACGCCGACAGCGACGCCGCGGCGGCCGCCATCGCGGCCGCCCTGACCGACGGGATGTCGCCGGCGTTCATCGGGATCCGGTTCAAGTGCTTCGAGGAGCCGACCCGCCGCCGCGGCATCCGGACGCTCGACCTGTTCCTCGCCGGACTCCTCGACCGCCTGGGCGAGCTGCCGCCCGGCCTCGTGCTCACCTTCCCCAAGGTGAGCACGGTCAGCCAGGTGACGGCCATGGTCGAGGTATGCCGGGCGCTGGAGGCGGCGCACGGCCTCCCGTCCCGGGCGCTCGGCTTCGAGATCCAGGTCGAGACCCCCCCGCTCATCCTCGGCGCCGACGGCACCGCACCGGTCGCCGCGGCCATCCACGCCGGGGACCATCGCGTGACCTCCCTGCACTACGGCACCTACGACTACAGCGCGTCGCTGCAGATCTCGGCGCAGTACCAGGCCGCCGACCACCCGGCCGCCGACCACGCCAAGCAGGTCATGCAGCTCGCCGCGGCCGGCACCGGCGTGCACCTGTCCGACGGGTCGACCAACATCCTGCCGATCGGCAGCCCCGAGCAGGTCCGCGCGGCGTGGCAGATCCACTTCGACCTCGTCGGCCGCGCCCTGCGCCGGGGGGTCTACCAGGGCTGGGACCTGCACGCCGCACAGCTGCCGACCCGCTACGCGGCCACCTTCGCCTTCTACCGCGAAGGCTTCCCACGCGCCGCGCGCCGGCTGGCTGACTACGTCGGCAACACCGGGTCGGGGATCCTCGACGAGCCCGCCACGGCCCGAGCCCTGGCACGCTACCTGCACCGTGGCTACGCCTGCGGGGCGGTCGACGAGGCCGAGCTGCGCGACCAGGTGGGTCTCGACGGCACCGCGCTGGACCTGCTGTCGCGCCCCCGGTCCGACACCGAGTCGATGCGCAGGAGCGGCTGACCCACCGCTGCGCCAACGCTGCCCGGAGACCCGCCCAGCGCAGAACCACGAGAAGGAGCTCGCACATGACCACCACCAGCAGCTACTACGCACCGGCTGGGGGGCTGCCGCCGCAGACCCAGCTGACCACCGACCGGGCGGTCTTCACCGAGGCCTACGCGGTGCTGCCCCGGGGCACGATGACCGACATCGTGACCAGCCTGCTGCCGTTCTGGGAGC
>JAICMC010000186.1 GCA_025929465.1 Nostocoides sp.
AGACCTCGAGGAGCGGCTCGTCGACGCCTACCTCGTCACCCTCGGCCTTGAGCCACCGAGTGACCGTTCCCTCCGTGACGGACTCGCCCAGTGCGGGCATCGTCACGGTCGTTCCGTCACCGGGGCCTCCGTCGGCGGCCTGCGGTGCAGGTGCCTGCTCGGCGGCCTCAGCAGGCTTCTCCGCCTCGACCGGCTGCTCGGTCGAGGGTGCCGACCGCTCCGCTTCCTGGTCGGCACCGGGCTGCTCCGGCGCCTCCGCGCCGGCAGCGGGCTGTCCCCCGCCAGCTGAGGCGGCCGGGGCCGCGCCGTCCCCGATGACGGCGAGGTCGGCGCCCACCGGGACGGTGTCGTCCTCGGCGACGAGGATCTCCTGCACCGTGCCGGCGACAGGGGAGGGGATCTCGGTGTCGACCTTGTCGGTCGAGACCTCGAGCAGAGGCTCGTCGACGTCGACGTGGTCTCCCACGTTCTTCAGCCAGCGCGTCACGGTTCCCTCCGTGACGGACTCGCCGAGGGCCGGCATGGTCACCCGTTCAGACATCGTTGTCGCTCCTTATTGGCGTGGACTGGCACCTATCCTTGCAAACCTCAGGCATGCGCGTGCAGCGGCTTGCCAGCCAGTGCGAGGAATGCCTCGCCGAGAGCCTCGTTCTGCGTCGGATGCGCGTGCACGAGGGGTGCGACGTCGTCGGCAAACGCCTGCCAGTTGTAGATGAGCTGGGCCTCGCCGACCTGCTCGCCCATCCGCGCGCCGATCATGTGGACGCCGACGACGGGGCCGTCGACCTGCCGCACGAGCTTGACGAAGCCCTGGGTCTTCAGGATCTGGGACTTGCCGTTGCCACCGAGGTTGTACTCGTAGGCCGTCACCTCACCGAACCGCTCCCGGGCCTGGGCCTCGGTGAGGCCGATGGAGGCTATCTCGGGGTCGCAGTAGGTCACCCGCGGGATCCCGAGCTCGTCGACCGGAACTGGTGAGCGCCCGGCGACGTCCTCCGCGACGAAGATGCCCTGGGCGAAGCCGCGGTGGGCCAGCTGCAGACCGGGGACGATGTCGCCCACGGCATACACGCGGTCCACGTTGGTTCGGCATCGTTCGTCCGCGAGCACGAACCCGCGGTCCATGGCGATGCCCGCCTCCTCCAAGCCCATGCCGCTGGCGACCGGGCCGCGCCCGACGGCCACGAGGAGCAGGTCGGCCGTGAGCTCCGTGCCGTCCTCGGTGGTCACCGTGACCGAGTGCTCGTCCTGGCTAGCCGAGGCGAACCGGACACCCGTGAGGACGGTGATCCTGCGCTTGCGGAAGGCCCGCTCGAGCTGCTTGGAGACGGCCTCGTCCTCGCCAGCCACCAGCCGCGGGAGAGCCTCGACGATCGTCACGTCGGCGCCGAACGACCTGTAGACAGAGGCGAACTCGACGCCGATGACGCCACCACCGAGGACGATGACCGAGGACGGCACGGTCGCCAGCCTGAGGGCCTCCTCGCTGGTGACGACCCGGCCGCCGATCTCCAGCCCGGGAAGGGACCTGGCGGCCGAACCCGTCGCGAGGACGAGGTGGCGGCCCACGAGGTCCCGGTCGCCGACCGTCACGGTGTGGGCGTCGCTGAGCCGCCCCTCACCCTCGACGTAGTCGATGTCGCGAGACCCGACGAGCCCCTGCAGGCCCTTGTACAACCGCTCGACGACGCCGTCCTTGTAGGCATGGACCCCAGCCATGTCGATGGACTCGAGGCTGGAACGGACCCCGAAGGCCGCGCCGTCCCGGGCGTTGTCGGCCACCTCGGCCGCGTGCAGCAGGGCCTTGGTCGGGATGCAGCCCTGGTGCAGGCAGGTCCCGCCCAGCCTGGCCTTCTCCACGAGGGCGACGGTCAGGCCGAGCTCGGCGGCCCGCAGTGCGCAGGCGTAGCCGCCGCTGCCTCCGCCGAGGATGACCAGGTCATGGGTGGGGTCGGCGGTGGCCGGCATACGGATGACGCTCCTTTGCGCACGGGGGTGTGCAGGCATCCTCGCACCAACCACGGCCCGCAGCGAGGCGCCCGGTGTCCGGACCGCAGGCCGCGCCGCCTGGCCAGGACCATCCACCGGGTCGCCTACGGCGGCGTCCCTGCCACCGGGTCCTGGGTACGCAGACCCCCTTTCGTCCACGGGCGGGGCACAGCTTCGGGGGCGGGTTCACGGCATACGATCTGCGGTATGCCGTTCTGGAGCCGCCGCGGGAAGTCCGCCAGCACCGCCGGCGTCCCTCGCGCCGACAAGGAGGCCATCGAGACCCACCTGCGCCAGTTCGTGGACTCCCGGCTGTTCGTCGAGGCCTACGTCGAACCGTCGACGAACGTCACGTCCACCACGGTCGTCCTCATCGCCCACGACGGGGAGTGGACGCGCCGTGCGGTGGCGTCGCGGGAGGTGGCCTTCGATGTGGCCAAGCGCCTGGAGGTCCCGGTCTACGACGTCAACCAGACCGGCTACCCGGCCCGGATGCGCGAGTGGACCGCTCGGCAGCGGCGCGAGGGCAGCGGCTGACCGCGCCGATACCCGCTGGCGCCCCGTGGCCGGGTGCGCTTGGCTGGACCCACGACCCCACGGCGGACCCGCCCGACGACCCGACGAAGGAGACCCCATGGCTGCCAAGAAACCCGGCCCGAGCGAGGAGACGAAGGCCAGGTTCCGTGAAGCCCTCGCGAAGAAGAACGCACACGGCGGCAAGGACGTGTCAGACCGGTCCGGCCACTCCAAGGTCGAGCACACCCACGGCGCCGAGACCTCGGCGCGCGAGCAGATGTTCCGTCGCAAGTCCGGCTGACTCGCCCGGCGCTCAGGCGTAGGACTCCACGAGCTGGACCAACGTGGACACCCCGTAGCCGGTCGCGCCCTTGGGGACGTTGCCGTAGGCGCCGAGGGGGTTCCAGGACGGCCCGGCCATGTCGATGTGCGCCCACGGGATCCCGGCGCCCACGAACTCGGACAGGAAGATGCCGGCAGTGAGCATGCCGCCCCAGGCCTCGGCCTTGTGGGCGATGTCGGCGACGGGGGAGTCGAGCGAGGACCGGTAGTCCCGCGGCAGCGGCATCACCCACATCGCCTCGCCGGCCGCCTCGGCGGCCTCGGCGACCCGCGAGGTGAAGGCGTCGTCATTGCCCATGAGCCCGGCGATCCGCCGGCCGAGCGCGGTCATCTGCATGCCGGTGAGGGTGGCGATGTCGACCATCGCGTCGGGCGCCTGCTCGCTGGCCAGGGCCATCCCGTCGCCGAGCACCATCCGCCCCTCGGCGTCCGGGTCGAGGATCTCCACCGTCATGCCGGTCCGCATCGTCACGACGTCGCCGGGGCGCTGGGCGTTGCCGCTGATCATGTTCTCGGCCAGGCACAGCCACCCGGTCACCGAGACCGGAAGGCCCAGCTCAGCGACCGCGAGGACCGCACCAAGGACGTCGGCCGCACCGGCCATGTCGTGCTTCATGGTCAGCATGCCTTCGATGGGCTTGATCCGGTAGCCACCGGTGTCGAAGGTGATCCCCTTGCCCACCAAGGCGATGGACGCCTTGGACCGGGACGGCCGGTAGGTCACCGAGACCATCCGGGGCGGGTTGTCCGAGCCCTGGCCGACGCCGATGATCCCGCCGCACCCCGCCTTGGCCAGCGCCACCTCGTCCATGACCGAGACGGTGAGCTTGGCCGGGCTGGCCTTGACCTCCTTCCGCACCCGTTGGACGAAGGTCTCGGGCGTGAGCAGGTTGGCGGGCAGGGTGATCAGGTCCATGGCCAGACGCCGCCGCGCGCCGACGACCCCGGCCCGCGCGACCGCCGCCTTCACCGCCTTGGACCGGCCCGCTCCGCTCACGACGCTGACCGCGGGCTCGGCAGCAGCGGCGCGCCGCTCGTACTGGTAGGTCCCGGCATACGCCCCGTCGGCCACCGCCGTGACCGAGGAGACGTCGGGGGTGGGCAGGGCCAGCGCGACGGTCCCCGCCCTGCCGATGAGCGAGCGCATCGCGGCACCCGCGGCCCGACGCAGGACGACCCCGTCGTATGCCGCCTCCGCGACCGGCCCGAGACCGCTGACCAGCACCGATGCCGCAGTGATGCCCGGGACCGCGACGACGCGGGCGACCTCGTCGGGTGACCCGTTGAGCCCCAAGGTCTGGGCCGCCTGCGACAGGTGGGCGACGGCGTCGGTGGGCAGGTCCTCGGCGCTGGCCAGGACGGGCCCCCGGGGGCCCTTGGCCAGGCCGACCACGAGGACGTCGGCCGGCAGGGTGGCAGCCGAGCGGGTGGCGAGCTTGAGGGTGGTCACGCGCGATCCTTGGGGTGGCAGGGACACTGGGGGACGGTTCGCAGGGTACTCCGGGGCGTTATGGTGCCAAGCATGACCGACGCCGCCCTTCGCCACTCGCCCCTGCACGACCGGCACGTCGCCCTCGGCGCCAAGATGGCCGACTTCGGCGGCTGGCAGATGCCGATCGAGTACCCCGGTGGAGGTGTCGTCGCCGAGCACACGGCCGTTCGCGAGACGGTGGGCGTCTTCGACGTCTCCCACCTGGGCAAGGCTCGGGTCAGCGGGCCCGGCGCCGCGGCATACGTCAACGCCTGCTTCACCAACGACCTGGCCAAGATCGGCCCCGGTCAGGCGCAGTACACGCTGTGCTGCAACGAGAGCGGTGG
>JAICMC010000083.1 GCA_025929465.1 Nostocoides sp.
TCCTGGCCAAGCTCGGCCACGACGACCCGCTGCTCGACATCGCCAAGGGCCTCGAGGAGATCGCCCTGGCCGACGACTACTTCGTCGAGCGCAAGCTCTACCCGAACGTCGACTTCTACACCGGGCTGATCTACAAGGCCATGGGGTTCGAGTCGAAGATGTTCACCGTGCTCTTCGCTCTGGGCCGCCTGCCGGGCTGGATCGCCCAGTGGCGCGAGATGATGACCGACCCGGAGACGAAGATCGGCCGCCCGCGCCAGATCTACATCGGCGAGGACGTCCGCGACTACGTGCCGGCCTCCCAGCGCTGACACGAAGCGCTGGCTCCCACCTCGCCGCACGGCCTGTCCCCCGGGGGCGGGCCGTGTTGCGTCCCGGGCCGGGGAGGGCTGTCAGGCCAGTTCGATGTGGATCGTCGTGCTCGCGGCACCGTCGGACCAGCCTGCGGCACCCTTGGCCCGGTCCCACACCCGGTCCCCGATCCGCACCTTTGTGATCCCATAGGCCTCCGCCCGGGCCACGGCCCAGTGGGCGACGGCCCACGCCTGTCGGTCGTTCGCGCCAGCCACGGTGAGGCCGCCCGAGGACGCCGTCGCCGTCACGCCGGCCTGCTCGGCGAGGTCCGCCGCCACCGCAGACGCCTTCGCGTGCCTCTTCGCCGGCGGCAGGTCGCAGGTCAGTCCGGCCGGTGACCAGCCACTCAGGGTCGAGGCGAGGACCCGACCTTGGCCCTCGTGGTCGCGATAGGCCTCGGGGTAGGCGCTGCGCTGCACCTTCTGGGCGATCGTGGTGATGTCGGCACTCTCGTAGCCCTTGAGCTTGACCAGCTCGTCGTAGAACCGATCCGTCGAGTAGACCGGGTCGAGGATCTGCTCCGGAGTGCCCCAGCCCTGGCTGGGACGCTGTTGGAACAGGCCGAGCGAGTCACGGTCGCCGTAGCGCAGGTTGCGGATCTTCGACTCCTGGTAGGCGGTCGTGATGGCGATGGTGGCGGCCCTGGGGGGCAGGTCGCGCCGCAGGGCGATCGCGGTGATCAGGGCCGCGTTCGCAGTCTGCTCGGGGGTGAACGTCTCGGTCATCCCGGCTGCCCGGATGGTGCAGACCGGCTTGGCCGCACCCCGCAGCAGTGCCGACCCACCGAACCAGGCGGCACCGGCGACGAGGGCGAGCACCACGAACAGGGCGAGGTGACGCCGGCGCCGACGACGCCGGGCCGGGGCCATCGCAGTGGAGGAGGACCGGCCGGACTCGGCGAGGGTCAGGCCGGGTCGGTCATGCGTCATCGGATCCTTCGGTGGTCGAGCCAGGGGCTCAGTTCGCGTGCAGGGCCTCGTTCAGGGTGATGCCCCGGCCCGTGCGGTCACGGGCCTCGACCACGCCCGTCTCGCTGTTGCGGAGGAACAGGACATTGGTCGCCCCCGACAGCTCACGCGCCTTGACGACCGAGCCATCGGGTAGGGCCACCTTGGTGCTGCCGGTGACGTAGAGCCCCGCCTCGACGACGCAGTCGTCACCGAGGGAGATCCCGACGCCACCGTTGGCTCCGATGAGACAACGCTGGCCGATGCTGATCCGTTCCGTCCCGCCACCGGAGAGCGTGCCCATGATCGAGGCGCCGCCGCCGATGTCGGATCCGTCACCGACGACGACACCCTGGCTGATCCGGCCCTCGACCATCGAGCTGCCGAGCGTGCCCGCGTTGAAGTTGCAGAAGCCCTCGTGCATCACCGTCGTGCCGGGGGAGAGGTGCGCGCCGAGGCGGACCCGGTCGGCGTCGGCGATGCGCACGCCGGACGGGGCGACGTAGTCGGTCATCCGGGGGAACTTGTCGACGCCGAAGACCTGGACCGGCCCGTCGCCGCGGAGCGCGAGGCGGGTCTGCTCAAAGCCGTCGACAGCGCACGGGCCGTAGTTGGTCCAGACCACGTTGGCGAGGGCGCCGAAGATGCCGTCGAGGTTGATGGTGTTGGGCGCCACGAGGCGGTGCGAGAGCAGGTGGAGGCGCAGGTAGGCGTCGGCGGCGTCGGCTGGACCCGCCTCGAGGTCGATCTGCACCAAGCGGACCTCAGTGCGCACCCGGCGCCGCTCGTCCCGGCCCACGAGGTCAGCCAGAGCGGGCGGCTCGGCAGCGGAGTCGGGTGGTGTGCCGAGCGCGGGCTCGGGATACCAGGTGTCGAGCACCTCACCGGCATCGGTGATCGTCGCGAGTCCGTGTCCCCATGCAAAACGCTCAGCCATGGCCCACAGCGTAGGGCGGAGCCCCCCCGTGGCGGACACCGGTCTCAACCGCCGGGGGCGGTGCAGGGCGGGCTCGCTACCCTTCCCGTATGCCGCTCACCGACCTGCCGCACGCACCGTCCGTCCTCGACCTGAGCAGTGACGTCACGAGCCTCACTGCGGCGATCTGTGACATCCCGTCGGTCAGTCAGGACGAGTCGGCCCTCGCCGACTCCGTCGAGACCGCGTTGCGGGGGTTGGCCCACCTCGAGGTGATCCGGGACGGGAACACCGTGATCGCCCGCACCTCGCTCGGCCGGGCCGAGCGGGTCGTGCTTGCGGGCCACCTCGACACCGTGCCCCTGAGCGCAGAGCCGAACCTGCCGACGCGCATCGTCGACGGGTCGCTGTGGGGACGGGGGACCGTCGACATGAAGGGCGGCGTCGCCGTCATGCTCAAGGTCGCGGCCCAGGTGACGGCGCCCGGGCGGGACCTGACCTTCCTGTTCTACGACTGCGAGGAGATCGAGGCCGAGTTCAACGGGTTGGCCCGCCTGGGGTCCGAGCGACCCGAGCTGCTCGCGGCCGACTTCGCGGTGCTGCTCGAGCCGACCGACGGCGCGATCGAGGGTGGGTGCAAGGGCACGCTGCGTGCCGACATCGTGACGCGAGGGGTGGCCGCCCACTCCGCGCGTCCGTGGAACGGGCACAACGCCATCCACGACGCCGGCCCGGTGTTGGCCCGGCTCGCGGCCTACGAGGCGGCGGTGGTCACGGTGGACGGGCTGGACTACCACGAGGCCCTACAGGCGGTCGCGGTCGAAGGTGGCATCGCCGGCAATGTCATCCCGGACCGGTGCGCCGTGACGGTCAACTACCGGTTCGCGCCGGACAAGTCCGCGGACGAGGCCTTCGCGCACCTGCAGGATGTCTTCGAGGGCTACGAGTGCGTGCTCCGTGACGCCGCGGACGGCGCCAGGCCAGGGCTGCACCTGCCGGCCGCGCAGGAGTTCGTCGCGGCCCTCGGTGTGCCGGTCGGCCCCAAGGAGGGGTGGACCGACGTCGCCCGCTTCTCGGCCCTCGGCGTGCCGGCCGTCAACTTCGGACCCGGTGACCCGAACCTGGCCCACACGGACGGGGAGCGGTGCCCGGTCGAGCAGTACGTCGCGGCGGAGCGGGCCATGCTGCGGTGGCTGGCCGGTCGCGCGGCGTGAGGGTCCGGAGGACGCCTGCATGTCCGGCACGGGACGCACATAGGCTGGGCGCGTGACGCAACCCAACGCTGACGAGAGACCGGACGAGGTGCCGGACGATTCCCCGGTCGACGAGCGGCGCTCCGGGTCGGTGACCCTGCGCCGCGATCGCGTCCCGTCGACGACGACCGACCAGCGGCTGCTCGACCGGACGCAGCCGACCGACTGGTTGCACGCGGATCCCTGGCGCGTCATGCGGATCCAGTCGGAGTTCGTCGAGGGCTTCAGCGCCCTCGCGGAGGTCGGCCCGGCCGTGGCGGTCTTCGGCTCCGCCCGAATCGGGCAGGACGACCCGATCTACGCGTTGGCCGTCGAGGTCGGGCGGCTGCTCGCCGAGGCGGGCTTTGCCGTGATCACTGGTGGCGGGCCAGGCTCGATGGAGGGTGCGAACAAGGGCGCGTTCGAGATGGGTGGCACCTCGGTCGGGCTCGGCATCGAGCTGCCGTTCGAGACCGGCCTGAATGAGTACGTCGACCTCGGCGTCAACTTCCGGTACTTCTTCGCCCGCAAGACGATGTTCCTCAAGTACTCCCAGGGCTTCATCGTCCTGCCGGGCGGCTTCGGCACGCTCGACGAGCTGTTCGAGGCGCTCACCCTCGCCCAGACCCACAAGGTGACCGAGTTCCCCATCGTGCTCATGGGCGAGGCGTACTGGCGGGGGCTGCTCGACTGGCTTGCCGAGGGCCCGTTCGCCAAGGGGATGGTCGGCACGGGTGACCTCGAACGGCTGAGCCTGACCGATGACCCCGTGGAGGCCGTCCGGCTGGTCCAGGCCCGCGAGGAGCGGCGCCCGTGAAATGGTTCATCCTCTTCGTCGGCATCGTGGTGATCTGTGGTGTCGCGGCACTGCTGCTCGGGCGCTTGGGCGGCGGTCTGGGTGCGCCGACCTCGACACTGAGCCACGAGCCGCTGCCCGACGACACCCTTCTGGACGACGACCTGGACGAGCTGCGCTTCGATGTCGCGGTGCGCGGCTACCGCATGGGCCAGGTCGACGGTGTCCTGGCCAGGCTGCGCCGGGAGCTGCGGGAGAAGGACGAGGAGCTGGCCGTGCTCCGTGGTGCCTCGGGCGCGGAGGCTTCGGCCGAGGAGGTCGGGGAAGAGGAGCACACCACGGGGGAGCAGCACACTGACGGCGCCTCCGCAGCGGCCGAGCCCCACGCCGAAGGACCATGACGTACGCACTCCGGGCGGCGTCACGGGCCCGCTTCGTGGGCCTGGTGCTCATCTTGTATGCCGCCTGCCGGGCCGTCACGACGGTCATCCTCCTGCTGGTCATGGGCCACCAGGTGCCGACCGGCATGACCGGCGGCGACGACGTCCCGGTGACCTACTGGTCCTTCACCGCCCTGTGGGACGGACAGTGGTACCAGACGATCGCAGAGCACGGATATCCAGATGTGCTGCCCGTCGACGCGGCTGGCCACGTGCAGCAGAACCCCTGGGCCTTCTACCCGCTCTTCCCGTTTGCCTCCCGTGCCGTCATGGCCGTCACCGGTCTGGACTTCCCGGTCGTCGGGTCGACGATCGCGCTTCTGTGCGGGTTCGGCGCGGCGGCGCTCATGGGTCTGCTGCTGCGGGACCGGATCGGCGACCGTGCGGCGCTCGCGGTCGTCGTGCTCTGGGCGAGCTTTCCCGCCTCGGTGGCGTTGCAGCTGGCCTACACCGAGTCGCTCGCGGTGCTCCTGCTCGCCGGCTACCTCTACGCCCTCGACCGCCGGCGGTGGCTCGTCGCCACGGCGGTGGCGGTGCTCGTCGGCCTGTCGCGGCCGATCGGGATCCCATTGGGGCTCGTGACCCTCGTCGTGGTCATCGTCCGCTGGCGTCGGCGGTCCGATGAACCGATCGGTGCGGGGGAGTACGCCGCGATGGCGGCCTCGCTCGCCGGCTGCGCCGTCGCTGGGTTCCTGTGGCCGGTCATCGCCTGGGTGGGCACGGGGACGACCAGCGCCTACACCGACACCATGGGGGCCTGGCGCGGCTCCGGCACCGTCGAGCCGTTCACCCCCTGGTCCGGCATCGCGACCTGGTGGCTGGGTCCGACTTGGGGGCCGGTGGTCCTCGTGGCGCTGCCGCTCGTCATCATCGCCATGGTGGCCGGCCCATGGGCGCGTGCTCTGGGAGCGGACCTGCGCGCGTGGTCGTTGGGCTACCCGCTCTACCTCGCTGCGGTCCTCGACCCGTTCACCAGCATCGTGCGCTACCTCATCCCGCTCTTCCCGCTCCTGCTGCCGCTGCTCGGGGTGGGGTGGGCGGATCGGCGGGGCACGTCGTGGCAGCGCCTGCTCTGGCGTGCGGTGCCGCTCCTCGTGCTCTTCGTGGTGGGGCAGTACTGGTGGACCGACACGCTCTGGAGGTTCGTCCCGCCGACGGACTACCCACCGTGACCGTCCCCGTCGAGTGCCCCTGCCGTCCCCACTCGAGTGGCCCCGCCGTCCACAGGTCTGCGACGGTCCGTCTGTGGACGCAGGGGCCACTCGACGGGCCGTCCCCACTCGAGTGATCCCGCCGTCCACAGGTCTGCGACGGTCCGAGGGCGTCATCGGCCGGCGAAGACCGGCTTCTCCTTGGCGAGGAAGGCGTCGACCGCAGCGCGGTGGTCCGCCGTCGCGCCGGTGCGGCCCATAAGGCCGCCCTCGTTGGCGAGCGAGTCGGCCAGGTCGTGGGCGAGGCTGTGCGCGACCGCTTGGCGGATCGAACCGTAGGCGAGGGTCGGACCCTGCGCCAGCATCGTCGCGAGCTCACGCACCGTGTCGTTGAACGCCTCCTGTGGCACGACCTTGGTCAGCAGTCCGAGCTCGAGGGCCTCGGCAGCGGGGATGGAGCGCGGGAAGTAGAGCAGTTCCTTGGCCTTGGCCGGACCGACGAGGCGCGGGAGGTGCCATGACGCGCCGGAGTCGCAGGAGAGCGCGATGCCGGCGAAGGCGGTGTTCAGGCTCGCCGTGTCGACGGCGATGCGGAAGTCGCAGGCGAGTGCGAAGCTGAGACCGGCTCCCGCCGCCACACCGTTGAGGGCCGCGACCACCGGCTTGTCCATGGTCGCGAGCAGCTGCACGATGGGGTTGTAGTGTTCTTCGACCGTCGACGCGAGGCTGGCGTCCTGCTTGGCCAGGTTGGCGACGTGCTCCTTCAGGTCCTGTCCGACGCAGAAGGCACGGCCCGTCCCGATCAGCACGACGCAGCGCACCTCCGCGTCGTCCGCGACGCTCTGCAGGGCGTCCCTCAGCGCGACCTTCAAAGCCAGGTCGAGGCTGTTCATGGCGTCCGGCCGGTTCAGTCGGACCCACGCGATCCCGTCCTGGACGTCGAGCTGGAGCGGGTCATTGTTCGGTGTCTCGGTCATGCCCGCCACTCTGTCCCATCGGGCTCCCCGGCGGAAGGTGGACCGGCCCGAGTGGCGCTGATCACACCCATGATTAGGACGCTTCGCTGGCGTCCGGAATAATGGGGGTCGGCAGACACGGATTCCGAGGGAAGGGGAGTCATGGCAGCAATGAAGCCGAGGACCGGAGACGGACCGCTAGAGGTCGTCAAGGAGGGCCGCGGCATCGTGCTGCGCATGCCACTCGAGGGTGGTGGCCGGCTCGTGGTCGAGATGACTCCGGACGAGGCCGCAGCCCTGCGCGATGCCATCGAAGGGTGCGATGGCGTGAGCTGACTCATCCAGACGCATCTGGGCCCCGGACCGTGTGGTCCGGGGCCCAACGTGCGTCTGGCCGTGCTCCTGATTCCTCCGAACGTGGCCCGAGCCGTGGGGGTGGGAACCGCTCAGTGCCGCACGGCCACCAGCAGCCCCGAGCTGACCGGGACCAGAGCCGTCGTGAAGTGGTCATGGTCCCGCAGCTGTCGACCGATCTCGCGCAGGGTTGCCGTCTCCTCGTCGCGGGCGGCGGGGTCCGACTCCCGATCCGACCAGGTGAGCACGAGCGTGCCGCCGTGGCGCAGCAACCGCTGCGCCTGCGCCACGTAGGAGGGGTACTCGAGCCGATCGGCGTCCACGACGACGAGGTCGTAGGCGCCGTCCGTCATCCGGGGCAACACCTCGGCGGCCCGTCCGGCGATGACCCGGGTCCTCGTGTGGGCGAAGCCGGCCGCGGCGAAGGCCTCCTTGGCCGCCCGCTGGTGCTCGGCCTCGATGTCGATCGTCGTGAGCACGCCGGTGGAGTCCATGCCGCCGAGCAGCCAGAGTCCCGAGACGCCCGTCCCGGTGCCGATCTCCATCACGGCCTTGGCCCCGATCGCCGCGGCGAGCACCTGGAGCGTTGCGCCGGCACCATTGTCGACGGGGGAGACCCCCAGCTCCTCGGCCCGGCGGCGGGCTGCCTCGATCTGCTCGGAAGGGGAGACGAACTCCTCGGCGTGGGCCCAGGCCGCCAGCTTCTGCGAAGTCATGCGGCAACCCTACTGTCCGGGTCCGTCCAGACCCTGCGGTCCGCGCCGTTGCTCCGTAGAATGGTGACGTACTCACAGGTGATGCATCGATGTGGCACAGCAGGCCCCGGGCGTGCAGTGCCAGCCTGCGAGGTGGGAACGAAACGACGAGGACAGGCGTTCTGCCCTGCAGAAGGTTCCCGCGAGAGGTGAATGACGCGTGACGACCACAACGGACCGGGCCGCGGCAAGCATGCCGGCGGACGACGGCTGGACCCCGCCCACGTGGGAGGAGGTCGTCGAGCAGCACTCTGCACGGGTCTACCGACTGGCCTACCGACTGACCGGCAACCCCCACGACGCAGAGGACCTCACCCACGACGTGTTCCTGCGGGTGTTCCGGTCGCTCAACACCTATGTGCCCGGAACCTTCGAGGGCTGGCTCCACCGGATCACGACCAACCTCTTCCTCGACCGGATGCGCCGGCGACAGCGAATCCGGTTCGACGCGCTCCCTGAGGACGCGGCCAGCCGACTCCCGAGCTCGGAGAAGGGACCGGCGCAGACCTACCAGGACACTCGTTTCGACGACGACGTCCAGCGCGCACTCGACGCGTTGCCGCCCGACTTCCGGGCCGCGGTCGTCCTCTGCGACATCGAGGGGCTGTCCTACGAGGAGATCAGCGCGACCCTCGGCGTCAAGCTCGGCACGGTCCGCTCCCGGATCCACCGTGGCCGCGCGCAGCTCCGAGAGGCCCTCGCGCATCGGGCGCCCGACACCACGGCCGCGAGGGCCAGGTCCGCCCGCCCGGGGCTGCGCCTTCCCGGTCACCGGGTCGCGGCAGGGACGCAGTGAGTCCTCACCTGCGCGGGCACATCCGCGCCTACGTGGAGCGCTCCCTGCCCGGGCCGGTGCTGCGCGTGTTTGACCAGCACCTCGTCGCGTGCGAGGTGTGTCGCGCCCTGGCGGACCAGGAACGGCGGATCGTCGCGGCGCTGCAGTCCGACACCGGCGTGCCGCAGTCCCTGCGCTCGGCGCTCATGGGCCTGGCCGACGGCGCCCGGCTCGAGGCGACTCCGATCCCATCCGCGCCGGCCCGATCGCGTGCCCACCTGGCGGAGCTGTCCTTCCGAGACCGCACCCCGAGCCACCGTGCCCGGCTTGCGACGGTCGCGCCGACCGCCCCAGCACTGCACCGCTCGCCGATGCGGGCCGCCGTGGTGGCCTCCCTCGCGGCCACCGCGTCCTTGGCGGCAGCGTGGGGACTGACCGTGGTGCCGCTCAACCCGGCGGTGCGCGGCCCGGAGCGGCTGCCGGCCGACGTCAGCAGTTTCGGCACGTCGACGTTCGGCCAGCAGGTGTCGACCCGCCCGAACCCCTTCATCACTGACCGGAGCATCGCCAACACGGCGACCATCGGGGGCGCCCGGCTCGGCGCGTCCGGTGAGGGTGGCGGCTTCTCCCTCGGAGGTTTGGCTCACCGGGCGGAGAACCTCGCGCCGGCCTGGACGACGACGGGCACGGCGGTCAGCGACCCGCTCCTCACCCCGGTTCGTCTCAACGTCGCTCGTTCGGCACAATCAGGCCCATGAGCGACGAGTCGAGGGATCTGGGCCCGGGCGACACCAGCAGCCCGCCGCAGGTCGACCGGACCGAGGCCATCGACCTCGAGTCCCCGACCGAGGTCCTGAACCTCGACCCCGCACCCGACCCGGAGTCCCACCCCGCGACCGATCCGGACCCCGACACGGCACCCCCCAAGCGCTCGTCCCGGACGAGCCCTCCCGGATCCGGCGAGGAGTGGTTCGACGTCCCCGTCCCCCAGCCCGCGGGCGCAGAGACGGCAACCACCACGCAGGCCGACGCGCCGTGGCCGCACGAGCCTGGGATCCCCGCACGCGCGGACGCGCCCTGGGCGCCCCCGGACGAGGCCGCTGGCGCGCCCGACACCTCGGCCGCCGCGACGGCCACCCAGCCGCTGCCTGCCCCGTCGCCGGTGCCCCACGGCGAGCCCGCGGGCGCAGCCGCAGTCGACCCAGCGCCATACGGACCCTTGCCGGCTCCAACCGTCCCCCTCGGCCCGGCCCAGCCGGGTCACCCCGCGGCTGCGGGACCCATGGCGGCCGTCCCGGCGCCGCGCCGCCGACGCAGCCGCGGGCCGGTCGTCGCCGGTCTGGCGGCCCTGTGCCTGCTCTGCGCCGTCATCGGCGGTGTCGCAGGCCAGCTCGTCGCCGACCGGATGCACGTCGGCGGCTCGACGCTGCCCCAGCCCGGCCCCGGCGCCACCGCACGCCCCGTGGGCAGCATCGCCAACATCGTCGCCACGGCACTGCCCAGCGTCGTGACGATCAAGGTGCGGGGCGGCGATGGCGACGCGACCGGCTCCGGGTTCGTCATCGACGACAAGGGCCACCTCCTGACCAACAACCACGTCGTCTCGGGGGCCAGCGCCAAGGGGGAGATCGACGTCGTGCTGAGCAACGGCGACGTCGAGCAAGCCACGATCGTCGGCCGCGACGCCAGCTACGACCTGGCCGTGCTGCGGATGGAGCGCACGGACCTGACGCCACTCGTGCTCGGCCAGTCCGACCAGGTCGTCGTCGGCGACCAGGTGATCGCCGTCGGCGCTCCACTCGGCCTCGACCAGACGGTGACGAGCGGGATCGTCAGCGCGCTCAACCGCCCGGTGACTCCAGGCGCGGGTGACGAGGCCTCCTACATCAACGCCATCCAGACGGACGCGGCGATCAACCCGGGCAACTCCGGGGGGCCGCTCCTCGACATGGACGGCAAGGTGATCGGCATCAACTCGGCCATCGCCCGGGTGCCCGGCGCCGCGGCTCCCTCGAGCGGAAACATCGGTCTCGGCTTCGCGATCCCCAGCGACCAGGCGCGCCGCACCGCCGACCAGCTCATCGCCACCGGCCATGCGACGCACCCGATCATCGGCGTGTCGATCGACCGCACCTACAGCGGAGTCGGCGCCCAGGTCTCCACCGGTCTCGATGCGGTGACGCCCGGTGGACCGGCCGAGCAGGCCGGGATCAAGCAGGGCGACGTGATCGTCACCTTCGAGGGGCAGCGGATCCGCACGCCCGACCAGCTGATCGTCTCGATCCGGTCCCGCGCGGTTGGTGACACGGTCACGCTCACGGTCACCCGCGGTGGGCAGCAGCTCGACCTCAAGATGACGCTGCAGGCGGCGCCGAGCGACTGACGCGCCAGACAGGTCCGTACGATGGTGTCCCGGTCGCCAGCCGGGTGGTCAAGGAGGAGGTGAGGCAGCGATGATCGACATCAACGGATGGGAGTTCATCCTCCTCATCGTGTTGGCGGTCCTCGTCCTCGGGCCCGAACGGCTGCCAGAGTATGCCGCCAAGCTGGGTCGGTTTGTCCGGCAGGCCAAGGCGATGGCTGAGAAGGCCAAGACGCAGCTCAAGGACGAGATGGGCCCGGAGTTTTCGGACGTCGACTGGCACGCCTACGACCCGCGGCAGTACGACCCCCGCCGCATCGTGCGCGAGGCCCTGACCAGCCCCGACTCGGACTCGCCGGAGACCCCGGTGACGGTCCCCGCCCCGGTCGTCCATGACCCGGCCAGGCCGACACCGTGGGACAACGAGGCCACCTGACGCCTACGGCCTCTGTGGAGCCGAGCTGTTGATTCGCCGCCTGACGGGGACCGTGGTCCTGTCCGGGCGGGCGGTCAGCGCCCGGCGGGGGTGAGCCCGAGCGAACGTCCCGCCAGTCCACGGGAGCGAGTCCCGAGACCGCGGGCGATGCCGCGCAGGGCGACGGCAGCCGGGGAGTCCGGGGCGCTGAACACGACTGGCTCGCCGCTGTCGCCGCCTTCA
>JAICMC010000021.1 GCA_025929465.1 Nostocoides sp.
CCGGAACCGGCGCCGGTAGTGCTCGGCGACGTCGGGGAAGGCCTGGAACATGTGCACCGTCGTCATGATCAGGTCGTCGAAGTCCATCGCGTTGGCCTGCCGCAGCCGCCGCTGGTAGGCCGTGTACGCCTCGGCGAGCACCCGCTCGTGGTGGGTCCCACCCTGGGCGTAGGTTCCGGTGCCCCCCATGCCTCCGCTCGGGTCGACGGCGCCGACTCGGGCGGTGTACGCCTCCTCGTCGACGAGCTCGTTCTTGAGGTTGCTCACCTGGTGGGAGAAGCTGCGCGCGTTGTAGCGCTTGGGGTCCAGGTCCATGTCCCGCAGCACCATCGACATCAGCCGTTGGCTGTCGGCGGCGTCGTAGATCGAGAAGGTCGACCGCATCCCGACCTTGGCTGCCTCGCGGCGCAGGATCCGCACGCACGCCGAGTGGAAGGTCATCACCCACATCGCCCGGGCGCGGGGCCCGACGAGCCCCTCGACCCGCTCGCGCATCTCGGCGGCTGCCTTGTTGGTGAAGGTGATGGCCAGGACCTGACCGGGCTGCACACCCCGCGCGCCGAGCAGGTGGGCGATGCGCGTGGTCAGGACCTTGGTCTTGCCCGAGCCGGCCCCGGCGACGATGAGCAGCGGGCCACCCTCGTGCACGACCGCCTCGCGCTGTTGGGGGTTGAGGCCCTCGAGCAGGTCCTCCGCATCGTCGGTATGCCGTGCGCCCGCTTCCCCCGGCCCCTCGCCCGCCGCCTCGGCCCAGGTCGGGACCCCGGCGGCCGTCACCGGGGTGGCCCGCGCGGTGGCCGCGTCGGGACGCGCCGGGGGGAGGTCGAAGTCGTCGAACAGGGTGCTCATGTCGCACCCAACCCTACGTCGGGGGGCCCACACTGCCGTCGCGCCGCGGCGGGGCGGTGCTCCCCCTGCGGACCGGGTCAGCGTGGCAGCCCGGCCCCACCGTCCATCACCAGTGACTGGCCGGTGACCATGGCGCCCGACGGGCCGAGGAGGAAGGCGACCAGGTCGGCCACCTCCGCCGGCTCGACCAGGCGACCGAGGGGAGGCACGACCGCCGGGACGGCTGCCCGGGCCGGGTCGAGGAGCATCGGAGTGCGGGTCGGACCCGGAGCCACGACGTTGGCCGTGATCCGGCGCGGCGCGAGCTCGGCAGCCCAGGAGACGGCAAGCGCGGTCAAGGCGGCCTTGGTCGCGGCATACTGGCTCTTCCCGGCGATGCCGCTCGCGGTCCGGCTGCCCACGAGCACGATGCGGGAGCCCTCGGCCAGCCGGTCGACCAGTCCGTCGAGGAGGATCTGGACGGCCTGGACGTGAACCGCCCACATCCGTTCGCCGACCTCCCGGTCCAGGTTTCCGAGCCGTCCGGCAGCCAGCAGGCCAGCAGCGTGCACGAACCCGTCCACGTCGCCGGCGACCTGCTGGGCGACCTGCTCGGCCGCGGCCTGCGCGCCGGCAGCACTCGACAGGTCTGCCGGGACCCACCGCACCCGCTCCAGGGCCGGGTCCGTGCGGGTCAGCGCGACCACCTGCCAGCCGTCCTCGACCAGCCGGACCGCGACGGCCCGACCTATCCCCGAGCTGGCTCCGGTGACGACGGCGAGCCGGCTCACCTCCTCGACCGGAGCGCGGCCAGGTCGGACGAGCTGAGCTGGACGTGCCGGATGGCGCGACGGTGATAGGTCCAGGCCAGGTGCAGGTCACCGTCGGGCCCCGGGAGCACCGACGGGTAGCTCAGCTCGCGGTTCAGGCCGTCCCGGGAGTTGTTCGACATGCAGTAGCCGTCGCCGGTCTCCAGGTCCACCCTGACCGGCCAGGTCATCCCGCCGTCCTCGGAGAGGGCCAGGGTGACCGGCGCGCGAGGGGCTCCCCAGAACGCCCGGCCGGCAGGCCCGCCCTGTCCGGGTGGCGCCACGTGCTGCGGCCGGTCGACGTCGTCGCGGACGCCCTCGTCGTCGATCTCGTCGTAGAGGGACACCCGGCGCTCGGTCGCTTCCAGCGCACTGCTCGCGTTGTGGATCAGCGCGACCCCTCCGAGGCCCAGGCCGACGGCCTGGATGGAGGAGTTGTTGTTGGGCAGCACCGTCGGCGTCGGCTCCGACCACGAGACACCGTCGTCACGGGAGAGGGACTCATAGACGTGGTCGGCCCAGCGGCTGCGGAAGGTGGCCCAGAGGCTGCCGTCGCTGCGCGG
Source organism: Nostocoides sp. (assembly GCA_025929465.1). GTDB lineage: Bacteria > Actinomycetota > Actinomycetes > Actinomycetales > Dermatophilaceae > Nostocoides. The sequence goes on from JAICMC010000021.1 coordinate 2,201, forward strand.
CACGATGCCCATGTGGACACAGCCGAGCGAGCCGGGCACCCGGGACTCCACCCACGACACGCCGCCGTCGTCCGAGCGCCAGACGCTGCTCGTGTCCTGCTCGCCGGACCACTTCTCGCCGGGCACTGTCACGCAGTTGAAGACCGGGAGCAGGATGCGACCGGTCGGGAGCGTCACCGGCGGCTGCCGGACGAACACCCCACCGGTGCTCGTCGCCGGGAGCAGCACCTCCGGCGCCGACCAGGTCCGCGCGCTGTCCGTGGACACACGGCGCACCACCTGGCTGGTGTCCTGGTTGCCCGCGAGCTGGGCGGTGTGCAGGAGCCAGACGGAACCGTCTGGCGCTGCGAAGAGCACCGGGTTCTGCTCGGATCGGCGCGGGTCGTGGCTCACTGGAACCGGGTCCGTCCAGGTGTCCGATCCACGCGGCAGTCGCGAGAGGTATGCCGTGATGTCGGCGACGCCCTCCTGGGTGCCCCCGAACCACACGCAGGCCAGGTCCCCGTCGGGCAGCCAGGCCAGGTTGGCGGCGTGGCTCTGGACCGTGGGCGTGGGGAGGAAGGCCGAGCGCCCCGGCCCCTGCCAGCGGCGGAGCAGCCCATCGGCGGGCAGCCCGGCGGGCGGCGGGCTCACGCGGTGCCGCCCCGTGCCGCGCGCAGGTGCTGCGCGGCGGCCTGCTCCAGGTGGGTGAGGTCAGAGGACACCGTGGCGAGGGTGAAACCCTGGCCGAGCCGCCGTGCCGCGGCCGCACCCTCCGAGGTGTGGATGCCGGCGCACACCCCGGCGGTCTTCGCGGCGGCGCAGACCCTTCGCAGGGCAGCCTCGAACTCCGCGTCCACGCTCGGGTCGGACGGGCTCGAGCCGCCGACCGCGATCCGCAGGTCGGAGGGGCCGACGTACACGCCGTCGAGGCCCTCGACGGCACAGATGTCCCCGACGTTGTCCAGTCCTGACGGCGTCTCGATCATCGCCAGGACGACGACGGCGGCATTGGCAGCCGCGGGCGTCGGCCCGACCCGCAGACCCGAGCGCATCGGCCCGTAGGAGCGGCCGCCCACGGGCGGGTAGCGCACGGCCGCGACGGCGCGTCGGGCGTCCTCGGCCGTGTCCACCAGCGGGACGATGACGCCGGTCGCGCCAGCATCCAGGGCGCGGCCGATGAGGTACGGCTCGTTGCGGCCGACCCGGACGACCCCGACCGAGCTGCCGCCGGCGTCGACCGCGGTCAGCCCGCGCAGGATGCCTTCGTAGGAGAGCAGCCCGTGCTGCTCGTCGAAGCACACGTAGTCGTAGCCGAGCCGGGCGATCCGCTCGGTGGCCACGGGCGAGTCGAGGGTGACCCAGTAGCCCACGATCCCGTCGCGCGCGCGCAACCGCTCGGCGAAGGGAGCGTGGGCGGGCACGACGGTGTCGCCAAGCGCGTCATAGCTCATCGGTTGTACCTCGGCATCAGTCCTCGCAGGTCCTGCACGGCTTCGTCACACGCGGTCGACACGTCCTCCGGTAGGGGACCGGCCGATGCCGCCGCAAGGTTGGCGTCCAGCTGGGAGGTCTTCGACCCGCCAAGGAGCACGGCCGACACCACCGGCCTGGTGAACAGCCAGCGCAGGGCCAGCTCGGGCATCGAGATCCCTGCTTCTGCGGCGATCGTGGTCAGCCGGTCCACGGCGGCGAAGGTCGAGGCGTTCCAGTAGCGGTCTCGGTACATCGACGCCAGGGCCGAGGAACCGTACCGGCCCTCGGTCGGTTGCTCGCCGAAGGAGTGCCGACCGGTCAGCAGTCCCCCGCCGAGCGGGTTGTAGACGACGGTCGCCAGGTCGTGCACCTGGGCGAACTCCGCGTACTCGTCCTCCAGGGTGCGCGCGAGCAGGTTGTACAGCTGCTGGGCGATGACGGGCCGCGCAGCGCCGAGGGAGTCCGCGACAGCCGTCAGGTCGGCGATCTGCCAGGCCGCGTAGTTCGAGACCCCGTATGCCGCGATGAGACCCTCGCGGACGAACGCTCCGAGCGCGGCCACGGTCTCGGTGAGGGGAACGGACCGGTCCGGCATGTGCAGGTAGTAGAGGTCGACCCGGTCGGTGCCCAGCCGCGTCAGGCTCGCCTCCAGGGAGGACCGCATCCCCCGCTCGGAGAGCAGCGGGAATCCCTGCGCGTCCCCCGGGTAGATGCCGGCCTTGGTCGCGATCGTCACCTCCTCGCGCCGTCCGCCGAGCGCCGCGCCGAGGATCTGCTCGCTGGCCCCCGCGGCATACCCGTTGGCGGTGTCGAAGGAGGTGATGCCGCCCTCGATCGCCGTGTCGACCATGGCCCGTGCCGCGTCGGCGTCCACGGTGTCCCCGAAGGTCATCGTCCCGAGGACGAGCTGGGTGACGGGGAGATGGACTCCGGGCAGGGAGATCGTTCTCATGCGATCCTCTCCGCTGTTCGTGAGGCGGCGATCCCACGGACCACCTCTCGTGGCTTCAGACCGGTCATCAAGGAAGGCTCGAGCGCTGACCGCCTCAGCCTTTGCGTGTACTCGTGCTGTGGTCGGGAGAGCAGGTCCTGCGTGCGGCCGGACTCCACGATCCGCCCGGCTCGCATGACGACGGTGTCCTGGGAGATCGTGCGCACGACACCCAGGTTGTGCGAGATGAACAGATAGGTCAGCCCGGTCTGCTGCTGGATCTCCTGGAGAAGGGCGAGGACCTGGGCCTGTACGGACACGTCCAGCGCACTGGTCGCCTCGTCGCACACGAGGAGCTCGGGGTCGGACGCCAGGGCGCGGGCGATGCCGATCCGTTGGCGCTGCCCACCGGAGAACTCCGGAGGCTTGCGCTCCAGGGCCGAGGTCGGCAGCCCCACCTGGTCGAGCAGCTCGGCGGCCCTGCGCCGCTGGACCGCCCTCGACCGCTCCCCCCGGACCGCGAGAGGCTCCGCCACGATCTGCTGGGCGGTCAGGTGTGGGTCGAGCGAGCCGTAGGGGTCCTGGAACACCATCTGCACCCGGTGGCGCATCGGACGCAGCCGTCCCTCGGACATGGTCGCCAGGTCGTCGCTGCCGAGCAGGATCTGGCCGGACGTCGGCCGGAGCAGGCGGACGAGCGCCTTGGCGATCGTCGACTTGCCGCAGCCCGACTCGCCGACAACGGCGAGCGTGCCGCCCTTGCGGACATCGAAGCTCACGTCGTCCACCGCGCGGACGGCGTGCGCGCCGACGCCGTACTCGACGACGAGGTTGCGGACGGAGAGCAGGATCTCAGCCACGAGGGACCACCTTCTCGGACGGCGGGCGAGGAGCGTCTGCATCGTCGGCTGCGGCCGAGGTGCCACGCATCGGGTCGGTCCAGCTGCCGAGCTCGGGGATGGCCGAGAGCAGCTGGCGGGTGTAGGGGTGCTGCGGATGGTCGACGACCTGCAGGACCGACCCGCCCTCGACGAAGGCTCCGGCCTTCATGACGTGCACCCGGTCGCTCATCAGGCGCGCCACGCCCAGGTCGTGGGTGATGAGCAGGATCCCCACGCCGGTTCGGGACTGAAGCTCAAGGAGGAGGTCCAGGATGCCCGCCTGCACGGTGACGTCCAGCGCGGAGGTCGGTTCGTCGGCCACGATGAGGTTGGCTTCGGTCGCCAGGGCGATGGCGATGAGGACCCGCTGCAGCATGCCGCCGGACAGCTCGTGGGGGTAGGCGCCGTACTGCTTCTCGGGATCGCGGATGTGCACCTGGTTCATCAGGTCCACAACCTTGGCCCGCAGCTCCTCCTTGCTGGATCGTCCGTGGGTGAGGGTGATCGACTCACCCATCTGCCGACCGATCGTCGCGATGGGGCTGAGCGCGGTCATCGGGTCCTGGGGGATGAGCGCGACCGCCCGGCCACGGAGGGAGTCGATGACCCTGCGGCTGCCGGTGACGTCCTTTCCCTCGATCTCGGCGGTCCCGGAGAGGACGGCGAGGTCGTCGGGCAGCAGGCGGAGCAGGCCCATGGCCGTCGTGGACTTGCCGGAACCGGACTCACCGATGATGGTCACCGTCTCGCCGCTGTCGATGTGCAGGCTGACGCCGTCGACCGCGCGGATCACTCCGGCGGTCGCCATCAGCTCGACCTGGAAGCCGTCCAGCGTCAGGAGCCTCATGCGGCACCGCCTCGAGAGGTCCGGGGACGGTCCCGCAGGCCGTCTCCGAGAAGGTTGACCCCGATGACCAGCAGGGCGATGGCGATGCCGGGAATGGTCACCATCCACCACTTGCCCAGGACGAACTGTTCCCGGCCGTCGGAGATGATGCCGCCCCAGGTGGGGTAGGGCCGCTGGACGCCCGCCCCGAGGAAGGACAGGGCACTCTCCAGGAGGACGGCCTGAGCGAGAAGCAGGAAGACGACGACCAGCGCCTGCTGGAGCACGTTGGGGATGATGTGCTTGACGATGATGGCGACGCGGTGCAGGCCGAGAACCCGGGCCGCAGCAACATACGGCTTCTCCCGCTCGACGAGGACGAGCGCGCGGGTGATGCGAGCCGGCTCGGGCCACTGAGCGAAGGCGATCACCAGGGTGATGACCGGGATCGACGGCCCGAACAGCCCCACGACGAGCAGGAGCATGAGCAGGAGGGGCAGGGACATCTGCGCCTCGAGCAGCCGGGAGATGACGATGTCGACCCAGCCGCCGTAGTAGCCCGCGAGAGCGCCGGCGACGATGCCCACCACTCCCGACACGACGATCGCCAGAAGACCGATCACCAATGAGGTCTGGCCACCGTGCAGGACCCGGGAGAGCAGGTCGCGACCGTTGGTGTCGGTGCCGAAGATGTGTCCCGGGCTGAACGGCGGCAGCTGGGTCTGCAGCAGGTTGCCGCGGATCGGGTCGGGCAGGGGAAGGACCCTGGCCAGGGCCACCGGCACGATGACGATGCCGGCGCACACCGCGCCGAGGACGATCTTGATCGTGCTGTGGCGTCGGCGCCGGGCCGCAGCGGAGCGGCGCAGCAGCGCGCGGGTGACCGCGGTGGGGCGCTCCGGCCGTGGGCCGGCGATGGAGTCTGTGGTCATTGGCTCTTCCGTCCCAGACGGACCCGGGGGTCCATGATCGGGTATAGCAGGTCCACGAGCAGCTGCACGAACAGGGCGAGCAGCACGGTGACCAGAACGGTCGCCTGGATGAGCGGGAAGTCCCGCTGCTTGAGGGCATTGACGACGAGGTCGCCGACACCGGGCCAGCGGAACACCACCTCCACGATGACGACGCCGTTGAGCATCGCCGCGAACCGGGTCCCGAGGGCGGTGACGACCGGGATGGCCGAGTTGGCGAACGCATAGCGCCAGGTGAGGCGCCGCTCCGGTATGCCGCGCGACCGCGCCACCGTGACGTAGGGCGCCGCGAGGCTGCCCACCATCTCCCGTCTCACCAGACGGGAGATGAGGGCGATCTGCAGGATGGCGATGGTCACCGTGGGGAGGACCAGCGAACCCAGGGAGTCGAACCCGGACGGGGCGAACCAGCCGAGGTTGACCGCGAAGATGATCAGCAGGACGAAACCGATCCAGAAGTCCGGCATCGACTGGCCGGCGATGGTCATGATGTTGGCGCCCAGCTCGCTGGTGGTGTTGTTGCGCCGAGCCATCCACATCCCGAGCGGGATGGAGACGATCGCCGTGACGACGATGGCACACACCGCCAAGGTGATCGTGTAGGGAAGCCGGCCCAGCACCACCTTGATGGCCGACTCCTTGTAGAAGAACGAGGTGCCCACGTCGCCATGGAAGAGATGGTCCAGGAAGGTCCAGAACTGGACGGGAATGCTCTGGTCGAGGCCGAACTCCTTGCGGATGGCGGCCAGCTGCTCACTGGTCGGGTTCGGCGGCGCGTAGTTGGCGGCGGGATCGCCGGGCGCGAGGCGCAGCAGGACGAAGACCGAGGCCGTGGCGAGGAACGCCGTGAAGATGGTCTGTCCGATGCGCTGGAGGACGTACTTGGTCATGGAGGTCAGCTCGAGACGGTGACGGTGCTCAGGTCGTAGGAGTTGATCGCCTTGAGCGCCAGGCCCTGCACACGCTTGCGCTTGGCGAGCACGTTCTTGGGCGTCCAGGCCCACATGGCCGGCCACAGGTCCCAGATGTCCTGCTGGGCGGTCGCGAGCAGGGCGTTGCGCTTGGTCACATCGGGCTCGGCGCCGGCCTGGTCGAGCAGGTTGCTGATGGCGGGAACGACGAAGCCCTGGTAGGTGTCCCTCGTCTTCTCCTTGGCCGCCGTACCACCGTACTGGCCCTGCAGGTTGGTCAGCGCCAGTCCGGTCTGGTTGCCGTAGCCGTTGGCGAGGACGTCCCAGTCCCCGGCCTCCCCACGGCGCCAGGCGTTGATGTCGCCGCCCTTGGGGATCAGCTTGAGCTCGACCTTGACGCCCACGTCGCCGAGCATCTGGGCGATGGCCTCCAGGACTGCGGAGGCACCGGCGAACTCGGAGTCCTCCCAGATGAACCGGAGGCTGAGGTTGGACACGCCCTCGGCGGCCAGCATCGACTTGGCCTTGTCCTTGTCGAACGTGTACTCCCCGGTCTTGGTGTATCCGGACAACGTCGCGGGCACCACACCGGTGGCGGACTCGACCAGCCCGTTCATGAGCGCCTTGATGAGGGAGTCGTGGTCGATGGCGTGGCTGAGGGCTTCGCGGACCTTCGGGTTCGCCAACGGGCTCGAGGACGGCTTGCGGAAGTTGTAGAACAGGTGGATGAGCCGGGTCCCGGCGGTCTCGATGAGGTCGATGCCGGACTCCGTCTTGAGCTTGGCCGCGGACTCGGGCGTGATCGTGTCGATGACGTCGGTCTGGCCGGAGGTGATCGCGATGACCCGGGAGGCCTCCTCCTCCTGGTAGTTGACCTTGACCTCGTCGAGCTTTGCGGGTGTACCCCAGTAGTTGGCGTTGCGCGCCAAGGTGTAGCTGCCAGTCCCCGAGTCGGCCTTGGCGATGGTGAAGGGCCCGGTGCCCAGGCCGATGCCCAGCTCTGCGGGCTTGTTGTCCTTGGCGGGGGTGATCAGGATGTTGGACATCAGCGAGTTCAGCGTGACCACCGGGCTCTTGGTGGTCAAGGTGAACGTCGTGTCGTCGACCTTGGCGAACGTTGGCTGCTCCGGGAACTGCGAGGCGACGTAGCCGGCAGGGACCTGGAAGTAGAGCTTGAGCGCAGTCCCGACGTCATCGACGGTGACCGGCGACTTGTCGGAGTAGTGGATGTCCGAGCGCAGCTTGACCGTCCACACGGTCGGCGAGGTCTGCTCGAAGGACTGGGCCAGCACCAGCTGGGGGCTGAGGTCCGCACCGATGGCGGTCAGGGCCTGACGAACCGCACGCTGGACGGTCACCGCGGCGTCGTACTGGTTCAGCTTGTTGTCCAGGCTGACCAGGTTGCGGTTGAGGGTCAGCGTCAGCGTCCCGCCAGCGGCTGCGGACCCGCCCGACGCGGATCCGCTGGTGGCCGCCTTCGGCCCGGCGCACGAGGCAAGGAAGCCGGCGCCGAGCAGCGCTCCCATGGAGAGCACCGACCGGCGGGCGTACGTCGCGCGGGCGGCTGACGGGACCGGGCGGTCGCCGGTGGGCTGTGGTGTGGTCATTGCAACTCCTCGATGAGTGTTCCCGGTGGCGTGACCACCTGGCGTGGCCGAACAATCCCAGCCTGACACCTATTGCATAGATCGCGCAAGAGGAGTAGCGTTTTTTGTGTAAGAAAGAGTGACTGCCCTCACGAATCGCCCCGGCCGAGTCCTTCCTGGAGAACGACGTCTCGTGGGAATGTCTCGACCGAACATGGCTAAGCCGTTGTACAGCAAGGTTTTCCGCGAACGCGAGTGAGGAGGCCCAGATGAAGCTGGTTGTCGTCGCCGACGATCTCAGCGGGGCCGCCGAGTGCGCTGCAGCCATCGCCTTGCGCACAACACGCAACATTCTGAGCCTCGGCAGGCCTCCGTCAGGCGCGCTCGACCACCTCGCCGCGCCCGTGTATGACGCGCTGACCATCGACTCTGGCGCCCGCAGCCTCTCCGCCGACGACACCCGAGCCGTGCTGTCGTCCCTCGGATCCAACCCCGTGGTCCGCGACGCGTCGGTCGTGGCCGTCAAGGTCGACTCACTGCTTCGCGGACGGATCGGGGTCTCGGTCGCAGCCCTGGCCGCTGCGACCGGCCGCACACCCGTGGTGGCCACGGCCCTTCCCGTGCTTGGCCGTCACGTCCGCGGCGGCGTGGTCCACGTCGATGACCTGCCTCTCCATGCGACCACTTTGTGGGAGATGGAGAGTGTCGCCGTGCCCGGCTCGGTCGCCGAGGCGCTCGCACCACTGCCCTGCTGCAGCCTGGCACCCACCGGGCGAGAGACCCCGGCCATGGCCAGCGCGATCGCCGAGTCCGTCCGCGCCGGCCTCGTCCCCGTCTTCGATGGTGGCACCGACGAGGATCTGGACGCCGTCGTCGCTGCCGGGCTCGCCGCCTCCGCGCGCCCGTTGTTCGTCGGTTCGGCTGCGCTGGTGGGGGCCGTCTCCCGAGCCCTGTTCGCCGACGGTCCGTCCCCCGGCCGCGCCGAGGGCGCGCTGGCCGCGAGCGCCCGGCGCGACGGACTGCTCATCGCCGTCGGAAGCCGCGCCTCCCAGGTGGCCGAGCAGGTTCGCCGGGTCAGTCGGCTGGCCGACACGACCACCCTGCTCGACCCGCGCGACCTGCTCGACCCGCCCGTCGACATCTGCTCACCCGACCCGGGCCCCGACGTGGGCTCCGGCCTGCACGTCGTCGCCATCGACCCCGCTGCCGAGGCCGCACCTCATCTCGCGGCGTCGGTCGGTGCCGGGTTCGCCGACGTCGTCGCGGACCTGGCCCGGAGGGCGCCCGCCGTGCTGCTGAGCGGCGGCGAGACCGCCCGCGCCGTGCTGGACCGGCTGGGCGTGCGCGTGCTGACCCCGGTCGGGCAGACCACCCCCGGCACCGTGCTCTGCCTGGCGGAGGACGGCCGGCTGATCATCACCCGCCCCGGAAGCTTCGGCGCCCCGGACGACCTCGTGCTGACGGCACAGGCCGTTGTCAGCACTCTGCAGCACACGACAGAGCCCCAGGAGGACTCATGAACACCAACCTGCCCCGCATCGCCGTGACGATGGGAGACGGATCCGGCATCGGTCCGGAGATCATCGTCCGAGCCCTGGCCGAGCCCACCACCGCCGGGCTCGCCCGGATCGTCGTCGTCGGTGACGCCCAGCGACTGCGGCAGGCCGCGGGCATCCTCGGACTCGACGTCGACATCGTGACGGTTGACTCCATGGCAGAGGCCGTCGAGGTTCCCGGGCGGATCAACGTCTTCGACCTGGCACTCCTCCCCGACGACCTGGCGTTCGGTGAGCTGTCGGCCGTCGCCGGGCACGCGGCATACGCCTATGTGGAGAAGGCCGCGGCGCTGGCCATGGCGGGTGACGTGGAGGCGATCTGCACCGCTCCGCTCAACAAGGAGGCGTTGCACGCCGGGGGTCACCTCTTCCCAGGGCACACCGAGCTGCTGGCCCACCTGACCGACACCCCCGAGGTGTCGATGATGCTGTCGACCGAACGGGTCAAGGTGATCCACGTGACGACGCACATCGGCCTCATCGACGCCATCCGCCGGATCGAGCCGGGGCTCGTCGAGCGGGTGATCCGTCGCGGCCACCAGGCCCTGGTCGATGCGGGAACACCCAACCCGAAGATCGGGGTATGCGGCATCAACCCGCACGCCGGCGAGAACGGTCTGTTCGGGCAGGGTGAGGAGGAGGAGAAGATCAACCCGGCCGTCGAGGTCTGTCGTGCGGACGGCATCGACGTCCACGGCGCCCTGCCAGCCGACACCCTCTTCTTCCTCGCCGGACGGGGCGACTACGACCTCGTCGTGGCCATGTACCACGACCAGGGACACGGACCGGTCAAGGTCATGGGTCTGGAGGCCGGCGTCAACATCACCGTCGGCCTCCCGGTCATCCGCACCTCGGTCGACCACGGCACGGCGTTCGACATCGCCGGCAAGGGCATCGCCGACCACCGGTCCATGATCGAGGCGCTGCGTCTCGCTGCCGAGATGGCACCGACACCCGCGGCCTAGGGTGTGGCCGCATGAAGCAGAAGGCGCTGACCCGCCGCGACGAGATCCTGCGGATGGCCATGACGACCGGCTTGGCCAGTGTCGAGGAGCTGTCGGCCGCCTTCGACGTGACCCCCTCGACGATCCGGCGAGACCTGACCAGGCTGACCACCCAGGGCAAGCTGGCCCGGACCTACGGCGGGGCCATCAGCCTGGCCAACAACCGGGAGGCGTCACTCACCCAACGGCTCGGTGAGGCGCACGAGGCCAAGCGAGCCATCGCGCGGTGGGCCTTCGAGCAGGTCGAGGCGGGCGAGACCATCGCGCTCGACGGGGGGTCGACGACCGCGGCTCTTGCCGAGGAGCTCCGCAGCCACACCGACCTCAGCGGCGTGTGCGCCGTGACAGCGGGCCTGACCGCGATGGAGTCACTTGCCCACGCCGACCACATCGACGTCCTGGCCCTCGGCGGGCGGCTCAGGGCACTGAGCCAGTCCTTCATCGGCTCGCTCGCCGAGGCGGCGGTGTCCCGGATGAGCTTCGACCGGGCGTTCATGGGAGCCGACAGCGTGCACGCCGAGCGCGGGATCTGTGAGGCGTCCCTGGACCAGACCCGGCTCAAGGAGCTCATCATGGAACGCGCCGACCATGTCTACGTCCTGGCGCACGCTGCCAAGCTCGGCCAGTCCGCCTTCCACGCGTGGGCGGTCATGCCCAAGCACTGGACCCTGGTGACCGACCAGTCGGCCGACCCCGGGCTGCTGGCCGCATTCTCCGACCGCGGTGTCGAGGTGGCGCTGGCGACCGCGCTGAGCTGACGGGTCGGGCCACCAGACCCAGGGTCCGGACCCCGAGACGGTCGTGAGCTGGTGGACCCTGCTGCACGACATGGCACCGAGGCGGTATGCATGCACCATGAGCGTCACCGACTTGCGGGAGTACATCGACCAGCTTCAGTCCGAGGGCTACACCGTCGAGGGCGGCAAGGGCGAGGACCCCATGCTGGTCCAGCCCGACGGCAGTGCCGTGGAGACCTGGCGCGAGGACTACCCGTACGAGACGCTGATGGGCCGGGACGACTACGAGGACGAGAAGTACCTCTTGCAGATCGAGCTGCTCAAGTTCCAGTACTGGAGCCAGGACGTCGGCGCCAAGCACGTGCTCGTCTTCGAGGGACGCGACGCCGCCGGCAAGGGCGGCACGATCAAGCGCTTCATGGAGCACCTGAACCCCAGGGCCGCCCGCGTCGTCGCGCTCACCAAGCCGACCTCGGAGGAGGCGGGACAGTGGTACTTCCAGCGGTACGTGCGGCACCTGCCGACCGATGGCGAGATGGTCCTGTTCGACCGCTCCTGGTACAACCGGGCCGGTGTCGAACGGGTGATGGGCTTCTGCACCGACAGGGAGTACGAGACCTTCATGGCGCAGGCACCGGCCTTCGAGCGGATGCTCGTCGACTCCGGCCTGACCGTGACCAAGCTGTGGTTCTCGGTCACCCAGCAGGAGCAGCGCACCCGCTTCGCGATCCGGCAGCTGGACCCCGTCCGCCGGTGGAAGCTGTCCCCGATGGACCTGCAGAGCCTGGACCGGTGGGACGGCTACACCTCGGCCAAGGAGGCGATGCTGGCCGGCACGGACAAGAAGTACGCACCCTGGATCACCATCAAGTCCAACGACAAGAAGCGCGGCCGGCTCAACGCGATGCGGGCCTTCCTGCACCAATTCGACTACGAGGGCAAGAACACCGACGTCGTGTTCGCCCCGGACCCCAAGATCGTCGCGCGCGCGAAGTTCACGAGCGGGGACTGACCGGCATACGGTGGGCCCATGTCCCGCAAGGGTGAGTTCGGCGAACCGGTGGTCCTCGACGTCGACGGGTTCGACGTGCGGGTCTCCTCCCCCGAGCGGGTGTACTTCTCGGCGCGCGGCGAGACCAAGCTCGACCTGGTCCGCTACTACCTGGCCGTCGGGCCGGGGATCGTGGGGGCGCTGCGCGAGCGGCCCTGCATGCTGCACCGCTTCCCCGACGGCGCCTCGGGCAAGAAGGTCCACCAGAAGCGGCTGCCCCGCGGCGCCCCGCCCTGGGTCGAGACGGTCCGTCTGCACTTTCCTCGGTGGGGGCTGCACGCCGACGAGCTGTGCGTGACCCGGCTCGCCGACGTCATCTGGGCGGCCCAGATGAGCACCGTGGAGTACCACCCGTGGAACAGCCGCCGGGCCGACACCGAGAAGCCGGACGAGTGGCGGATCGACATCGACCCGATGCCCAAGGCGTCGTATGCCGCGGTGCGGCGGACCGCGCACGTGGTCCACGAGATCCTCGACGAGCTCGGCGCGGTCGGCTGGCCCAAGACGAGCGGCGGCGCTGGGATGCACGTCTACGTCCGGATCGCGCCCGACCACGGCTTCGCGGACGTCCGTCGCGCCGCGCTCGCCTTCGCGCGCGAGGTCGAGCGCCGCCTGCCGCAGGAGGTGACGACCGCGTGGTGGCGCAAGGACCGGTCACCCAGCGACATCTTCGTCGACTACAACCAGAACGCCCGCGACCACACCATCGCCTCGGCGTACTCGGTCCGCGGCGTGCAGACCGGTCGGGTGTCGACACCGATCCGGTGGGACGAGGTCGACGACGCCTCGCCCGAGGACTTCACCATCGCCACCGTCCCGACCCGGTTCGCCGCCCTGGGGGACCTGCACGCCGGCATCGACGACAGCGTCTTCGACATCACACCGCTGCTGGAGTGGGCCGAGCGCGACGAGCACGGCGGCGCCGAGACCCCGCCCGAGCCGGACGAGGACAGCACCCGTCCCTGACCGCCGACGGACCGGCACGCGGGCCCGCCGACCAGCCGAGCAGTGGCACCGCCAGGTCGTGAGTCAGCACCACAGCCAGCAGGGCCCCTCCTCCTTTCTGGACCGATCCCAGTGAACCCACAGCCGTTGACGCGCCCCGGCGGCCGTCGCTAAAGTGGAATATATATTCCGTAGAGTGGAATATATCAAGGATCCGTCCAGCCAGCTCACCATCTGTCCGTTCGAGGGAAGGAACACAGATCATGAACCCAAGGCCACCCGTTCCGGGCGACGCCGCCCCGTCGCACACCGGTCCCTCGACCGGACCGAGCCCCGCCGGAGGCCGCCGGCGCCCCTCGTCGGGCAGCGTCCTGCGGTGTGGGCTGGCCGTGCTGCCGTTCATCGGCATGCTCGTGCTCATCCCGTTCGTCAACCGGGTCGAGCCCTACGTCCTCGACCTGCCGTTCCTGTTGTTCTGGATCGTCGTGTGGGTGGTGCTCACCTCGGCGTGCATGACCGTCGTGTACCTCACCGACCCGGCGAACAAGGCGGGTGGCCAGGCATGAACGCCGCGCTGCCCGTCCTCATCTTCTTCTTCGCCGGTGCCATCGGGCTCGGGCTGTACTCCCGGCGCGGCAAGGACATGGACCTTGAGCAGTGGAGCGTCGGGGGCCGCGGGTTCGGCTCGATCTTCGTCTTCCTGCTCCTCGCAGGCGAGATCTACACGACCTTCACCTTCCTGGGAGCCAGTGGGTACGCCTACTCCAACGGCGGAGCCAGCTTCTACATCCTGTGCTACGGCGCGCTCGCCTACGTGTTCTCCTACTGGCTCGCGCCGGCGATCTGGCGGTATGCCAGCAAGGAGAAGCTGGTCTCCCAGCCGGACTGGTTCGAGCGGAAGTACAAGAGCCGCAACCTGGCGCTCGTCGTCACGCTGATCGGCGTCATCGCGATGATCCCCTACCTGCAGCTCCAGCTGACCGGGTTGGGCATCATCATCGAGGAGACCTCCTACGGCACCATCCCGCGCAACGTCGCCATCCTGCTGGGCGGCATCGCCCTGGCCACCTACGTGGTCATCTCCGGCATCCACTCCGCCGCCTGGAACGCGGTCGTCAAGGACATCCTGGTCCTGATCGTGGTCGTGATGATCGGGATCTACCTGCCGATCCACTACTTCGGCAGCATCGGCGGGATGTTCTCCCACATCCAGGCCCAGCAGCCCGACTTCCTGCGGCTGCACGAACCCAGCCACGACACGGGCTGGTTCGTCACCTCGATCCTGCTGTCCGCCCTGGGGTTCTTCATGTGGCCGCACTACTTCGGCGCGGTCTACTCGTCCAAGGACGCCAAGACCTTCCGCCGGAACGCGATGTTCCTGCCGCTGTACCAGCTGGTGCTGCTGTTCGTCTTCTTCGTCGGGCTGACCGCCTACCTCGTGGTTCCGGGGCTCACCAACGGTGACCTGTCGCTGCTGCGCGTCAGCCGTGACGCCCTGCCCTCGGCACTGGTCGGTCTGATCGGTGCGGCCGGCCTCTTCTGCGCGCTGGTACCCGGGGCGATGCTGCTGACCACGTCGGCCACCATGCTCGCCAAGAACGTCTACAAGGAGGTCTTCCCGCAGGCCAGCAGCGCCCGCGTCGGCCTGGTCGCCAGGACCATGGTGCCCGTGGTGACCGCCATCGCCCTCTACCTGACCTTCAAGGGCGGCGCCGCCATCGTCAACCTGCTGCTGCTCGGCTACGCGTTCGTCACTCAGCTGTTCCCGTCCATGGTGATGAGCCTGCTCGAACGGAACCCGGTCAACAAGTGGGGTGCCGGTGCGGGCATGGTCGTCGGCGCCGTCATCGTCGCGATCCTCACCCTGGGCAAGTACAGCACCGGCAGCGTGCTGCCCTTCCTGCCCGAGTCGTTGCACCACCTCAACGTCGGCGTGCTCGCCCTCATCGCCAACATCGTCGTGTGCGCGGTCGTCTCTCTGGCCACGCGGCACCAGACGGCCACTGCGTCCCCCGAGCCGGAAGCCGTCAGCATCGGATAGCTGCCGACGCTCCGGAGCTTGGGAGGGTGTCGACGTCAGCCGGCGTCGACACCCTCCTGGCCGTGGCGAGGGCCGACCCCTACAGACCCCGGGCTGGTCAGGATGCGGTCGACCCGGCTGCGCCGCCGAGGACGGCCAGCTCGTCGGCGCGGTCCAGGCCGGCCCGCCGTCCGGTGCGGGCCAGCCCGAGCTCCCGCTCCCAGTGCAGCGCGTCCGCGAGGGTGTCTGCCATCGGCCTGGCGGTCAGCCCCGCGGCGTGAGCCCGCGTCGTGTCGAGGGAGAGGAAGCCGGCCCACTGCGGGTCGGCGAGCCACAGCGGGAGCGAGCGCGGACCCATGAACTCCTCGACCTGTGCAGCCTGCAGCGCCTCGTCGCCGACGGCGACCGTCGAGCCGTCGTATGCCGCGACAGCGGCCGCCGTGTCGAGCACCGCACCCAGCGTGGTCACCTCGCCGCTCGCGTTGAGGATCCCGCCGACCCGGCGCAGCCCCGCGTCGACGAGCCACCCAGCGAGGTCGCGGACGTCGAGGAGCTGGCACGCCCGGTCGCGCCGCTCCGGCACGAGGACCGGCCCCCCGTCCTGTCCGGCGAGCGCGAACCGGCCCGGCCAGTACCCCACGCGGTCGCTCGGGTCGCCGGGCCCGGCGAGCAGGCCGGCCCGGGCGATGAGCGCGCGGTCGCCCAGCGCGGCCAGCACAAGCCGCTCGCAGGCGACCTTGCCCTCGCCGTAGGCTTCCGGCGGGGCGACGTCGCCGTCGTATGCCGGTAGCAGGGCTGTGGACTCCGAGCGCAGCTGAGCTTCGTGGACGGCATAGACCGACGCCGAGGACACGAACGCCCAGTGCTCCGCCCGGTCGGCGAGCGCGGCCATCGCGGTGCGGACCTGGCCGGGCTGGCGCGCGACGTCGACGACGAGGTCCCACGGCTGCCCGGCCACACCGGCATACGCCGCAGGATCGGACCGGTCCCCGATGACGAGGCGGGCACCGTCAGGCACGGCTCCGCTCTCCCCGCGCGCCAGACAGGTGACGGAGTGCCCGGCTGCCAGCCCAGCGCGCGCCACCTCCCGACCGAGCCACGCCGTGCCACCGAGAACGAGGATTCGCATGCGAGCAGCCCACCACGGGAGCGGCCCGCGGGCGAAGCGATCCCGTTGCGCCCTGCGCGAACCGGACCGCTGCGGCGAAAATGGCTGGACGGCGGTCCTAGCCTTGACCGGTGAGCCAGACGCGCGACCTGCTGCTGCGCGACCGGAGGTACCTGACCCTCCTGTCCGCGCGCACCTTGTCGATGCTGGCGATCTCGTTCGCGCCCGTCGCGCTCGCCTTCGGCATCCTGGACCTGCCCGGCGCCACCGCGACGACCCTGTCGGTCGTCCTGGCCTCGGAGTCGGCGGCGATCGTCGTCTTCACCCTCGCCGGGGGGATCATTGCCGACCGCTACCCGCGGCACCGGGTGCTGCAGAGCGCCGAGTGGACCGCGGCGACGGTGCACGCCGGCCTGGGGACGATGATCCTCACCCACCACGCGCCGACCGCGGCCCTGGCCGCCGTCGCCTTCGTCGGCGGTAGCGGCGCGGCGCTCGTCTGGCCGGCCCTCACCGGCATCGTGCCCGACGTGGTCCCCGTCGAGGCGCTCCAGGAAGGCAACGCCCTGCTCGGCATCGGCGGCAACATCGCCCGCGTCGCCGGCCTGGTCGCCGGCGGGATCGTCGTCGTCGCCGTCGGCCCGGGATGGGCGCTGTTCGCCGCTGCGACCACCTTCGGCTGCTCCGGCCTGCTCGTCTCCCTGCTCCGCGTGACCCGCACGGCGGCGGCGCCGGACCGGTCCTCCGTCCTCGCCGACCTGCGCGAGGGCTGGGCGGAGTTCCGTTCCCGGCAGTGGCTGTGGGTGTGCGTCATCCAGTTCTCGGTCCTCGTCATGATGTGGCAGGCCTCGCACCTCGTCCTCGGTCCGGTCGTCGCGCGGACCGGCCTCGGCGGTCCGGCCGCGTGGACCAAGGTGCTGCTCGGGGAGTCGGTCGGCTTCATCCTCGGCGGCCTGGTGTCGATCCGCTGGCGCCCCCGACGTCCGGTCCTCGTCGTCGCGGTGCTGGGGCTCGGCGCGGTCCCCACGCCCCTGCTGCTCGGGCTGAGCGCCCCACTCGGCGCCATCGTCGCCGCGGCCTTCGGGCTCGGCTTCAGCTTCGAGCTGCTCACGGTCGTCTGGCAGACGACGATGCAGCGCGAGATCCCGCCGGGGTCGCTGTCCCGGGTGAGCTCCTACGATGCCCTCGGGTCACTGCTCCTCGGCCCGCTGGGCCTGGTGCTCGCCGGTCCCGCGTCCGTGGCGGTCGGACCGCACACCGCGCTGCTCGTCTGCGCGGGCGTCATCGCCGGGACCGTGCTCTTCGCCGTCTCCTTCCCCGGCATCCGCAACCTGCGGGCGTCGTATGCCGGGGAGCTGGGCAGTCCCTCGGGCGAACCGGTCGACCCCGTCGACCCGGTCGACCGGGTCAGCCCGGTCAGCCCGGTCAGCCCGCTTCGGGCAGGCTCGTCGACGGTCGTGCCCTGATGGACCTGGTCATCGGTCCCGGCCCGGGGGTCAGACACGGCCTGAGGATCCCCAACGCCGACCTGGCGGAACGGTTCTCCAAGTCTCCGGGCCCGGGCGGCCAGTCGGTCAACACGACGGACAGCCGGGTCGAGGTGGCCCTCGACGTCGAGCGGTCCTCGGCCTTCACCGACACCCAGCGCCGCCGGATCCTGCTGGTCCTGGCAGACCGGCTGGTCGGCGGCAGACTCGTCGTCACCGCCTACGAGCACCGTTCCCAGCATCGCAACCGGGTCTCCGCCCGGGAGCGGATGGCGGCCCTCCTCCGCGACGCGATGGCCCCACCGCCACCAGCACGCCGGGCGACCGGGCCGACGAGAGGGTCCACGGAGCGCCGGTTGTCGACCAAGAAGCACCGGGGCCGGACCAAGGCGGGACGGTCTCGTCCGGACCCGACGGACTGAGCCCTGGCCGGGTGGTCGACGACGGTCGTCCGCGGCTCAGGCGAAGACGCCCGCCGGGAAGGCGCCGTTCGCCAGCGCCCTGTCCACCAGCGGTCGGCCCAGCTCGAGCAACCGCGACGCACCGGTTTCGCCGAGGGTGTCCCACGGCGGCGCACCCAGGCTGTTGGTCTCGGCCTCCACGGACCGTCGCCGGGCACGGCCCTCGTCGGTGAGCTCCCCGGCCTCGGTCAGCAGTCCGCGGACAGCCAGGCCTGCGACCGCCGCGGCCCACTGGTCGTCGGACCACCCGCGGGTGGACTGGGCTGCGGCTCGGGTGAAACCCTTGCCGGTCGCGGTGTGCGTCACGAGTGCCTCGACCCCACTCAGGCCCGCGCCCAGAAGGGCAGCGACGTGCCCGTCGCCCCGGTGCTCACGCAGCAGGGTGAGCGCGTGGAAGAGGACGAGGTGCGGCTCAGCGGGCCACGCGAGGTCGGCATGTGCCGCATACAACGGCCGGCCGGGCACCGTGCAACCCTCCGCGGCGGTACGTGCCAGGCCGGCCGCCTCGGCGACCTCGCGGGACCCGAGCGTGTCCGCGCCGAGCAGCCGGCTCCACGCCGCCGAGATCCCGCGGTACCGCGCGGCCACCACCGCTGCCGGCTGGGCCGCGTCCCAGACCGTCGGGACGAAGTGGGCCACGAGCGAGGGGTTGAAGACGTAGAAGGTCGCGGCGACCGGGCCGGCCCCGACCCGACCCATCGCCGCCGAGCGGGACGCGAAGTAGGCACCCATGCCCCTGCGCACGCCGAGTGCCGTCACCTCGGCCTCGACCTCTGCCGCGAAGTAGCCGAGCGCGTGCAGCGGTTCCAGGGCGCGGGCGATGCGGCCAGAGACGAGAGGATCCATGGGCTCCGTTGTACACGAGCCTCGGGCCGGTCACCCGAGGAGCCGGACCACCTCGGCGGCGCACCCCCAGGAGAGGGTCACGCCGGCGCCGCCGTGCCCGTAGTTGGTGACGAGGGGACGTCCTTCGTCGGTGTGCCGTTCGAGCCGCACGGTCGAGGCCACCGGCCGCAGCCCCACGGCTCGGCCGACGACGCGCGCACCCCGCAGCGCAGGTACCGCGGCCACGCAGCGCGCGAGGATGGCCTGCTCGGTCGCGGGGTCGACGCCGGTGTCCCAGTCACCTTCGACATCGGTCCCCCCGCAGACGACGGTGTCGCCGTGCGGCAGCACGTAGGTGAGCGTGTCGGGGTCGTCGCCGTCGACGAGCCAGTCGGTGAGGCCGGGGTTGGCCAGCCGCACGACCTGGCCCCGGGCCGGGCTCAGCCCGGGGTCACCGGTGAGCGCGCCCGAACGCAGACCGCACGCCAGCACCACGGCGTCACAGTCCGGCACGGCATCCAGGTCCGTGACGTGCCCGCGCACGAGCTGCACTGCGGCATCGGCGCACTCGCGCTCCAGCCACGGCAGGAATCGGCCGGTGTCGACGAGCGGGAGGGTGGCGACGGCGCCCCGGCCAGCGCCCGGAGGCAGCTCGTCGGTGCCGGCCGGACGGACACCCTCGACCCCCTCGGTCCACCACAGGTCAGGCTCGGCCCGGTGGACGAGGACGCCCCTGGCCAGGCGGACTCCGGCCGCTTCGAACGGCACCGTCGCAGCGATGGCAGTGAACCTGGCCAGCGAGTCCAGGCCCCAACGGAGGGCGAGGCGACGCGGCTGGACGTGGTAGGGGAACCAGAGCGCTCCCGCCACCCGGGACACCGTGTCCTCGACGGCCAGGTCCCGGACGCAGCGGACCTGGTGCCCGGCCCGCGCCAGCTCCAGCGCCGACGTCAGGCCGATCACGCCACCACCGACGACACTGACCCGGGCCACGGACCGATCCTCCCCTACCGTGGGCTGCGTGGACCCGCACCCGTTGACCGGTCAGCTGTTCCCGTCCCCCGTTCCACCCGGGACGGGCTGGCCCGGGGACCCGGCGACGCCTGCGACCCCTGTCGCCAGGACCCCCGCCCAGGTCCAGCGGTACGCCGGCAGGGCCGACGCCCTCGGTGAGCTCGACGCCGAGATCTCGGTGTGCCGGGCCTGCCCCCGGCTCGTGCGGTGGCGCGAGTCCGTTGCGACGCAGGGCCGCCGGGCCTCCTTCGCGGACCAGCCGTACTGGGGCCGGCCGGGGCCCGGGTTCGGCGACCCCCACCCCGCGGTCCTCCTCGTGGGACTCGCCCCGGCCGCCAACGGCACCAACCGGACCGGGCGGATGTTCACCGGGGACCGCTCGGGCGACTGGCTGTATGCCGCGCTCCACCGGGCCGGCTTCGCCAACCGCGACACGTCGGTCGCCGCTGGTGACGGGCTGGCCCTGACCGGCCTGCGGATCGTCGCGGCCGTCCGGTGCGCCCCGCCGGCCAACAAGCCGTCGACGACCGAGAAGGCGACCTGCGCCCCCTGGCTCGACCGGGACCTCACCCTCGTCGAGCCGGGACTGCGCTCGATCCTGGCCCTCGGCTCGATCGGATGGGATGCCACCCTGGGCGCCGCTCGCCGGCTGGGTTGGGTCGTGCCCCGGCCGAAGCCGCGGTTCGGGCACGGC
>JAICMC010000171.1 GCA_025929465.1 Nostocoides sp.
CGACTCGACGAACTCAACGCCGGCAGCTCCGGCGCCGCCCGCCACACCCACACCACCCTCGACGACGGCCCCACCGAGATCCACACAGTGCTGCTCACCCACTGCCCCATCCAGTGGGAGCTCACCGGGGTGCGGCCCGGCCTCCTCGACACCGGGGATCGCGACCGGCAGCAGCCACCCGCCACCCGCACACCTTCTCGCTCAGATCCGCCCCCACAGCCCACGAACCCCCACAGCGGCGAAACCACGAGGGCCCACCCCGCCAGCTGGAGCGATGGCACCCACGCCGAAGGCGACGAACCCCCGTTCTGATCCCAGCGTCCCGGCGTCCCGACGTCCCGGACTCCTGGCCACCGGCTCCCGTCGACCGGACGTCGTGGACCGAGGGTCAGCGGATCAGCCGACGGATCTGCCGCGTCCTCGCCTCGTCGGCCACCGTGTCGTCCTGCGGCTCCGGCTCGAAGGCACGCCCCGTGGCGAGCTCCGCGGCGTACCCGATGAGGGCATCGGCGAAGGCCGGGTTGGCGGGCAGCACCGGGCCGTGGAGGTAGTGCCCGAAGACGTTCCCGGTGCGGGCGCCGCCGGTCCCGTCCTCGCCGTTGTTGCCGAAGCCGTGCCGGACCGCACCGAAGGCGGCCTGCCCGGCGCCAAGGGATGTCGACCCGGAGTGGTTCTCGTATCCGACGATCGTCCCGAACTCGGTGTCGAGCACCGAGGGACCGATCATCCGCTTGGCGTTGCCCTGGGTCGTGACGTCCAGGATGCCCAGCCCCGGCAACCTCTTGCCCTCCACCGTGACGAAGGCGTTGCCGAACAGCTGGTAGGTCCCACAGATCATCATCATCGGCACCCCGTCGGCGGCGAGCGCACGCAGGCGGTCGGCGTTCGCGAACAGGTCGTCCTCGACGCGGGCCTGACCGGAGTCCTGCCCGCCGCCGCCCACGACGAGGTGCGCGTCCTGGGCCAGCACGGAGCCGGGGTGGTGACCGATGACGTTGGCGGTGTAGCCGTGGCGCGCGATCCGGGCCGCGAGGCACCGGGTGTTGCCGAGGTCGCCGTAGATGCTCATCTCGCGCGGGTAGAGGTGGACGAGGTTGATCGTCCCCTTGCTCGGCCGGCTCTCGAGCGGCGAGGTCGCTGGCTGCGGCATACGGCTCAGCCCTCCTCTCCGAAGTCGGCGAGCCCGTGCCGGGCCGCGAGGGTCCGGCGCAGCGCCATCATCGCCGTGTAGGTGCAGAAGATCCGTTTCGGCTCCGCGGCGTGGGCGGCGCAGAACGCGTCGAGGGCGCGGGTCAGGTCGGGCTCGACCGAGGCCACCGGGACGTCGTCGTAGGACAGCCGCAGCGCCATGTCGTAGGCCCGGACGCCGCTGGTCGTCGCCACGCCGCGACCGCGCAGGGAGGCGAACGAGACGTCGTACAGCCAGCTGACGTCGCGTCCGTCGGCATCGTTGTCGTTGATGGCGACCATCGTGGCGACCGGTGTGGTCCCGTAGGTCCCCAGCGCCACCGTGAAGCCCGCCGGGTTCTTGACGAGGACCAGCTCCAGCGGCTGCCCGTCGACCATGATGACCTCGCCGCGCCCGAACGGGGGTCGCACCGCGGCCAGCGCCGTCGCCGCGACGGCGGGATCGAAACCGTCCCCGAGGAGCATCCGCGCGGTCGTCGTCGCCGCGGTCGCGTTGATCATCGCGGCGAGCCCGCGCTGCTGGAGGGTCACTGGGCCCACGTCGGTCACAGCGCCGTCGGAACCGAAGACGATGTCGAACGCGCGCTCGTCGACCGGCCTGAGCAGCCCGTCGTATGCCGTGGGCTGCGGTGCGCTGAACTCCTCGCCGAAGCGGACGTCCGCCTCGACCAGCTCCGGCAGCCGCGCCGCGATCGAGGCGTGCACACCGAAGTAGCGGACCTCGACCCCAGCGGTGAGGTCAGGAGCCACCCGGGCGACGAAGGAGTCGTCCCGGTTGAGGATGACGCCGGTCGTCGTCGACGCGGCGAGCGAGGCGAGCAGCCCTGCGGTGTGGTCGATCTCGGCGAACCGGTCGAGCTGGTCGCGGGCCACGTTGAGCAGGAGCGAGTGGGTCGGGCGGACGGCGGCCGCGAACTTGAGCGCGTGGGCCTCGTCGAGCTCGAGGACGGCGATGTCGGCGACCAGCTGTCCCCGCCCGACGGACAGCTCGGGCAGCATCGAGGAGATCACGCCCCGGGTGAAGTTGGAGCCCGTCGGGTTGGTGAAGACCCGCCGGCCGTGCGCCCGCAGCAGCGCGACGAGCATCTTGGTCGTCGTCGTCTTGCCGTTGGTCCCCGACACCACGACGATCCCGCCGCGCACGTCGCGCAGGGCGTGCGCCAGGAACCCCGGGTCGACCCGTTCGGCGACCAGGCCGGGGAAGGCCGAGCCACCGCCGCGCAGCCTCGTCGCGGCGCGGGCCGCCTTGCCGGCGACGACAGCCGCTGAGGTACGCAGGAACACCGGGCAAGCCTAGGCGACGGGTGAGCTGCGGCGCCGCAGCCCGTCCGGGAGGCCCGCCCGGGGCCGCAGCCGGTCTGCGCCTGCTCAGCCGACGACGCGCTGGCTCACGTCGAGCCAGGGGTGGGAGCGTTCGCCGGTGGCCCCGGAGGGCCGGGCGGCGTCGAGCTGCGCCGTCAGTGCGTCGTATGCCGCGGCCCGCTCGGCCGGCGTCGTGTGGCTGGACCGGATGAAGGCGAGCAGCCGCTCGACCTCCGCGAGGGCAGCGACCTCCGCACCGGTCAGGGTGTCGCCGGCCAACCGCCGGGCGTTGTCCTCCGCCGCCGCCAGGGCGAGCGCGAAGTCGGCCACGGCCCGCCCGTAGTCGGTGGCCAGCACCTCCACGACGCGCCCGGTGGGTGCGAGCGGCCGTAACGTGTCACACCTGCTCATCGCCTCCCACACGGCGATGGTCGTCGGCACGGTGTGGTCCCGCATGGCCGGCAGGTTCGCGCCGAGGTCGAGGTCCCGCTCGTAGTCCAGCAGCCGGCGGGTGAGCACCCGGTCGTGGTCGACGAGCCCGTCCAGGTCGCGCGGGAAGTCGGCGAGGTGCGGCAGGCGGCGCATCCGGCGGCCCTCGGCCACCCGCCCGAACGGGGCGAGGGAGCCGACGGTGGCGGCTGCGCGTCCGGCCGCCGCACGCAGCGGTCGGGTCACCCGTTCGCGCACGAGGGCCATCGACCCGTAGACGACGGTCAGCCCGGCGAGCACCCCGACCCGCCAGACCCAGGTCGCGACCTGCCCGATGCCGCTGTCGGCACCGCTGGACAGGGCCGCGCCGGACAGCAGCTGCGACGGAACCTCCGGCAGCAGGAGCAGCAGGCCGCCGCCGACCGCCATGACGACACCGGACCGGCGCACCGACACGGCGTGCCGGCGGTCCCCCACCCGGAACCGGCCGCGCAGGTACCGGGCCCAGCCCCAGGTGACCAGGACCGCACCGGACAGCGCCACGACGATGGTCAGGAGTGCCGACATGCTGCCTCCTCCGCTCAGGGGACACTGGGACTCAGTCTTGGCGGAACGTATGCCGAATGCCACTGCCCCGACTCTCCGGCCCGCCAGAGGGGGGGCGGACCAGTGAGCGCCAGGGCACTCGGCATACGTCCCACTTGCGCAACGACCGACCACCGTGCATCGTCCCCGCGGCAGTGCGATGCTGTCCGGGTGGACCTCGAGACGGGCGCGGGCCTGCTCCATCGGCTCACGTCCTACAGCCCGGACCGCGACTGGGACGTCCCGCTCGACGACCCCAGGCTGCGGCACGGCTTCGTGCCGCAGGACCGGGCCACGCTGCCACCGTTCCTCAAGGCGTACGCCGGGGACCTGCCGAGTCTCGACCTGCCCGCCGACCTACCGGACCCCGGCGTGCCGGCCACCGACGTGCTGGCCGGTATGCCGTGTCCTCGCCTGCCGCTGGATGCCGCCCACCTCGGGCGGCTGCTGTACCTCGCGTCAGGTGTGGTGCGACGGCGGGCGGTCCGGAACGGGGTGGCCTGGCTGTTCCGCGCGGCCGGGTCGGCCGGTGGCCTGTTCCCCCTCGAGGTCTATGTGAGCGCCGTGGGGGTCGACGGTGTGCCCGACGGCGTGCACTGGTACGACGGCGAGCACCACCGGCTGCTCGTCGTCGGACCACCGGCTCACGGTGAGGTCACGACGATCGTCGTCACCGGGGTTCCCGGCAGGACCGGCTGGAAGTACGCCGAGCGGGGCTGGCGACACGTCCACTGGGATGCCGGGACGATGCTCGCCCAGCTGTTGGCAGCGGCGGCCAGCGCGGGTCTGTCGCCTGCCCTTCGCACCGTGTTCTCCGACGAGGAGGTCAGCAGGCTCGTCGGCGCCGACGGCATCGCCGAGTTTCCCGTCGCGCTCGTGACCCTCGGCGGGGGCGAGCCGGCCATCACCCCGACCGGCCCGGCGGCACCGGGGGAGCTGTCAGCGCCGGAGTTCGCCCTCGTCACCGCGGCCCAACGGGCCGGCGACGGCGATGTCCTCGGCGACCCCTGGCCGGACGGCGACCGCTCGCCCGATGTCCCGGCGCAGATCCTCCCGAAGTCGACTCTCTCCCGGTCGCGGGGACGCGACTTTGGGAAGATTTCTGGACGGGGCGGGGACGGGGAGAGTCTTGACAAGGTCATCCTGCGCCGGGGGTCGCAGCGGCCATGGACCGCTCGCGGACCCTGCCGCGCTCGCGTCTGGAGTGGCCGATGCAGGTGGCCCTGCGCGGCCTCGACGTGCCGCACTGGGTCGTCGTGCACGGGGTCGACGGGGTCGCGCCCGGTGTCTACCGGTGGCCCGACCTCGGGCACCCGATCCGGACCGGGGACCTGCGTGCCGAGCTGGACCGGATCTGCCTTGGCCAGACCTTGGCCGCCGACGCGGCCTACGTCGTCATCGGCGCAGCCCACGCCGCCGGGCTGGACGACCGGTCCTACCGGGCGGCCCAGATCGCGGCCGGGATCGTCGAGGGCAGGCTGCACCTCGCGGCATACGCCCTCGGTGCGAGCGCGACCGGCATGACGTTCCTGGACAGCGAGGTCCCGGCACTGCTCGGTGAGCCGCCGGAGGGTCTGGTGACCCTGCTCTTCACCTGCGTCGGCGTCCCGGAGTACCGGTCACGCGCCGGGGGGCGACCCGGGCGGCCGACGACGGTGCGCCGGATGGAGGAGCGGTTCAGCTCCTGACCACAGGCGGCGGCCGGCGGGTTGTTCCGTGAACCCGGCGAGGACCGGCCGAGGACCGGCCGACGACCGGCCAGTGCCAGTAGGTCACTCCCACTCGATGGTGCCCGGTGGCTTACTCGTGACGTCCAGGACGACCCGGTTGACCTCGCGCACCTCGTTGGTGATCCGGGTGGAGATCTTGGCGAGCACGTCGTAGGGGACGCGGGTCCAGTCAGCTGTCATCGCGTCCTCCGACGACACCGGGCGGAGCACGACCGGGTGGCCGTAGGTGCGGCCATCGCCCTGGACGCCGACCGAGCGGACGTCGGCGAGCAGCACGACCGGGCACTGCCAGATGTCGCGGTCCAGGCCGGCGGCGGTCAGCTCCTCGCGGGCGATCTGGTCGGCGGCCCGCAGGATGTCCAGCCGTTCGGCGGTGACCTCACCGATGATCCGGATACCCAGACCCGGACCGGGGAACG
>JAICMC010000101.1 GCA_025929465.1 Nostocoides sp.
ATCGCCCACAACCGGTCCTCACCCACCGCTCTCGGGCGTTGCACCGAAGCCGGAGCAGGGAGGCGGTGAGCCAGGACCGGTTCCGTCGCCCACAACCGGTCCTCACCCACCGCCCCCGGGCGTTGCACCCTTGAGGCCTCCGTCACTGATGATGGGGCGGTGAACAGCTCGCCGCACACCGCGTTCCCCGAGCCTGCCTCGACCGACGACGTCCGGGGGCTCCTGCTGGACTACCTCGACTTCTTCCGCGGGGTCGTCGCCGGCAAGCTCGAGGGGCTGAGCTCGGAGCGGCTGGCAGAGTCACTCGTGCCGTCGGGATGGACGCCGTCCGGGCTGGTCAACCACGTGGTGAACGTCGAGCGGCGGTGGCTGGAGTGGGGGTTCCTCGGCGACCCGCTCACGGACCCGTGGCGGGACCGCGCGCCCGACGACGGCTGGCTGTCGCTCGACCTGCCGGTGGCCGACCTGCGGGGACTGCTCGACGATCGCGCGGCCCGCACCCGGGAGATCGTCGAGGCCCACGCGCTCACCGAGAAGTCCGCGCGGACCGGACGCTTCCGCGATCCCGACAGCGCACCCCCGCTCCACTGGATCCCGCTCCACCTGCTCCCGGAGTACGCCCGGCACGTCGGTCACCTGGACATCGCCCGCGAGCTGATCGACGGACGGACCGGCGAGGAGATCTGACCGCGACGTCAGGACAGGTGCAGCACCCGTATGGTGCGCTTCGCCAGGTGTCGCTCGCCGAGCGCGTTGGGGTGGACGACCACCGGGTTGGTCCCTTGCAGCACCGGCTCGACCCACCGGACGCCGACCGGCTGGCAGGCGTCGTGGCCCTCGGAGACTCCGCTGAGGTCGACGTACGTCGATCCCGTGGCGGCCGCCGCCCGGCGTACGGCGTTGTTGAGGGTCGCCTGGATGCGCCGCAGGTAGGGCACGTCCCCCGCCGCCACCGGCATCTTGTCGAAGCAGCCGACGGTCCTGGGGAGGATCCACGGGTAGCCGAGGATCGCCACCCGCGCGTGGGGTGCTCGTCGGTGCACGGCCTTCAGGGCCTTGACCAGCGCCGGGTAGGTCTTCTGGAGGATGTCGTCACGGAAGCTGCTGCCGTACCGGTCGTGGCAGGGACTGCCCTGGCCCAGCGTCGACAGACCCGCCAGGCCGCACTCCGCGATGGCGCCGATGAACGTGTTGTTGTCGTTGCCGCCGATCGTCATCGTGACCAGCTGCGTCCGCCGGCCGAGCGCGTCGAGCTGGGGGGCGACGCCCGGGTACTGGCTCTGCGCGAAGTCCTTGGTCTCCGCTCCCCCGCAGGTCGCGTCGGTGAGGCGGGCGCCGATCCTGCCGGCGATGACATGCGGGTAGTTGGCGGTCGACCGTGCGCACAGCGGGCTGGTCGGGTCCGGCGGCAACACCCCCGAGGCAGCGCTGTAGGAGTCGCCGAGCGCGACGTACCGCAGCGGGCCCTTGGCCGCCTGCGTCGGCGGGTTCACGGCGACGACCGTCGCCACCGCGGCGGCGGCGACGAGCCGGGCGGGAGTACGACGCAGGGCGGGCCGTCCGGTCGGGATGTCGGTCCAACGACGCCCCGCCGTACAAGGTCACGCCGCGCAATCGCTGGTCGGTCAACCGCTGGTCGGACAACCGCTGGTCGGACAACCGCTGGTCGAGGAGGTCGCTCTGCGACCGTCACGAGACCCCGCAACCCT
Source organism: Nostocoides sp. (assembly GCA_025929465.1). Classification (GTDB taxonomy): domain Bacteria; phylum Actinomycetota; class Actinomycetes; order Actinomycetales; family Dermatophilaceae; genus Nostocoides. The sequence goes on from JAICMC010000101.1 coordinate 1,710, forward strand.
GCTCACCGCCCCAGGCACCGTCACCGGGTTTCGAGACAGGCGCCAGGGCGCCTTCCTCAACCAGCGGTGGGATATCTGCTGGTCGAGGGCCCCAGGCACCGTCACCGGGTTTCGAGACAGGCGCCAGGGCGCCTTCCTCAACCAGCGGTGGGAAAGCCGCTGATCGAGGGGCGTGTCACAGCCGGGCGACGTAGCGGCGACCGCGGAGCGCCTCCTCGAGCAGACCGGCCTCGCGGCGTACGGCGAGCAGGCGGGCGTCCTCGGCCTGCCACGTGGTGATCGCGGCCTCGACGACGTCGAGGCCGGCGACCTCGCGCAGCCCGGAGCGGGCCTCGCTCAGGCCGCGTCGGCAGGCAGCCTGGTTGGCCTCGATGTGCAGGACGGCGAACCGCGCCAGCACCACCGGGTGGCGTCGCAGCGCGGGATAGCCGCGGTAGTCGGGTGGACACTGGTCGAGCAGCCAGTTGCACGCGGTCCGCTCCCAATCGGGGGCATCGGGCGGCCGGACCTGGCGAGGCCAGCCGGGCGGGACGACGAGCATCCCTCATCATCGATCGAACGTCTGTTCGAGTCAATGCGTGGCGGCGAAGTACTCCTCGACCGCCGCCAGTCGCGGGTCGCGCAGGCCGACGCAGTCCTGGGTCCAGAACGTCTGGCAGTACACCAGGGCACCTCGCGGCAGGCCCTCGTCCAGCAGCGCGACCTGGAACGCCGGCTCCGGGATGCGGGCCGACGGCCGCCCGAAGCCGAGCGGGGTCGCGGCCACGAAGCCGCGCGCGGAGTAGAAGTCGGGGTCGCCCTCGAGGAAGACCGCGGGCTCCCGACGCTGCCGGGCCACCTCGATCGCCCCGGCGACGAGGGCGGTGCCGATCCCCTGCCCCTGGTGGTCGGGGTCGGTCGCCAGCGGGCTGAGCACCGCCACGTCGACGAGCCGTTCGCGGGCGTCGACCCAACAGCGGTTGAGCTGCACGAACCCGACGACGTCTCCGCCTGCCACGGCCACGAGACCGCCCAGGACATCGCCCGCGGCCGCCCGCGCCTCGACCAGGTCGGGCACCTTCCCGTGCCCGAACGCCCGGCCGCTGACACGTCGTACGGCGTCTCGGTCGGCGTCCTGCACGGGGCGTACGGCGAAGGTCATCGGTCGGTCACCGCGAAACTCACGCGCCCCAACGTGTCACGCACCCCTACCGTGCCGCACATGGATATCGCGTCGCTGGCCTTCCGCACCGACCTGGCGATGCTGGAGCACTCCGGTAGCCACGTCGAGGACCACGGCACCCATCTGGTGGTCCGCACGCCCACCAACCCGACGTACTGGTGGGGCAACTTCCTGCTCCTGCCGGCCCCGCCGGTCGACGACGACGCCGCGGCCGGGTGGCTCGAGACCTTCGAGCGCGAGTTCCCGGGCACCCCCCACCGCACGTTCGGGATCGACGGGCGCGACGGCACGATCGAGGACCTGGCGCCGTTCGCCCACCACGGGATGAGCACCGAGTGGTCGTCGGTGATGACCGCGACCTCGGTCCACGAGCCGGCCCGGCCCAACCGGGAGGCGACGTACCGCCCGCTCGTCTCCGACGACGACTGGGCCCAGCAGGTGCAGCTCGACCTGGCCGGCGAGGAGCCGGGCACCCACTCGCTGCCGTTCGTCACCGCCCGCACGGAGGCCGAGCGACGGCTCGTCGACGCGGGGTACGGCGCGTGGTGGGGAGCCTTCGAGGGCGACACCCTGCTCGCCTCGATGGGCCTGTTCACGGCGTCGCCGGGCCTGGCGCGCTTCCAGAACGTGAAGACCCACCCCGACGCCCGCGGGCGCGGTCTGGCCGGCACCCTCGTCCATCGCGTGAGCCGCTACGGCTTCGACGAGCTGGGCGCGCGCACGCTGGTCATGGTCGCGGACCCCGACTACCTCGCCATCCGCATCTACCGCAGCGTCGGCTTCGCCGACACCGAGCGCCAGCTCCAGGCCGAGCGGAAGCCGTCGGTCGGCTGACCGGCCCGGGCTCTCCGGCAGTCCCGCCGGACTTCGTGCAGCGAGCTGTCACTTCGTGCAGGCTGCAGCCCCCTACGAAGTGCCGGTTCCCCCGCCCAGGCGGGGGAACCGCCGCCTCGCCGGCGCTCAGGGCTTGTCGGAGGCCAGGATGTCCGCCCCGCCCTTGCACGAGGCGAAGGCACCCTCCGGCGAGGTGTGCCCGTCGCCGTAGAAGGACAGGAACGTCGGGAGTCGCGGGTCGTCGGCACCGGTGAGGTCGAGCTGGGCGTTCCAGACCGTGACGACCACCGGAGCCGGCAGGCCGGGGTAGGGAGAAAGCATCCACTTGCCGCTCTTGAGCCCCTCGAGCTGGGTCTGCAGGCCGGCGATGTCAGCGGCGTCCAGTCCGGGGCGGTAGGTGATCCAGACGGTGCCGTGCTCGAGGTCGTGCACGGCGTTCTCGTTGCGCGGCGGCTCGGTGTAGGCACCGCAGTCGTCCCACGTCGGGTCGTGCTTGCCGCCCGCCGGCGGGGTCTGGGCGTACCGGACCGGGTCGCTGGTGTGCTGGCCGCCGACGTAGTCGAAGGTCTTGGTCGCCTTCAGAGCCGGGATGTCGGTGTGCGGGTCGCCGCCCTTCGGTGGCTGCTTGAACTTGTAGACCTGGTAGCCCACGAGCACCAGGAAGATCACCGCACCGATCGCGACGATCGTGCGCACGACCTTGGGGTTCGTTCGCTGCGGGGTGGTGGTGGACACGCCGGGAAGGGTAGCCGGGACGCGGTCGTCCTCAGGGCGAAACCAGTACGTCGGCCAGGTCCGGCACGACCTCGCGCAGCCGCCGCAAGGCATCGCGCGCCTGTGACTTCACGGTCCCGACCGCGATCCCGAGCGCCTCGGCGGTCTGGGCCTCGGTCAGGTCCTCGAAGTACCGCAGCACGATCACGGCCCGCTGCCGTGGCGCCAGCGTGCCCAGCGCACGGTGCAGCAACACGCGGTCGTCCGGGTCCGGCCCCCCGGCCGGGCGCTCGGGCAGCTGGTCGGTGGTCAGCTCGCGCCAACGGCGTACCCGCCAGCGCGACACGTTCTGACGGACCAGGATCGTGCGGACATACGGCTCCGGGTCGCCGTCGATCCGACCCCAGGCACCGACGGCCCTGACCAGGGTCTGCTGGAGCAGGTCCTCGGCGTCGTGGTGGTCGCCGGCCAGGAGGTACGCCGTGCGCAGCAGCGCGTCGTACCGCGCGGCCACGAACGCCTCGAAGTCCTCACGCCCGCCGGCCACGCGTCGCTCCCCACGTGACCAGACCACAACCGACCAGACAGAGAGCGATGATCCCGGCGGCCCAACGAAGGTCCCAAGGTCGACCCGGTTCCGCAGCTGCGGCCCTCGGCGCCGACAGCAGGCCCGTGGCCAACGACAGCCCGCCCGGGTCGGCTCCGTGCTCACCTCGGGCGCGCTGCACCAGGCTGGTGACGGCACCGGAGCGGATGTCCACGGAGACGAGCTCGTACGACACGCCGTCGCTCTCGGCGATGCGTGCGACCACGGCCACGTGGTTCGCGTCCACGAAGGCGACGACATTCACGAACCGGTGGTGGTCGACGACGGTCCTGACGCCGGTGAGGGACGCGCGTCCGCCGTCGCGATCCATCACCTCACCGACCTGCAGTACCGGAGGCCGGGAGCCGCCCCCGTACTCGGTGACGTAGGCCAGATGGCGCCGGTCCGGGCTCAACACCGCTCGCTCGGTGCCTCGGGGGATGCCGACCGTGCGATCGGCCGACTTCACGGGGTTGATCTCGTGGACCAACGGCCCCGACGCGAACACCACGACCCCTGCACGGGTGCTCGTCCCGGAAGCTTCGATGAAGCGCGGGAGTGCCCTAGGCATCAGGTCCACGCTCCGCTCGCCGACCCCCCACGTGGCCAGCTGCTGCCAGCGTCCTGCGCAGCAGGCCTCCTCGTTCGCATCGCCGAAGCTGGCCTGCTCGATCCCCAGCACGAGCCGGTCGCCGTCCAGCCACTGAAGGGTGGAGGGTTACAGCCCGTGAGGGGTCGGGACCCGGACGGTCCACGTGCGACCGGTGGCCGTGTCATAGACGCCCACTCCGGTCACCGTGACGCCGACGAGCTTGGTGTTCGGCGTCCCCTGGGGCGTCCCGGTGAGCCAGTAGGCGATCCGGGTCCCGTCCGGTGACAACGACGGCCCGTCCGCGTCTCCGCTGGGCGTCTGCACGACCGCGTCTCCGGGTAGCGACACGAACCCGTAGGCGCCTGTGGACGCCGTCACGCCGTAGACCGCCGGACGGGTGTGGAAGAGAGTCTTCCGCTCCGCGACGCCCACGGCGACGAGGGGTCCCGGCGGGCCGTCGAACGACGGCAGCCAGGGACTCGGTGTGTAGAACCGGTCCGGGAGGTGGGGCGTGCCGTGGGTGTCGGCCGGCTCGACGGGGCGGGTCTGGTGCCACGCCCAGCCGCCGAGTCCGATCATCAGCACGAGGACTGCGACCACGGCCGTGCGACCCGCGGCGACGACGCGGCGTCGTCGTACGCCACGAGGCCACAGATCCGGAGGCGGTGAGGTCGCGGGTGTGACGGAGGCCAGACCGGCCAACCGCTCGTGCAGCTCGGTGGTCATGCGCCCTCCTCGTCGCGACATCCTCACCCACTCCTACGTCGTGGGGCAGGGGTTCGGAGGGGTCAGCCGAAGGACCGGGCCAGCAGCGCCAGTGCCGACAGCGTGCAGACGACGAGCACGGCCCAGCGGAAGACGCCTTGGTCGACCATTCCGCGCGTACGCCGGCCCACGACGTACCCGACGACCACGCCCGGCGCCAGAGCCAGGGCCAGCAGCGACGGCTCGCGGCCGAGGGAGCCGCTGACGGCCAGTCCGACCAGGCTGAGGATCACTCCGACGAAGAAGAAGACCGACATCGTGGCCCGGGCGACGCGCGGTTCGGTGCGCTGGTAGAGCAGGGCGATCGGCGGTCCGCCGATCGAGGTGGCGGTCCCGGTGGCGCCGGCGAGCAGCCCGGCCGTGGCCAGGGTCACCGGGGTGACCGGTACGTCGACCGTGTGCACGGACAGCGCCACGGCGAGCAGCACCATCACCGCCAGGGCCACCCCGATCTGCTGCTCGGTGAACGTCGCGACGAGCCACGCCCCGATGACGGTGCCCGGGACGCGAGCGGGCAGGGACCACGCGGTCGAGCGCCAGTCGACGTGCTCGTGCTCTCCCAACAGGTTCAGCCCGGAGATCAGCAGCGCCAGCCACAGCGTCAGCACCGGGACCAGGGACGGCTCGACCAGCGCGATCACCGGTGCCCCGAGCAGGCCGAGCCCGAGCCCGACCACGGCTTGAACGTAGGCGCCCAGCATCGTCACCAGGCCGACCAGCACGACGGCCTGCCAGGCGAGGTCGGTCAACGCGGCTCGCGCATCGGCCCGCCCGGGCGCCCGTAGGACTCTGCCTGGATCTCGGAGACGACCGAGAGCGCGATCTCACCGGGGCCGCGCCCGCCGAGGTTGTGGCCGGCGGGGACGTGCAGCTTCTCGAGGTTCGGGACGCCCTCGGCGGCGAGCTCCTCGAGCGTGCGGCCCGCGCGCGTCCGGCTGGCCATCATGGCGACGTACGACGCGGGCGAGGCCAGGGCGTCGCGCAGGAACGCCGGCGCGTCCGGGGCGTCGTGGTCGCACAGGACGACCGCATCGCCCTCGGCCGGCGCCAGCGAGGAGAGACCGGGCCCACCCTCGTCGTCGGCGAGGACGACCACGATCCGGCCGATCGCCGTACCGATGGTGAAGATCGCCTGCGAGATCGGGTTGGCGCTCAAGACCAGGATCCGCCCGTGACCGGGCTCGTCGTCGCGCCAGGGCTGCTCGCGCTGTGTGGTGCTCACGGGGTCAGCCTGCCAGCGCCGGCACGCGTTGTCGCACGCGGATCCCCACTGTCACCGGGCTGACAGACGCACGGAGGGCGATCGGCTGAGATGAGGACGGCGGCCGCCGACCCCAGGTCCCCGTCACGGGGCCGGCGGCCGTCACGTCGGCCGGGCCGGGGGTCAGGCCGGGACGAACGAGAGCCGCACCTCGCGGTCGGGGTTGTCGACGTTGAGGTCGACCAGGCAGATGCTCTGCCAGGTGCCGAGCGCCAGCCGGCCACCGAGCACCGGAACCGTCGCGTACGGCGGCACCAGAGCCGGCATCACGTGCGAGCGCCCGTGCCCGGCCGACCCGTGCCGATGCCGCCACCGGTCGTCGGCGGGAAGCAGGTCGGCCAGGGCCGCCAGGAGGTCCTCGTCGGAGCCGGCTCCGGTCTCCAGGATCGCCAGCCCCGCCGTCGCATGCGGCACGAACACGTGCAGCAACCCGTCGGCGTACCGCCCGGCGAAGTCGGCGCACTGTCGCGTGATGTCGAGGACGGCGTCACGACCGCCCGTGTGGACCGAGAACGTCTCGCTGTCCATCGACGCAGCACTCAGTCCGAGAGCACGGACTCGATGCGCTCGACCTTGGCGCCCATCTGGCCGGTGTCGTGCCCGGCCCGCAGGTCCGCCTTGAGCACGAGCCCGACGCGCGGGGAGGTCTCCGCGACCTTGAGGACCGCATGCTTGACGACCTCCATGACCTCGTCCCACTCACCCTCGATGTTGGTGAACATCGCGTTGGTCTCGTTGGGCAGCCCGGAGTCCCGGATGACCCGGACCGCCTCCGCCACGGATGCGCTGACTCCCCCGGTCTCGTCGCCGCCGGATGGACTGATGCTGATCGCCACGAGCATGCCCCCAAACTAGTCCGTGCCTGGGCCGGCCCTGGGGGGCGGTGAGACAGGACCAGTTCCGTCCTACCGGACCCGTCCCAGGTCACCGCTCCCGGCACCGGGCCCGGCCGGGCGGTGAGACAGGACCAGTCCCGTCGTACCCCACCCGTCCCACCTCACCGCCCCCGGCATCCGGCCCCACAGGGCGGTGAGACAGGACCAGTCCCGTCGCACCAGACCCATCCCACCTCACCGCCCCCGGCACCGGCCCCCACAGGGCGGTGAGACAGGACCAGTCCCGTCGCACCAGACCCGTCCCACCTCACCGCCCCCCCGCATCCCGCCCGGCCGACCTGACGACTCGACCCTGAGGAAAGACCCCCGGGCCCCTAGGGGTTGTCGGGGTCCGGGCAGGGCCGGGATCAGCAGGCTCCCCGATGCGGGAAGGGCCCGGTCGCGGCGAGAGTCCTCGTCATGATCATCGTCGACTCACTGACCAAGAAGTACGGCGGCTTCACCGCCGTCGACCACGTGACCTTCCGGGCCGAGCCCGGCCGCGTGACCGGCTTCCTGGGCCCCAACGGCGCCGGGAAGTCCACCACCATGCGGATCATGGTCGGCCTCACGCCGGCCTCGTCGGGCGGCGTCACCGTGCTCGGACGCCGGTACGCCGACCTGCCCAACCCCGGGCGCGAGATCGGGGTCCTGCTGGACGCCTCCGCGCAGCACGCCGGGCGCACGGGCCGCGAGATCCTCACCCTGGCGCAGCGCACCATGCGGGTGCCGGTCGCCCGGGTGGACGAGATGCTCGACACCGTCAGCCTGACGGAGGACGAGTCCGGCCGCCGGGTCAAGGACTACTCGCTCGGCATGCGGCAGCGGCTCGGGATCGCCACCGCCCTGATCGGCGACCCCGAGGTGCTCGTCCTCGACGAGCCCGCCAACGGCCTCGACCCCGCAGGCATCCGCTGGATGCGCGACCTGCTGCGCGGCTTCGCCAACAAGGGCGGCACCGTGCTGCTGTCCTCCCACCTGCTGCACGAGATCGAGGTCATCGCCGACGACCTGGTGGTCATCGGCAACGGCCGGATCGTCGCCAACGGGACCAAGAGCCAGCTGCTCGAGGCCGCCGGCACCTTCGTCAGCGCGCCGGACCTCGGCACCCTGTCGGCCGCGCTGACGGCCGCGGGCCACACCGCCGAGTCGTCGTACGGCGGCCTCCGCACCGACGCCGACACCGGCCAGGTCGGGCGTGTGGCCCTGGCAGCCGGCGTACCCCTGACCGAGCTCCGTCCCGCGGACGGCGCAGGGCTGGAGGAGATGTTCCTCGAGCTCACCAAGGACAACGCACGAGAGGACGTGGCGGCATGAGTACCGCAGTCATGGAGAACACCCGCGTGGCCGAGCAACCGCGCGTGCAGCACGCCCGGATCCCGTTCCGGACCGTCGTCGGGGTCGAGGTCCGCAAGGCCTTCGACACCCGGTCCGGCTTCTGGCTGCTGGTCACCATCGCCCTCGCGGGCCTGCTCGCCACCGGCGCCGTCCTGGCGTTCGCCTCCGACGCGGACCTGACCTACGACAACTTCGCGGGTGCCATCGGCGTGCCGATGACGATCCTGCTCCCGGTCGTCGCGATCCTGGCGGTCACCGGCGAGTGGAGCCAGCGAGCCGGCCTCACGACGTTCACCCTGGTCCCCCACCGGGGACGCGTGATCCGCGCGAAGCTCACGGTCACCGTGATGATCGGCCTGGCCTCGATGGCGCTGGCGCTCGCCGTCGGCGCCCTCGGCAACATCGTCGGCACCGCGCTGTTGGGCGTCGACACGGTGTGGGACCTGTCCTTCACCAGCATCCTCTACATCGTGGGCGCCGACCTGATCGGGATGGTGGTCGGGTTCACGCTCGGCATCCTGACCCGCAACTCGGCCGGTGCGATCGTGGCGTACTTCAGCTACTGGTTCGTGCTGCCGACCCTGTCGATGGTGCTGGCGGCGAACCAGTCGTGGTTCGAGAAGGCCCAGCCCTGGGTGGACTTCAACTACGACCAGGGCAAGCTCTACGACGGAGGCTTCTCCGGCCAGGACTGGGCTCAGCTCGCCCTCACCGGAACGGTCTGGCTGCTGATACCACTCGCCTTCGGCCTCTGGCGGGTCATGCGGGCCGAGGTGAAGTAGCCACCGCGCCACGGGGGCGCAGGGAGGTCGTACGGGCGGAGTCGTCTCCGGCTCCGTCCGTACGACGTTGCCGGGGCATCAG
>JAICMC010000074.1 GCA_025929465.1 Nostocoides sp.
AACCCCTTACGACAGAAGCGAAAGCGAGACATGGCGAACTACACCGCCGCGGACATCAAGAAGCTCCGCGAGCTCACCGCTGCCGGCATGATGGACGTCAAGAAGGCGCTCGACGAGGCCGACGGAGACATGGCCAAGGCCCAGGAGATCCTGCGGGTCAAGGGCCTGAAGGGCGTCACCAAGCGCGAGGGCCGCACCACCTCCAACGGTCTGGTCACCGCGACCGCGTCCGATGGCGTGGGCACCCTCGTGGAGGTCCTCTGCGAGACCGACTTCGTCGCCAAGGGCGAGCGCTTCGGCGCTCTGGCCCAGCAGGTTCTGGACCAGGCTGTCGCCGCCGGGGCCAGCGACGCCGAGTCGCTCCTTGCCAGCACGTTGCCCGACGGCCAGACCGTCCAGGACCTGCTCGACGGCGCCAACGCGACGATCGGGGAGAAGATCGAGGTCAAGCGGGTGGCCCGCGTCGAGGGCGCCAACGTGGCCTCCTACCTGCACAAGACCAGCCCGGACCTCCCCGCCCAGATCGGTGTCCTCGTCGGCATCAACGGCGGCGACGAGGCGACGGCCAAGGACATCGCGATGCACATCGCGGCGTTCAGCCCCACCGTCCTGTCCCGCGAGGAGGTCCCCGCCGAGACCGTCGAGAACGAGCGACGGGTCGCCGAGGCCACCGCCAAGGAGGAGGGCAAGCCCGAGGCCGCCCTCCCGCGCATCGTCGAGGGCCGGGTCAACGGCTACTTCAAGGAGAACGTCCTGCTCGAGCAGGCGTTCGCCAAGGACCCGAAGAAGACCGTCGGCAAGGTGCTGGACGAGTCCGGTGCCGTGGCCGAGTCCTTCGCCCGGTTCCGCGTCGGAGGCTGAGCCCAGCTTCCCCCAAGGCAGCTGGTATGCCGCTCGCCCCGATGGGGCGGGCGGCATACCGCTGTTCTCGGGGCGGGAGTGGAGCTGACCGGACCGGCCGGTTCACGACCCACCGGCTGCCCGGCGGCGGACGACGCGGCGGAGCAGGATCGCCACCAGCAGGAGGGCGATCGGCAGGACGAACAGGCCGATGGTGAGCACCCCCAGCACGCTGACACCGGAGAGCACGCCCACGACGGCCCAGCCGGCTCCCGGCCAGAGCGAGCCGGGGTGGGTGCCCGACGCCCTGGCCCCGCGTCGGGCGCCAAGCCCCAGGCGCAGCAGGAGGCACGCGGCGGCCAGGCACACCAGTGCCGCGCCGAGGAAGGGCCACGGGCTCCACGCGTCGACACACGCCTGGCCGTCGCCACGGACGCGGCAGACCTCGCCCGGTCCGCCGCGGTTGAGCCACGCGACGTAGAGCACCGGGAGGGCCAGCCCGGCCATGACGCCGGCGAGCCCGACCTGCGCAGTCCCGTCGGGTGGGGAGCTCGTCGGGCCGATCGGCTCACTCATCGGGGATTCCTGCCGTCGCGGCGAGGAGGCCGCCCAGCCCGGCGGCGCGGTCGATGACCCGGCGGACCACGTCGTCCTCATCCGTCGTGTGGGCGAGGAGCTCCAGGCCGAGGATCCCGGCGAGGAGTGCATCCGCGACCTCCTCGACCGGCATGAACCGGCCGAGGGGCAGCCACCGAGCGGCCTTGGTTACGGCCTCTCGGGCGAAGGCACGCCACGGCTCCAGACGGTTCGTCACCTGTGCCGCGAGGTCCGGTGTCGCCCGGGCCCCGGTCATGAGGGCGACGAGGACGGCCAGGTCGCCGCCGGCCAGGTCCGAGGCCATCACCTCCCCGCCCGCGTCGAACAGGTCGCCGAGGCTTCGGGCCTCCTCGAGCAGCGGACGGTAGGACGCCATCCGGCGCGCGCTCACCTCGTCGAGCACCGCGACGAGCAGGTCGCTCACCGTACCGAAGTGGTAGAAGACGAGGGCCTGGTTGACATCGGCCCGTCGGGCGATCTCGCGGGCGGTGGCCGCCTCGAAGCCGCCGTCGACGAGCGCCTCGCGCGCCGCGGCCATGAGGGCGGCGCGTGTCGCCTCGGTGCGGGCCTGCGGCAGCTCAGCCTCCAAATATTGAGCGACTGCTCAAGATGGTAGTCCTGGCCGGAACATCGGCAACCCCGCTCTTGCCGACAGAGTTGTCGGGTTGTGGGCGTACTGCCCCCGGACCCGAGAAGATGGCGAGGCTGGCCGGCCCGGCGAACAGCTGTGCTAGACAGTCCGAAGACGTTAGGGGTCCTCATGGACAATGCCACCACGCTCAGCCTCGGTGTCCTGGCCCGTTCGGCCAAGGAGAACGAGTACCGGCTACCGATCCACCCGCGGCACCTGGCCCGGATCGAGGCGCCCGTGCGGTCCCGCACGTTCCTCGAGTCCGGCTACGGAGAGCGGTTCGGCGTGACCGACGCCGACCTGGCACCGGAGGTCGGCGGCATCCTCACCCGTGAGGCGCTCATCGCCGGCTGCGACGTCGTCCTCATGCCCAAGCCGACGCCCCGAGAGGTCGCCGCCCTGCGCGACGGGCAGGTGCTGTGGGGCTGGCCGCACTGCGTGCAGGACGCCGAGATCACCCAGCTGGCCATCGACAAGCGGCTGACCGTCATCGCCTTCGAGGCGATGAACCACTGGGGCAGCGACGGGTCCTTCCGCCTGCACGTCCTGCACAAGAACAACGAGCTCGCCGGGTACGCCTCGGTCCTGCACGCCCTGTCGCTCGTCGGCTGCACCGGCGACTACGGCCGGCGCCTCAAGGCGGTCGTCATCGGCTTCGGAGCCACCGCTCGCGGCGCGGTGACCGCGCTGAACGCCTTGGGTGTCAACCAGGTCGACATCCTCACCCAGCGCGACACCGCGGCGGTCGCGTCCCCGATCCACTCCGCGCGGATGGTGCAGTTCGACCGGGGGGAGGCCGGGGTGCGCGACAGCGAGGTCTTCGGTGCGGACGGCAGCGAGCCGGTGGCCGGCTTCCTGGCCCGGTACGACGTCATCGTCAACTGCGTGCTCCAGGACCCGAGCCGGCCGATGGTGTTCCTGCAGGACGCGGACCTGCCCGCCCTGGCCAGGGGCACCCTGGTCATCGACGTCTCGTGCGACGAAGGCATGGGCTTTGGCTGGGCGCGGCCGACGAGCTTCGCCGAGCCGATGTTCGTCGTCGGCGACGGCGTGGACTACTACGCCGTCGACCACAGCCCCTCCTACCTGTGGAACTCGGCCACCTGGGAGATCAGCGAGGCACTGCTGCCCTACCTGGAGACGGTCCTCGGCGGGCCGACCGCCTGGGACGCCGAGGAGACCATTCGTCGCGCCATCGAGATCCGGGACGGTGTCATCGCCAACCCGGCCATCCTGCAGTTCCAGTCGCGGGCAGCGGACTACCCTCACCAGCGGGCCGGCTAGCGGTCCGGTCAGAGCGCCAAGCGCAGGTGTGCTCCGGCATACATGAGGGCGGCCACGCTCTCGTTGTCGGTGATCTGGCCACCGCGGACCATGTCGACGACGGCGGCCCAGGGGACCGACCGCACCGCCGTGATGCCCTCGACCTCCTGCTCGGGCCCGGTCTCGTCGGCCTCGACCGTGGCGAGCCCGGTGGCCAGGTAGACGGTGGCCGGCGCCCGGCAGACGCCGTTGAGCGACCACATCGTCGCGACCTCGTGCCAGTGCTCGGCCCGTAGGCCGGCCTCCTCGCGCAGCTCACGCGCGGCGGCGGCACGCGGCTCCTGGCCATCGCAGCCGCCGGAGGGGACCTCGACGGAGGACCCGACGGTGTGCCGGTCGACGGTCACGAGGACGACCTCCAGAGCCTCGGTGACCGCGACGACGAACACCGCCGGATGGCGCAGCTCGAGGACCCCGTAGATGCCAGCGCTGCCGTCGGGCCGGGTGACGTCGTCCTCGACCACCCGGATCCACGGGTTCTCGTAGGCGGTCCGGGAGGCGGAGACGGGCCAGGGTGGCATGCCGTCATCCTCCCGTATGCCGTATGCCGTATGCCGTACGCCGCGTGCCGTGGACCCGTGGACGGCCAGAACGTGCGGGACGCCGGCCGTGTGACAGGATCGACCGACCGCCCAGCCCCATCCTTGCAGGAGAACCACGTGACCGAGCCCATGGCCGGAGGACGCCGATACCGCCGGGTCCTGCTCAAGCTCTCCGGAGAGGTCTTCGGCGGCGGCCACGTGGGCCTGGCGCCCAACGTCGTCCGGGGCATCGCCCAGCAGATCGCGACCGTCGTGCGCGAGGGGATGCAGGTCGCCGTCGTCATCGGTGGTGGCAACTTCTTCCGCGGTGCCGAGCTCCAGCAGCAGGGGATGGACCGCACCCGCGCCGACTACATGGGCATGCTCGGCACCGTCATGAACTGCCTGGCCCTGCAGGACTTCCTGGAGAAGGAGGGCGTCGAGACCCGTGTCCAGACCGCCATCACGATGGGCCAGGTGGCCGAGCCGTACATCCCGCGGCGCGCCATCCGGCACCTGGAGAAGGGCCGGGTGGTCATCTTCGGCGCCGGAGCCGGTCTGCCGTTCTTCTCCACCGACACGGTGAGCGCCCAGCGCGCCCTGGAGATCAAGTGCGACGCGGTCCTGATGAGCAAGAACGGTGTCGACGGGGTCTACGACTCCGACCCGCGCAGGAACCCCGACGCCAAGAAGTTCGACACGCTGTCCTTCGCCGAGGCCCTCCAGCAGCAGCTCAGGGTCGTCGACGCCGCCGCCTTCAGCCTCTGCATGGACAACCACCTGCCCATGGTCGTCTTCGCCATGGAGGGCGACGGCAGCATCGCCGCCGCTCTGCGCGGTGAGCACGTCGGTACGCTCGTGACGCCGTGACGCGCGGTCTGCGACACTGAGCGCCGCGGCATACGGCCTCCGGCCAGAGGCCCTGACAGCACCGCCCGAGCAAGGAAGAGCCCTGATGATCGACGAGACCCTCATGGAAGCCGAACTGAAGATGGACAAGGCGGTCGAGGTCGCCAAGGACGACTTCGCCGGGATCCGCACGGGGCGAGCCCACCCGGGCATGTTCACCAAGGTGGTCGTGGACTACTACGGTGCCCCGACCCCGCTCCAGCAGCTCGCCTCGTTCCAGACCCCCGAGGCCCGCACCGTGCTCATCACGCCCTACGACAAGTCGTCGATGAACGCCGTCGAGAAGGCGCTGCGCGACGCCGACCTCGGGTTCAACCCGAGCAACGACGGCAACGTGATCCGCTGCGTCCTGCCCCAGCTCACCGAGGAACGGCGCAGGGACTACATCAAGATGGCCCGCAGCCAGGCCGAGGACGCCAAGATCTCGGTCCGCAACATCCGCCGGCACGCCAAGGACGCCCTGGAGAAGCTCGTCAAGGACGGCGAGGTCGGCGAGGACGAGGGGACGCGCGCCGAGAAGGAGCTCGACGTGACGACCAAGAAGAGTGTCGACGCGATCGACGAGCTGCTCAAGCACAAAGAGGCCGAGCTGCTCGAGGTCTGAGGACGGTGTCCACCCCTGAGGACCCCGCCCGGCTCACGACCTCGTCCACCGGGACGCCGGGGGGTCGGGGCCCGCGCGCCGGCCGCGCCCTGCCAGCCGCCCTGGGGGTGGGGGTGGGGCTCGGTGCCGTCGTCATCGCGTCGCTGGCCTTCCGCAAGGAGGCGTTCGCCGTCGTCATGGGTGCCGCGATCCTCGTCGGCGTCTGGGAGCTGAAGACGGCCTTGGACACGGCCCAGATCCGGATCTCGGTCATCCCCTTGTGGATCGGTGCGGTCAGCATGATCGTCTCGGCGCTGCTGCGCGGGCCCGAGGCCCTCATCCTGACCTTCGGGTTGAGCTGCGTGGCCCTGCTCATCTGGCGGGTGGCCGACGGGGTGAGCCAAGCCCCCCGCGACCTGGCCGGGTCGCTGTTCGTCCTGCTGTACCCATGCTTCCTGGCTGGCTTCGCGGCGCTCATGCTCGCCGCCTCCGACGGGCACCTGCGGATCGTCTTCTTCGTCCTGGTCACGGTGTGCTCCGACGTCGGTGGGTATGCCGTGGGGGTCCTGTTCGGGCGGCACCCGATGGCGCCGTCGGTGAGCCCGAAGAAGTCGTGGGAAGGTTTCGCCGGCTCGGTCGGCCTCTGTGCGCTGGCCGGCGCCCTGGCCGTGCACTGGATGTTCGACCGGCCCTGGTGGCAGGGAGCCGTCATCGGCGCCGTCGTCGCGTTCGGCGCCACGACCGGCGACCTCATCGAGTCGCTCGTCAAACGTGACCTCGGGATCAAGGACATGGGCTCGATCCTGCCGGGCCACGGCGGCGTCATGGACCGCCTGGACTCGCTGCTCATCTGTGCGCCCATCGTCTGGGCGTTCCTCGCCCTGTGGCTCCCAACCACCTGACCCTCCCCTTTGCGTTTATCGGGTCACCCGATAAACGCAACGGTGACAGAGCAGGCAACTCGGTATCCGTTGACGAGGTCGCGGGAAGCAAGCGCGCCCTGAGAGACTGGCCCCACCATGGCCGACCCCCTGCCCGACCCCACCCGCCGCCCGCCGCCGGGCCAGCTGACCTTCGCCGCCCCCCGTCGAGGGAAGCCGCCGCAGCACCTCGCGGACCTCACGCCGGCCGAGCGCAAGAGGGCGGTCGAGGCACTGGGACACAAGGGGTTCCGGGCCAAGCAGCTGTCGACGCACTACTTCGAGCGACTCGTGGAGTCGGCCGCGGAGATGACCGACCTGCCCAGGGTGGTGCGTGAGGAGCTGGTCGCCGCCACGATGCCGACCCTCATCACCCCGGTCCGCACCCTGACCGCCGACCAGGGCGCCACCGTGAAGTCGGTGTGGCGCCTGTTCGACGGCGCCCTCGTCGAGTCGGTGCTCATGCGGTATCCGCGCCGGGTGACGATCTGCATCTCCAGCCAGGCCGGCTGCGGCATGAACTGCCCGTTCTGCGCCACCGGTCAGGAAGGGCTGACCCGCAACCTGTCGACGGCCGAGATCGTCGAACAGGTCGTGTCCGCAGCCAGAGCGCTTCGACGGGGCACCATGCCGGCCCTGTCCGACGGCACGGCACCCGACGGCGGCTACGAGCTCGGTGACGAGGCCGGCGACGGCGAGCACGCGGCATACGGTCCCGTATCTCCGGGACCCGCCCGGGTGAGCAACGTCGTCTTCATGGGTATGGGCGAGGCGCTGGCGAACTACCGGGCCGCAATCGGCGCCATCCGGCGGCTCACCGACCCGGTGCCCGACGGGCTGGGCCTGTCCGCTCGCGGGATCACGATGTCGACCGTCGGGCTCGTCCCGGGCATCGACCGGCTGGCGGGCGAGGGGATCCCGGTCACCCTGGCCCTGTCCCTCCACGCGCCCGACGACACGCTGCGCGACGAGCTGGTCCCGATCAACACCCGGTGGAAGGTCGACGAGGCCATCGACGCAGCCCACCGCTACTACGAGGCGACCGGCCGGCGGGTGTCCATCGAGTACGCCCTCATCAAGGACATCAACGATCAGGCGTGGCGCGCCGACCTGCTCGCCGACAAGCTCAACGCCCGCGGGCGCGGCTGGGTCCATGTCAACCCCATCCCGCTCAACCCGACGCCCGGGTCGAAGTGGACCGCGTCGCGCAAGGGGGTCGAGCAGCAGTTCGTCGAGCACCTGCGGGGCCACGGGATACCGACGACCGTGCGCGACACGCGCGGCTCGGACATCGACGGCGCCTGCGGCCAGCTGGCCGCGTCGACCGCCTGACCGGCTCTCCCACCCGTCCCGTCCGGATCCGGACGAGGTCAGGGACGCGGCGTGGCGCAGCCCCGGGACCCCTCGCCGGTGAGCAGGTCCGCGGCCTCGGTGACGTCTTCGACGAGGGCCACCCGGTCGGCCATCACCCGACCGGCGGCCAGCGCGGTCAGCGCCGGCCAGACCGGCACCTCGCGCGTCCAGTGGTCCCTGCCGACCAGGACGAGCCGCGGCAGGTCTGCGCCGTCGGCCGCGTAGTAGAGCGGCGTCACGGCCTGGAAGATCTCTTGCACGGTACCGGCAGCTCCGGGCATGACGATGACCCCAGCCGTCGACCGGGCGAGCAGCCCCTCCTCGCGCAGGGCGTTGGAGAAGTACTTCGCGATCCCGTCGCAGAACACGTTGGGTGGCTCGTGCCCGTAGAACCAGGTGGGGATCCCGATGGACCGCACCGGGGTGTCCGTGGCCCCGCCCCGGGCCAGGTCGGACCGGACCTGCAGGGCCACCCGCGCCCAAGCTCCGACGTCGGGCCGGAAGGAGGGGACGGCGGCCAGGCGTGCGATGGCCGGGCCGAGGTCCTCGGTATGCCGGGTGAAGGCGCCGAGGTTGGCGGCCTCCATGGCGCCCGGACCCCCACCGGTGACCACGACGAGGCCGGACGCGGCCAGCCGTTGACCAAGGCTCGCCGTCGCGGCATACGCGTCGTCGCCTCGCTGCACGGCATGACCCCCCATGACGCCGACGACGTGGGTGCCCGCGAGCCGCTCGTCGAGCACGTCGGTGATCGAGTCGTCGTGGATGGCCCGCAGCAGCGTGACGTAGACGTCACCGGCGAGCCGCGGGTCACGGGACCAGCGGTAGGCCCGCGCGTCAGGGGTCGCGTCGTAGCCGTCGGTCTCCAGTCCCGCGTACAGGTCGTCCGGGGTGTACAGACCCGAGCGGTAGACCATGACCGGCGCGTCGAACGGACGCGGGAACAGGACCGCGCCATGGCTGCGCAGGTAGCTGGCCACGTCGTCCGGGACCAGCCCGCCGAGGACCACGAGCCCGCTCAGGTCGGTCCGCCGGCAGAGCTCGGCGCCGACGTCGGTGAGGTCGAGGTTCTGGATCCGTATGCCGCGCAGGGACCGGCGGGTCGCCAGCACCGCTCGCAGCTGCTCCGGTGAGTCGACCTCGCGGTGCACCCGCCGCCCGCGTGGCCCGGTCATCGGTGCCCGGGGCCAGCTGCCATGCAGCCGACCCTACCGACCCTCGCGGCCGATATCGTCGGGTCCATGCCCGAGGTGCCCGTGCTCGACCCGGCCGAGCAGCGTGTGCTCGGCAGCCTGCTCGAGAAGCAGGTAACCGTGCCCGGTTCCTACCCCATGTCGCTCAACTCCTTGCGGACGGCGTGCAACCAGAGCAGCAGCAGGGAGCCCGTCGTCGCCTACGAGGAGTCCTTCGTCGAGGCGACGGCCCGGCGGCTCAAGCAGCGCGAGCTGGTCCGAGTCGTCTGGGGGTCGACCGGGCAGCGGGCCCTGAAGTACCACCAGCGGCTCGAGGAGCACCTGGAGCTGGCTGCCGACGAGCGAGCACTCATCACGGTGCTCCTGCTGCGGGGTCCACAGTCGGCGGGGGAGCTGCGCACCCGGACCGAGCGGCTGCACCCGTT
This sequence comes from Nostocoides sp., assembly GCA_025929465.1. Taxonomy (GTDB): domain Bacteria; phylum Actinomycetota; class Actinomycetes; order Actinomycetales; family Dermatophilaceae; genus Nostocoides. Next base: position 9,296 of record JAICMC010000074.1, read on the forward strand.
CGCCGACCGGGACGCGGTCGAGGCGTGCCTGCAGCGCCTCGCGGGGCGCGTCGACCCGATCGTGCGCCGGCTGGAGCGTCGGCCGGGTCACCAGGACCACCGGTGGGTCCACCTGCTCGGACCGGTCGACCTCGGTCCGGAGGCCGGCGCACCCCGGTCCGCGGTCGATCGCGACGTGGTGCTCGCCGACGGCGCCGCGGCCCGGGATGCGCGGGTGCGAGCGGCATACGACACCGTCGCGTCCTCGTATGCCGCACAGCTGGGCGACGAGCTGGACGGCAAGCCGTTCGACACCTGGCTGCTCGACCGGGTCGTGGGGCTGGCGGGTGCCGACCCGGTCGTCGAGGTCGGCTGCGGGCCGGGCCAGGTGGCCGCCCGGTTGGCGCTGGCCGGCGCAGACGTGACCGGCGTCGACCTGTCGCCGGCGATGGTGGCCGAGGCACGTGCCCGCGTCCCGGACGCCACCTTCGAGGTCGGTGACCTCACGGCTCTGATGCGGCCGGTCCGGGCCGCCGGCTGGGGTGCCGTCATCGCCTGGTACGCCCTCGTCCACCGGGCCGGGTCCGAGCTGGCGCCGGCGATCGCCGGCCTGGGCCGCCCGCTTCGTCCCGGAGGCTGGCTGGCGCTGGCCCTGCACCTCGGTGACGAGGTCCTGCACACGACCGACTTCCTCGGCCACGAGGTCGAGCTGGACTTCGTCCTGCACGACCCGGCCGAGGTGCTCGCCGCTGTCCGCGACAGCGGGCTGGAGGTCGTCGAGTGGTATCGCCGCGGTCCGCTCACCGGTGTCGAGGTCCAGACCGAGCGGTTCTACGTCCTGGCCCGCTCGCCAGAATGACCGAGCCGACGACGCGCGGCTCGTTCTCGGCGACGGTCCGCTCGCCGGGCTGGCGGGCCGAGGTGGACCGGTGGGTCGACGCCCGGCTGGATGAGGCCGGGCTGCGCCGGACCGGCCCGACCGAGCAGCGCCGGATCCGCCCCTGGTCGACCCAGGTGGTCGCACCGACCGCCGACGGCCCGGCCTGGTTCAAGGCCAATGCTCCGGGGCTGGCGCACGAGCCGGCCCTGCACGCCCTGCTCGGGTCGATCGCCCCTGACCGGGTCGACGCTCCGCTGGCCGTCGACCCGGAGCGGGGCTGGATGCTCACTCGGGACCGTGGCTCGACCCTGGCCGACGACCACGACGCGAGCCTGGCGGAGTGGTTCGAGATCGTGCGCGAGGCGGCCGACCTGCAGCGGCGGTGCGTGCCCCACGTGGACGCGCTGCTGGGCACCGGTCTCCCAAACTGTTCTCCTGCAACGGTTCCCGCGCGCTTCGACCTCCTGCTCGACCGGTATGCCGCGCTCCCGACAAGCCACCCGTCGCACCTGTCCGCGCAGGAGCGGCGAGCCTTCGAGGCAGTGCGGCCGCAGGTGGTCGAGGCAGCGGCCACGCTCGCTGCGGGCGCGCTGCCGGTGACCATCGACCACGGGGACCTGCATCCCGGCAACGTCCTGATGGTCGACGGCGACCTGCGGCTCTTCGACTTCGGAGACGCCCAGTGGGCGGCGGCGCCGGAGACGCTGGGTGCCATGTGGGGGTGGCTCGACCAGGTCACCTCCCACCCCTGGCGGAGGGTGTTCGCGGCATACGCCGAGGTGTGGAGCGACCTGGTGACCCAGTCGGAGTTCGACGACCTGGTCCGCGCCGCGATGGTGACCCTGCCGGTGAACCGGTCACTCACCTGGTGGGAGGCGGTCAGCGGCGCGACGGCGGAGGAGCTGGCCGAGTGGGGCGAGGCGCCGCTGTCGCAGCTGCGTCACGTGCTGCGCCCGTGGTCCTGAGCCGTCCGGACGTCAGTGCGCGGTGAGGGCGGACAGCGCGCGGCCGAGGAGGGCCGGCCTGCCGGTGAGCCGCTCCTCGCGGTCGGCGGCGGCCGCGAGCCGAAGGCCGGCGTTGATCCCGACCCACCGGGCCGGCTCGGGTTCCCAGTCCGGTGACCGATGGCCGACCCACGGCAGCCGGGTGAGGGGGGAGTCGACGCCACAGACCAGGTCGGCGAGGGTCCGGCCGGCGAGGTTGGTGGCGGCCACGCCGTCGCCGACGTAGCCACCCGCCCAGCCGGTGCCGGTCGAGGGGTCCAGCCCGACGCTGGGGTTCCAGTCGCGGGCGATGCCGAGCGGACCGCCCCAGGCGTGGGTGAGCTCGACGTCAGCGACCTGGGGGAGCAGGTCGGCCAGGGTCTGGCGAAGGGCCGCGAAGACCCGCTCGTCCGTGTCGTATGCCGGCGCGATCCCCGATCCGCGGTGGTACGGCGCGCCGCGACCACCGAAGGCGATCCGGTTGTCGGCAGTGCGCTGCCCGTAGATGATGACGTGCCGGTGGTCGCTGAACGTCTCGAACCGTTCCAGCCCGATCGAGCTCCATACCTGCTGGGCGATGGGAGCTGTCGCCACCATGAGCGAGTACACCGGGGCGATCCGGCGGCGAAGGTCCGGCAACCGCGCCGTCCAGGCCTCTGTTGCGCGAATCACGTTGGTGGCCCTGATGATCCGGCCCGACGTGAGCCGGACCAGACCGGGCTGGATGGTCGCGACCCGGGCCCCCTCGGCGACCATCCCGCCGCGGAACCGGACCGCCCTGGCCAGACCGTCGGCGAGCCGGCGCGGGTGGACCCGGGCGCAGTTCGGGTTGTAGGTCGCGCCCTCGACCCCGGTCGCAGCGAGCCTGGCGGTGGCTTCGTCGCGGTCCAGCCAGAGCGTCCCGTCCCGCCACAGCTCGCCGTGCTGGGCCTCGACCCTGGCGCGGCGGCCCTGCGCCGGGTTGCGGGCGACGGCCACGGTGCCGCCCTTGACGAAGCCGGCGTCGATCGCCTCCTCGGTCACGACCCGGCCGACCTCGTCGACCGTATCGCGCAACGCGCTGCCGAGCGCGAGCGCCGCGGTCCTGCTCGACCGTGCCGCGACCGACTCCAGGCCCACCGGCCAGAGGGCCGAGACCCAGCCACCGTTGCGGCCGCTCGCCCCGAAGCCGACGTGCTCGGCCTCCAGGACGAGGACCCGCGCGTCCGGCCGGAGGCCGAGCAGGTAGTAGGCGGTCCACAGGCCGGTGTAGCCGCCGCCGACGATGGCGACGTCGACGGCGACCGGCAGCTCCCCGGCATACGGCAGGGGGGTGGGCGCGTCGTCCCACCACAGTGGCCGCAGTGCTTCACCCGACAACCTGCACTCCTACACAGTTGGCAACTCTGTACCGGCGGGGTTTATCGGGTGAC
>JAICMC010000170.1 GCA_025929465.1 Nostocoides sp.
ATGTTCTTCGTCGTCGGCGACATCGACAAGTAGTTCCAGCAGACCCGCCGGCACCCGAACCCGAACCGGACCGGCCAGCCGCCTCAGGCACCAGGCCGGCCGGCCACGCAGAGCCGACCGAGCACCCGACACGCGGCATAGCCGCACCCCACGGCGGACCGAACCCGGCATGTCGGGTGTCCAGTCCCAGCCCTGCCCCACCGAGCACCCGACACGCGGCATAGCCGCACCCCACGGCGGACCGAACCCGGCATGTCGGGTGTCCAGTCCCAGCCCTGCCCCCACCGAGCACCCGACACGCGGCATACCGAGCGTCCCTCAGCTGCGGTGGTCCTCATCGGGCGGGTCGATCCGGCACATCGCCTGAGCCCACAAACCGCACCCGGTGAGCAGCGCCGCCGCAAGCAGCGCGACGACCAGGCCGGGCATCCGGCCGCGCACGGCGGTGAGGCCGAGGTCCGCGAGGCACGCCAGGGTCTGCCCGAAGTACCACCCGAAGGCGCCGCTCCCGGCCAGCGCGGCTGCCTGGGCGATCGTCAGCGCCCGCGTCGCGCGGAGCGGGTCCAGGGGACGGGAGCCCTTGCCGCGCAGGTAGCTGTGCACCGGCCAGGTCGCGCTGACGACGAGCCCGGCGATCAGGACGAGCAGCGAGATGGCCAACCAGGAGGTCGGCGGCACGAGCCCGCCTGAGCGCCGGTTGACCAGCCAGATGAGCAAGCTGCCGGCCGTGAGGGACAGTGCGACGAGCGCAACGTGCCGGACGGTGACTCCGCGCTGTTCGTCCCTCACGCGTCCTCCCCCGCGGACCGTGTCCAGGCTCGCACACCGTCCCGGCCGATGGCGTCCAGCACATCCGCCACGCGGCGCACGCCGCCCGGCGTACGGACGACCGCGTCCGGGTCGACCTCGCACCAGGGCGCCAGCACGAAGGCGCGCTCGTGCGCGCGAGGGTGCGGAAGAAGCAGGTCGGGGTCATCGCTGCGCACTTCCGAGGCATCGCCCGGCGTGCCGTACTGGATGAGGTCGAGGTCCAACGTCCGCGCGCCCCAACGGATCTCGCGTTTGCGGCCGTGCTCGGTCTCGATCGCGTGCAGGACCCGGAGCAGATGGTGCGGGGCCATCGACGTCTCGCCGACGAGCACTGCGTTGAGGTATGCCGGCTGCTCCGGACCGCCGACCGGGTCGGTCTCGACGTACTCCGACCAGCGCACGGTGTGCAGGCCGCGGTCGAAGGCCAGCGTGTTGACAGCGTCGTCCAGGGCATCGGCCGGACGCCCGAGGTTGGCGCCCAGGGAGATGACGACGGGCACGCGTGCCGCCTCGCGCCGCACGACGACCTGCACGTCACCGAACGGCACCCCCACAGGCGCCTGGGGCTTGTGGACCGTCACCGTGGCGGCCTCGACAAGCGGTCGGGCCACGCAGTCCAGGGCGATCACGTCGGCGAGCTTCTCGATGAGGTCGAACGGCTTGCCCTCGACCCGGGCGACGATGTCGGCCGCGACCTCGCCGTAGTGGACGGTGTGGGAGAGGGTGTCGGAGACGCCGGCGCGAGCCAGGTCGACGGACAGCTCGACGTCGACGACGAACTCCTGCCCGTCGCGCTTCTCGACGTCGAACACCCCGTGGTGGCCGGTCGCCCGCACCCCGAGGACCCGGATCAGGTCGCCGCTCAACGGGGTTCCACCTCCTGCGCGACGCCACCGAGGGCGGCCGCCACGTCGAGGGCGTCCATCGTCGTCGGCACGTCGTGGACCCGCACGCACCACACACCGGCCAAAGCGGCATACGCGCTCGTCACAGCGGTCGTCACGTCGCGCTCGAGCGGCGGACGTTCGGCACCCGGGGCCCTGCCGACCTTGCCGAGGAACGACTTGCGCGAGGTGCCGACGAGCAGCCGGTGGCCGAGTGCGACGAGCGTGTCCAGCGAGCGGAGCAGGGCCCAGTTGTGCTCGGCCGTCTTGGCGAACCCGAAGCCGGGGTCCAGGATGATCCGCTCCAGCGCGATGCCGCCCGCGACCAGCTGCGCGGCTCGCGCGTGCAGGGCCGAGCGCACGTCGGTCACGACATCGTCGTAGACCGCGCGGGACTGCATGTGGGCGCTGTGCCCTCGCCAGTGCATGACGACGTAGTCGCAGCCGCGCTCGGCGACCAGGGCGACCATGGCGGGGTCTGCCATTCCGCCGCTCACGTCGTTGACGACCGAGGCTCCGGCGTCGAGCGCGGCGGCAGCCACCGAGGCTCGCATGGTGTCGATGGAGACGGCGACCCCGGCGGCCGCCAACGTCGAGACGACGGGCAGCACCCGGCGCAGCTCCTCCTCGACGCTGGGCCGCTCGGCACCGGGCCGCGTCGACTCTCCCCCCACGTCGACGAGGTCGGCGCCCTGGGCCACGAGCAGCCGGCCGTGGGCGACGGCCGCCTCGGGCTCGAGCCACTCCCCGCCGTCGCTGAACGAGTCCGGCGTGACGTTGACGACGCCCATGACGAGCGGGCGCCCGCTCACCGTCTGCTCCCATGGGCCAGCAAGCGCAGCTTGGGCCAGACGATGAACGCCTCGGCCTCGCCCATGGCCAGTCCGACGCGGATGAGGGAGCGCGTCGTGGGATAGACGATGAACCGGGGGTACCAGGTCGGCTGGAACTTGGCGTTGAACCGGTACAGGCTCTCCAGCTGGAACCACCGGTTGCCCAGGACGAGCAGCTTGCGCCAGAACCGCAGCACCGGCCCGGCCCCCAGCCGCTCACCGCGCTCGAAGGTGGAGCGGAACATCGCGAAGTTGAGCGACACCCGGGTGATGCCCAGTTCGGTGGACCGGGTGAGTGCGTCGACGATGAGCAGCTCGTTGATCCCCGGGTCGGCCCGGGGGTTGCGGCGCATCAGGTCGAGGGACATCCCGTCGGCACCCCAAGGGACGAACTGGAGCATGCCTTCGACCTTGCCCTCCTTGCGTGCGAGCATGACGACCGCGTCGGGGTCGTGGCGGACGTCCATGACCCGGCTCGTGGCCATCGAGAAGCCGCGCTCGGTGCCACCCACCCGCCAGGAGTCGGCGTCGCCGAGAGCGTGGATCCGGATCTCCGGCGGAGTGTCGCGGACCCGCATGATCTCGGTCGTGTAGCCCTGCCGCCGGATCCGGTTGACCATCTGTCGGACGTTGCGCATCGGGCGACCCTGCAGGGAGAAGGTCGTGGTGTCGACGATCGCCTCGTCGCCGAGCTCGAGGGCCGAGAACCCGGTCTCCCGGGTCCAGGCGGTGCCGCCGAGCTCGGAGCAACCGAGCACCGCCGGCGTCCACCCGTGCCGGTCCGCCTCGGTCAGGTAGGCCTTGATCGCTCCGGGCCACGCCTCGGGGTCCCCCAGCGGATCGCCCGCGGCGAGCATCACCCCGTTGACGACGCGGTAGCCGATGCAGGACTTGCCCGACTCCGACCAGACGAGCTGCTTGTCCTCCCGGGTCGTGAAGTAGCCCAGCGAGTCCGGGTGCCTGGCCAGCAGCTCGCGCACCCGCGCGTCATCGGCGGGCGTGAGCGGCGCTTGGCGGTGCGGGGCCCGGAGGGCGAGGTATGCCGTGATGAGGGCAGTCATCAGCCCCAGTCCGAGCAGGATCGCGTCGACGAGGTCACTGCTGCGGTCACGACTGGTCCGCACGGCCAGCGAGCCACTGACCCCGAGCATGCCCTTCGCGGCATACGTGAGGGCCGGCCACAGCCCCGGCCAGCCGCCGACGAACGCGCGGTGGTTGGCGGCGATGACGAGGACCCCGAGGCACAGGGAGAGGACCAGCAGCGCGAAGAAGGCCCAGATGGCCCGCCAGCGCGTCGTCGGGTCACCCAAGGCGTAGAACTGCCGCCGGTAGGCGAGGAGCAGGGCCAGGCCGACGAGGGACAGGCCGAGGGCCAGGGGCTCGCGGGCCGGACCGTGGACGACGTGGAAGCCGACCGAGACGAACATCAGGACCGCTGCCGTCCACCATGCCCGCAGCTTGCGCCGCTTGAGCGAGTGCGCGAGCAGGACGAGCATGATGCCGGCGACGACGGTGCCCGCGGCGGCCGCGTCAGAGAAGGCTCCTGGCACCCACTCGGTGACCGGATGCAGCCGATCTCGCCAGCGGTGCAGCGAGCCGGTCGCGATGTTGAGGAACCCGATGAGGTAGGTGAGGTTCCCGATCCAGCGCGGCGCGCGGGACTCCCGCATGAACCGGGAGGCGAAGGCGAGGAGCGGGCCCGGAGAGTCGTCGTGCCCGGACGCCACGGAGGTGAGGTCGGCCGGTCGGGTCATCGCTTGCCGCCGAGCAGCAGGGCCATGGCCTCCGCTCGGGTGGCCGGATCGCGCAGCTGTCCGCGGACCGCCGAGGTGATCGTCCGCGATCCCGGCTTGCGGACGCCCCGCATGGACATGCACAGATGCTCGGCTTCCACGACCACGATGACGCCTCGTGCCTGGAGGTGGTCGACGAGGGCGTCGGCGACCTGGGTGGTGATGCGTTCCTGGACCTGTGGACGCAGTGCGTAGAGGTCGACCAGCCGGGCCAGCTTGGACAGCCCGGTCACCTTGCCGGAGATGGCCGGGATGTAGCCGACGTGGGCCACGCCGTGGAACGGCAGCAGGTGGTGCTCGCAGGTGGAGTAGAGCGGGATGTCGCGCACGACGACCATCTCGTCGTGGTCGATCTGGAACTGCGTTGCGAGGATCTCCTCGGGCGTCCGGCCGAGGCCGACGAACAGCTCCACGGCGGCCCTGGCGACCCGTTTGGGGGTGTCGCGCAGGCCCTCGCGGGTCGGGTCCTCGCCGATGGCCGCGAGGAACTCGCGGACGGCGGCCTCGGCACGCGCCAGGTCGACGGCACCGGCAGGCGGCGCGACGGGGTCGGGCTGGCCCTCAGTGCCCCCCGGTGTCGACACTGCCACCCTCCGGGACCTCGATGACCTGCGTGGGCGGGTGCTCCTCGGGGTGCGGGTTGGCGCCGACCTTGGCCGCCGCGTCGATCGCCTCGGCCGTGGCAGGGTCGCCCGGGACGGGTACGGCTCCGTGGGGGCCGGAACCGTTCATCCCGGCGCCGTTGACCGCGGCGGCCTCGGCGGGGGTGAGGACCGGCGGCCGGTCCGACAGCAGCCGCGTCTCGGAGGACAGCCAGTTCGGCCGCTCCGGACGCTTGACGATGGCTGAGAAGATCTCGGCCAGCTCCTTGGCGTTGAGCGTCTCCCGGTCGAGCAGCTCCAGCACCAGGGTGTCCAGCACGTCGCGGTTGTCGTTGATCACGTGCCACGCCTCGTCGTGCGCGGCGTCGACGAGCCTGCGGACCTCCTCGTCGACGACGGCGGCGACCTCCTCGGAGTAGTCCCGCTGGTGGCCCATGTCGCGACCGAGGAACACCTCGCCGCCGGACTGGCCGAGCTTGATCGCGCCGACCCGCTCGCTCATCCCGTACTCGGTCACCATCTTGCGGGCCATCCCGGTGGCCTTCTCGATGTCGTTGGCGGCACCGGTCGTGGGGTCGTGGAAGATGATCTCCTCCGCGACGCGGCCGCCGAGTGCGTACGCCAGCTGGTCGAGGATCTCGTTGCGGGTGGTGGAGTACTTGTCGTCGATCGGCATGACCATGGTGTAGCCGAGCGCGCGACCGCGGGGCAGGATGGTCACCTTGGTGACCGGGTCGGTGTGGTTCATCGCCGAGGCGACGAGCGCGTGGCCGCCCTCGTGGTAGGCGGTGATCTTGCGCTCCTTGGC
>JAICMC010000140.1 GCA_025929465.1 Nostocoides sp.
AGCGGGTCATAGGGTGGGCCCCGTCTGAGCCGGGAGCCAGCGAGCGGGTCATAGGGTGGGCCCCGTCTGAGCCGGGAGCCTGCGAGCGGGTCATAGGGTGGGCCCCGTCTGAGCCGGGAGCCTGCGAGCGGGTCATAGGGTGGGCCCCGTCTGAGCCGGGAGCCTGCGAGCGGGTCATAGGGGAATGTTCCCGTGCTTCTTGGGCGGCAGGGTCTCACGCTTGTTCCGTAGCGCGCGCAGCGCCTTGGTGACGTTCATCCGGGTGTTGGACGGCGAGATGACGGTGTCGACGTAGCCCCGCTCGGCCGCGATGTACGGGTTCGCGAGGGTCTGCTCGTAGTCCTCGACGAGCCCGCGCCGGACCGCCTCGACATCCTCGCCGGCCGCGGCGGCCTGGGCGATCCGCTTGCGGTGCAGGATGTTCACCGCGCCCTGCGCGCCCATCACGGCGATCTGGGCGGTCGGCCAGGCCAGGTTGATGTCGGCACCGAGGTGCTTGGACCCCATCACGTCGTACGCGCCGCCGTAGGCCTTGCGGGTGATGACGGTGACCTTGGGGACGGTCGCCTCGGCGTACGCGTAGATCAGCTTGGCCCCGCGCCGGATGATGCCGCCCCACTCCTGTGCGGTGCCCGGCAGGAACCCGGGCACGTCGACGAAGGTGAGCACCGGCACGTTGAAGCAGTCACAGGTCCGCACGAACCGGGCGGCCTTCTCCGACGCGTCGATGTCCAGGGTGCCGGCGAACTGCAGCGGCTGGTTGGCGACGATCCCGATCGAGCGGCCCTCGACCCGGGCGAACCCGATCACGATGTTCGGCGCGAACAAGGGCTGCACCTGGAGGAACTCACCCTCGTCGACGACGTGCTCGATGACCGTGCGCATGTCGTACGGCACGTGCGCCGAGTCCGGGACGATGGTGTCGAGGAACCGGTCCTCGTCGGTCACCGCGAGGTCGTTCTCCTGGTCGTAGCTCGGCGGGTCCTCCAGGTTGTTGGACGGCAGGTAGGACAGCAGCGCCTTGACGTACTCGACGGCGTCGGCCTCGTCGGTGCCCAGGTAGTGGGCGTTGCCCGAGGTCGTGTTGTGGGTCCGGGCGCCACCCAGCTCCTCCCTGCCGACGTCCTCCCCGGTCACCGTCTTGATGACGTCCGGTCCGGTGATGAACATGTGCGAGGTCTGGTCGACCATGACGGTGAAGTCGGTGATGGCGGGGGAGTACACCGCGCCGCCCGCGCAGGGCCCCATGACGAGCGAGATCTGCGGTATCACCCCGGAGGCGTGGACGTTGCGCCGGAAGATCTCGCCGTAGAGGCCGAGGGAGACCACACCCTCCTGGATCCGCGCGCCCCCGGAGTCGTTGAGCCCGACGACCGGGCAGCCGACCTTCATGGCGAAGTCCATGACCTTGACGATCTTCTCCCCGAACACCTCGCCGAGCGAGCCGCCGAAGACGGTGAAGTCCTGGGCGAACACGGCGACGGTGCGCCCGTCCACGGTGCCGTAGCCGGTGACGACGCCGTCGCCGTAGGGCCGGTGCTGGTCCTGCCCGAAGGCCGAGCTGCGGTGACGGGCGTACTTGTCCATCTCGACGAACGAGCCCTTGTCGAGGAGCATCCCCAGCCGCTCACGTGCGGTCCCCTTGCCCCGCGCGTGCTGCTTGTCCACGGCTCGCTCGGAGCCGGCGTGGGCCACCTCGGCCACCCGCCGCCTGAGGTCGGCCAGCTTGCCCGCCGTGGTCCTCAGGTCCGGGGCGTCCGACGGCGCGGGGTCGGGGGCGTCCGACGGCGGGGGGTCCGGGGCAGGCGTCGGCGGGGACGTTGCGGGACGGGACATGGGCGGCAGCCTAACGACCCGGCTCCCGGCCGGCAGAGCGGGCATGAGCAGGCTCACCTAGCCTTGCCGCCATGGTGCACCCGACGTTGTCGTCCGACCGGATCACGGCCGCGCTCAACGAGCGACCCGGCCCGTATGCCGGGGTCCAGGTGCACCCGCAGGTCGCCTCGACCAACGCCGTCGTCCGGCTCGCCCCCCACCTGTGGGCGCCCGTGGCCGCCGACGAGCAGACCCAGGGCCGGGGCCGGATGGGGCGGGGCTGGTCGACACCGCCCGGCACCGCGATCGCCGTGTCGGTGCTCGTCCCGCCGACCGACCGCCCCGCCTGGCTGCCGCTCGCGGCAGGGCTGGCCGTCCAGCGCGCGGTCGCCGAGCTCACCGGCCTCCACCCGGTCCTGAAGTGGCCCAACGACGTGCTCCTGCCGAGCGACGAGGAGCGCAAGGTCTGCGGGATCCTCTGTGAGCTGGTTCCCGAAGGGGTGATCGTCGGCGTGGGGGTCAACGTCGCCCAGGCGCGGGCCGACCTGCCCGTCCCCACGGCCACCTCGCTGGCCCTCGGCGGGGCGCCCGGCGTGGACCGCGAACGTCTCCTCGCGGCATACCTGCACCATCTGGCGGACCTGCACGCCCGGGTCGCGCGCGCCGATGCGACGGTCCGCGACGAGTACGCCGCCGTATGCCGCACGCTCGGCTCCGAGGTCGACGTCCACCTGCCGGACGGGTCGCACCTGCTCGGACGGGCCACCGCAGTGGACGCACAGGGCAGACTGGTCGTGCGCGGCGCCGACGGTGAGCACGGCGTCGCCGCGGGAGACGTCGTCCACGTCAGGCCGGCGTCGACCGGTTCGTGAGCACCCGACCACGGAGGGACCGAGGGCAGTGATCGTGGAGCGCCCGACAGGCGAGACGGCCTCGGTCACGGCGCGGCTGCTCGGGCAACCTGCCAGCCTGCGCCCTCAGGACGTCTCCGCCGGGGCCGGGGTCTCCCTGTCGGTCGCGCGCGACTTCTGGCACGCTCTCGGCTTCCCCCTCGTGGAGGACGAGGAGGCGGTGTTCACCGAGGCCGACGCGCAGGCCCTCAGGCAGGCGACCGACCTGGTCACCAGGTCCGGCGTCCCGCCGCAGGTGGCGCTGGCCATGACCCGCGCCTTCGCGCGGACGACCGACCGGCTGGCGGTCTGGCAGACCCAGCTGATGGCCGAGGCGCTCACCCCGCCCGAGCAGGAGGCGGACCTCGGCGAGCAGGATGCCCGGACGGTCACCGACCGGGCCATCGCCCTCGCGGCGGGTGACCGGCTGGCTGAGCTGGCCGACGCGATGGAGCCCCTGCTCGTCTACGCGTGGCGCCGCCACCTCGTGGCCGCCATCGCGCGGATGGCCGCCGACGCCGACCCCGGCGCGGAGAGCGCCGCCGGGGCACCGGTGCGGGTGATCGGCTTCGCCGACCTGGTCAACTTCACCTCCCTCGTCCGGCGGATGACCGAGCGCCAGCTCGCCGTCCTGGTGCAGCGCTTCGAGATGCTGGCCACCGACGTCATCACCGCCCACGGCGGCCGGGTGATCAAGACGGTGGGCGACGAGGTGCTGTTCGTCCACACCGAGACCTCAGCGGCAGCCGCGATCGCCCTGGACCTGGTCGAGGGGATGACCGAGGACCCGCTGCTGCCCGACGTGCGGGTCGCCATGGCCTACGGACCGGTACTCTCCCGGCTCGGTGACGTCTTCGGGACAACGGTCAACCGGGCCTCCCGGATGACCGCGGTGACGCCCCCGGGCAAGGTGTGGGTCGATGACGCCCTGACCCGCCGGCTGGCCTCGATGAGCGGGTTCGCCATGCGCCCCACCCGGCGCCGGAACCTGCGCGACATCGGGGCCGTCACCCCCAGTGAGCTGTCCCGTGCCCTTGGAACCCGCCCCCGTGAGGAGATCCCATGACCCATCCCGACCAGCCCGGCCCCCTCGTCCGGGTCACCCGCCACGGTGCGGGCGGTCACGTCGCCGAGCTCGTCCTGGACCGTCCGGCGGCGATGAACGCCGTCTCCACGGACATGGCGCGAGCCATCGGCGAGGCGGCGGCCGCGGTGGCCGCCGACGCCTCGGTCAGCTGCGTGGTCCTCACCTCCAGCCACCCCCGGGCGTTCTGCGTGGGGGCGGACCTGAAGGAGCGCAACACCTTCACCGACGAGCAGCTGCGCGCCCAGCGGCCGCTCGCGCGGGCGGCCTACGGAGGGGTCCTGGGTATGCCGCAGCCGGCGATCGCCGCCGTCGACGGCTTCGCGCTCGGCGGCGGTCTGGAGCTGGCCCTGTCCTGCGACCTCATCGTCCTCGGCGACGGCGCCGTCGTCGGTCTGCCCGAGGTGAGCGTGGGTGTCATCCCCGGTGGCGGCGGAACCCAGCTGCTGACCAGGCGGGTGGGCTGGTCCCGGGCCGCGTCACTCATCTTCACCGCCCGTCGCCTGGACGCAGCCGAGGCCCTCGCGCTCGGGGTGGCCGACGAGGTCGTTCCCGCCGGAGGTGCCCGGGAGCGCGCGCTCAGCCTCGCGTCCGGGATCGCTGCCAACTCGCCCGTGGGCCTGCGTCAGGCCAAGCACGCGATGCGGGTGGGCCTGGACCTGCCACTGCAGGAAGCGCTCGAGATCGAGGACGCCGGATGGGCCGTGACGGCGTTCTCGGCCGACCGGGCAGAGGGCGTCGCGGCCTTCAACGCCAAACGCCCACCACAGTGGTCGTGGGCGTGATAACGCACTGAGCCCGAGACCGCCTACGATCAGGTGCCATGACGCGCGTACTGCTGGCCGAGGACGACCCGGCCATCTCCGAGCCACTGGCTCGTGCGTTGCGGCGGGAGAACTACGACGTCGAGGTCTTCGGCGACGGCCAGAGCGCCCTGGACGCGGCGCAGACCCAGCCGGACCTGCTCGTCCTGGACCTCGGTCTGCCCGTGATGGACGGCCTGGAGGTGTGCCGGCGGATCCGCAGCGCAGGTCACACCTTCCCGGTCCTCATCCTCACCGCACGCGCCGACGAGGTCGACACCGTCGTGGGGCTGGACGCCGGCGCAGACGACTACGTGACCAAGCCGTTCCGCCTGGCCGAGCTGTTGGCCCGGACCCGGGCGCTGCTCCGCCGCAAGGCGGGCGAGGTCCCGCACGTCGCCGCCCCGGAGCTGGTGCGGATCGACCTCGACGGCCGGCGTGCCTTCTTCGGCGAGGAGGAGCTCCAGCTCACTGCCAAGGAGTTCGAGCTGCTCCGCGTGCTCGTGCGGGACGCCGGCAAGGTGGTCTCCCGCGAGCAGCTCATGCGGGAGATCTGGGACACGGTCTGGCTCGGGTCGACCAAGACCCTGGACATGCACATCTCGGTCCTGCGCCGCAAGATCGGCGACGACGCGACGAGCCCGCGCTACATCACCACCGTGCGAGGCGTCGGGTTCCGGTTCGACCCGGACCAGGGCTGAGCGGGGCGTCGTGCGGGAGCAGCTGCTGCGCTCGACGGTCACTGCGCTCGCCGTCGCCCTGGCCATCGTCGCCGTTCCCCTCATGGTGCTGGCCCTGGTCGTCGGCACCCGCAGCCCGGCCGGCCGGATCGTCATCGTCGACCGCACGATGACCCCGGGCGCCGTGACCGGCATCGTCGCGGTCCCGCTCGCACTGGCCCTGGTGGCGCTGGGGGTCGGCGCCTGGATCGCCTGGCGCCAGGCGGCGCGGTTCTCCGAGCCGATCGCCATGCTGGCCGAACGGGCCGAGCGGCTCGGTGCGGGTGAGTCCCGCTTCAAACCGCTCGACTCGGGCATCGCCGAAGTCGACCGGGTCAGCGACGTGCTGTCGCACAGCGCCCGGGCACTGACGACGTCACTGGCGGCGGAGCGAGACTTCGCCTCCGACGCCTCCCACCAGCTGCGCACCCCCCTCACCGCGCTGCTCATGCGGCTGGACGAGGTCGCGACGACCGACGACCTCGACGTGGTCCGTGAGGAGGCCGGGATCGCCATCGACCAGGTGGAGCGGCTGACCCGTGTCGTCGACGACCTGATGGGTCGAGGCCGCCGGCCCGACAGCGCCACCATGGCGGTCTCGCTGGACTCGGTGATCGCCGGCCTCCAGCGCGAGTGGCAGGTGGCGTTCGCCAAGGCCCGGCGGAGCGTCCGGGTGAGCGGCGAGCGCGGCCTGTTCGTCAACGCCACGCCGGTGGCGCTGTCCCAGGTCCTGTCCACGCTGCTGGAGAACTCGCTGTCCCACGGCCGGGGCACCGTGGAGATGGCTGCCCGCCGGTCCGGCCCGTCGGTGGTGGTCGAGGTGAGCGACCAGGGTGAGGGGATCTCGGCGGCCATGGCGCCGCACATCTTCCAGCGGTCGGTCTCCTCCACCGGCAGCGGTCTGGGCCTGGCCCTGGCGCGCGACCTGGCCGAGGCCAACGGCGGCCGACTGGAGCTGGTGAGCGCCGAGCCGGCGTTGTTCGCGCTGTTCCTCAGCGAGGCGTCACGCTGAGCCCGTCGGCCAGCGGCTCGTGCGCGAAGACGAACCGCCGGTAGGCCCAGAACCGGAACAGGGTGCCGAGCCCGATGCCGACGATGGTGGCGATGTTGTCGGCGAGCCGTCCGGTGAAGCCCAGGCCGTAGTGGGAGATGGCGAGGACGGCAGTCGACACGCCCAACGCGATGAGGTTGACCCCGAAGAACAGCGAGACCTCGTGCGAGACCGGGCGGTTCCGGCGGTGCCGGAAGGTCCAGGCGCGGTTGCCGATCCACGCGACGAGGGTGGCGGCCGCGCCGGAGATGATCTTGGCCGTCGTGATCTTGGTCGGCAGGACCGTGTGCCACAGCAGGTTGGCCCCGCCGAGGTCGACGACGAAGCTGACCGCGCCGATGATCCCGAACTTGATCATCTCCCGGTAGAGGACGTCGACCGCGCCGCGGAGGCGCGTGAGGGGCGAGGACACCCGCAGAGCCTAGTGGGCGGCGTTGGGAGCCTCCCCGCCTCTCGTATCCTTACGCCATGGCCGACCCCCGACCCGCCCCCGGTGGCTTCCCCGTCGTCGGCATCATCGGGGGCGGACAGCTGGCCCGGATGTGTGCCGGCCCGGCCGCCGAGCTGGCGCTCACCCTCAGCGTGCTGGCCGAGAGCCCCGACGCCGCGGCGGCGCAGGTCATCGTCTCGGCACCCGTGGGAGACCACACCGACGTCGACACCGTGCGGGCCTTCGCCCGCCGGTGCGACGTCGTGACCTTCGACCACGAGCACGTGCCGGCCGACGTGCTCGCGGCCCTGGAAGACCAGGGCACGGTCCTGCACCCGAGCCCGCAGGCGCTCCTCTTCGCCCAGGACAAGCTGGCGATGCGCGAGCGGCTCACCGTCCTGGGCATCCCGTGCCCGCCGTGGGCTCGCGCTGCGACGACCCAGGAGGTCACCGCCTTCGGTGCCCACGTCGGCTGGCCGGTCGTCGCCAAGACGCCGCGCGGAGGCTACGACGGCAAGGGGGTGCGCGTCATCGGTTCGGCTGCCGAGGTGGCCGACTGGCTGGAGCTGCCGGGCGAGGTCCTGCTGGAGGCCCGCGTCGACTTCACCCGTGAGCTGGCCGTGCTGCTCGCGCGCAGCCCGTCCGGCCAGGCCGCGGCATACCCGGTCGTCGAGACCGTGCAGGCCGACGGGATCTGCACGGAGGTCCTTGCCCCCGCTCCCCACCTGGACCCCGACCTGGCCTCCCGCGCCACCGAGGCGGCCCTGCGGATCGCCGCCGACCTCGACGTGACGGGCGTCCTGGCCGTCGAGCTCTTCGAGATCCAGAACCCTGACGGCACAGCGGGCTTCGTCGTCAACGAGCTGGCGATGCGACCGCACAACAGCGGCCACTGGAGCATGGACGGCGCGGTCACCGGCCAGTTCGAGCAGCACCTGCGGGCGGTGCTCGACCTGCCGCTGGGGTCTCCCCGGCCGCGTGCCCCGTGGACGGTCATGGCCAACGTGCTCGGTGGCGACCACCCCGAGCTCTACCCGGCATACCGGCACCTGATGGCCCGTGACCCCGAGCTGCGAGTGCACCTCTACGGC
>JAICMC010000178.1 GCA_025929465.1 Nostocoides sp.
GACCGTGGCCGAGCTCGACGAGCTGGTCGCGGCATACCGGCCCGAGCTCCGGGCCAGCCAGGCAGCGCTGGAGGCCGCCGACTTCCTGCTCCACGACCCACCCTTGACGGGTGCCGCGCGCGTCGGCTACCGGCCGTTCGCGCTCGGCGCGCTGGCCGCCACCCCGTCCTGGGTCCGGCGCGAGCTGGGCCTCGGCGAGGGGTCCGACGCCGCCAACCGCGCCGCGACCGGCCTGTGCTCGACGACGATGGCCCTGCTGCGGTGGTCGATCGACCACCCGGCCGACCAGCCGCTGCCACCGGGCTGGTCGTACGAGCCGCCGGACGGCGCCAGCTGGCTCAGCTCGCGGACGTCTCCTTGGCGGCCAGCTGCGTCTTGATGTCGTCCATGTCCAGGCCCTTGATCGCGTCGATGACCTGGGCCAGGCCGGCCGGCGGGAGCGCACCGGGCTGGGAGAACACCAGGATGCCCTCCCGGAAACCCATCAGCAGCGGGATCGATGTGGCGCCGGTGGCGGCGAACAGGGCCGGCTGGGCCTCGGTGTCGACCTTGCCGAAGACGATGTCCTCGTGCTCGCTGCTCGCCGCGTCGAAGACGGGCCCGAACCGCTTGCACGGCCCACACCAGTCGGCCCAGAAGTCGACGAGCACGATGTCGTTGTCGACGACGGTCTGCTGGAAGGTGTCGACCGTCAGCTCGGTCGTGGCCATGGGAGATCTCCTGTCGCAGGGTTTCGGTACGGTGGGGTCAACACCGGCGCCACCCACGATCATCCCGGCGACCGCGACGGCGCGACCCATGGCAGGGTGGGGCGCATGACCTTCCACGCGGACGAGTACAAGGCAGCACCCGGGCGCTACGAGGCGGGGATGCCGTACCGGCGGGTGGGGCGTTCAGGCCTGTCCCTGCCGGCCGTCTCCCTCGGCCTGTGGCACAACTTCGGCGACGACGTCCCACTGGAGCGGGCCCAGGCCACCTTGCGGCGCGCCTTCGACCGTGGCGTGACGCACTTCGACCTGGCGAACAACTATGGTCCGCCCTACGGGTCGGCCGAGCGCAACTTCGGCACCATCTTCGCCCGCGACTTCCGCCCGTACCGCGACGAGCTGGTCATCTCCAGCACGGCCGGCTACGACATGTGGCCCGGGCCCTACGGTCAGGGCGGGGGGTCGCGCAAGTACCTCATCGCCTCTGCCGACCAGTCCCTCGCCCGGATGGGCCTGGACTACGTCGACATCTTCTACAGCCACCGTTTCGACGAGACGACACCGCTGGAGGAGACGATGGGCGCGCTGGACTCCATCGTCCGCCAGGGCAAGGCGCTGTATGCCGGGATCTCGTCGTACTCCGCCGAGCGGACCCGCGAGGCGGTCACCATCGCCCGCGACCTCGGCACGCCGATCCTGATCCACCAGCCGTCCTACTCGATGCTCAACCGGTGGGTCGAGGAGGCGCTGCTGGACACCCTCGGCGAGACCGGCGTCGGCTGCATCGCGTTCAGCCCGCTGGCGCAGGGCATGCTCACCAACAAGTACCTCAAGGGCATCCCCGAGGGTTCCCGTGCCTCGCAGGGCAAGTCCCTCGACCCCTCGCTGATCACCGATGCCGCGCTGAGGCACGTCCGGGCGCTGCACCGGATGGCGTCGGCCCGCGGCCAGTCGCTGGCCCAGATGGCCCTGGCCTGGGCGCTGCGGGACCCGCGCGTGACCTCGGTCCTCATCGGCGCCTCCAGCGTGGCGCAGCTGGACGACTCCCTCGACGCGGTGCACAACCTCGCGTTCACCGATGCCGAGCTGGCCCGGATCGACAAGCACGCCGTCGACGCCGGCATCAACCTGTGGGCCGCCTCCAGCTCGAGCTGACCCCGGCCGATCCGGAGCCGTCCTCCGGTGCGACGATGGGCGCCATGACCACCATCTCGGACTTCCACGCCACGACCCTCGCGGGAGCGGACCAGGACCTCGCGGCATACGCCGGCAAGGTCGTCCTCGTCGTCAACACCGCGAGCAAGTGCGGCTTCACCCCCCAGTACGAGGGGCTGGAGACGCTCTGGAAGACCCACCAGGACGAGGGCCTGGTCGTCCTGGGCTTCCCGTGCAACCAGTTCCGCGACCAGGAGCCGGGCACGGCGGACGAGATCGGCGAGTTCTGCCAGGTCACCTACGGCGTGACCTTCCCGATGTTCGACAAGGTCGAGGTCAACGGGCCGGACACGCATCCGCTCTACGCCTGGCTCAAGGACTCCAAGGGCGGGCTGCTCGGGGGCAAGATCAAGTGGAACTTCACCAAGTTCCTCATCGGCAGGGACGGCACGGTCATCGACCGCTACGCCCCGACCACCAAGCCGGAGGACATCGAGGGCGACATCATCGAGGCGCTCGGCGGCTGACTCCGGGCCCCGGTCGCGGGCCCGGGCCCGGCCGCGGGCCTCAGGTCCGGCCGCGGGCCTCAGGTCCGGCCGGACCACCCGCCCGGGTCGGCCAGCTTCCGCCGGGTGATCATCCGACGGCGGGCGGCCGAGACTCGTGACCACACGGCCTGCTGGAAGAGCAGGGTGAGCGAGCCGGCCGCCGCCATCCCGACGATGTTGACGAGCAGCTGCAGCGCGCTGCCGCGGACCTCGTTCCACAGTCCGAACGACAGTCCGAGGGCGACGTTGCCGGCTGCCGGGATGGTTGTCACCGAGATGAACACCCCGGAGAGCCCACCGACCCTGGAGGACGTGAGCGACAGCACCCCCGCGGCGGCCGCGATCACGGCGACGATGAACGACCAGCGGTTCGGGTGGTAGATGAAGTCGGTCGCCGTCCGGGTACTGGTGAGGTCGCCGGCGCTCGCCCAGCCGAGGGCGCGCACGGCCAGCCCACCGGCCGCGGTGAGCGCCATTGCCACGAACAGGCCCACCACGAGACTGCGGGTGGCCAGCCGGAACAGATGCCAACGGTGCCGCACGACGGCCAGGGAGAGGGCGGCGATCGCGCCGAAGTCGGGCCCCAGCACCATCGCCCCGATGGTGAGGATCTGGGAGTCCAGGATGATGGCGATTCCGGCGAGCATGGTCGCCAGAGTCATGAAGGACGCGAAGGTCCAGTTGAGCTCGGTGTCACCGTAGGCGCGCTCGGTCACCTCGGCCCAGACGACCGAGTCGGCGCTGCTGCCCGGCGTGCTGCGCTCGGCCTCCCACCCGCTGAGGGACAACCAGGTCGGCACCTGTTCGACGTGCAGGGTTCCTTCGTGGTGGACGCCGAGTGCTCTGAGCCGGTCGATGACGTCGTTGGCGGCCTCGCGGGCCACATCGGCGTCGACGATGTCGCCCACCGGCTTGAGCGACGCACCGCGGAGCACCGACAGGCTGCTGACGGCCGGGTCGTCGGTCAGCGCCTCGACTGCTTCCGCGCTGAGCGCGGTCGGGACGGACAGCCGCAGGTGGATCACGGGCCCAGTCTGCCCGAGCGGCCGCCCCGCACCGGTCAGGCCGTCAGGCCATCGCGCTGTGCCGTCGTGAGATCGCCTCCTCCTCCGGCGTCACCGAAGACCATGTCCTGGGTGAGGTCGGAGGAGCCGATGTCCCTGCGGTCACGCAGGTAGCTCTGGTGCACCTGCCACGGGTCGACCCCGCCCGACTTGGGCAGGACGTCCCAGGCCCGGCGGACGTAGCCGCTGCGCAGGCCGAGCAGCGGGTTGGGTGTGAGCTGCTGCGTCGGCCTGGGATAGGCGTATGCCGCGCCGGTGTCACGCAGGTGGTTGAGCAGCCGGCACACGTACTGGGCGGACAGGTCGGCTCGCAGTGTCCAGGAGGCGTTGGTGTAGCCGATCACGACGCTGAGGTTGGGGACGTCCTGGAGCATGAGCCCGCGGTAGAGGTAGCTGCCCGGGATGTCGACCAGCCGGCCGTCGAGGTACAGACTCATCCCGCCGCCGACCCGAACGGTGAGCCCGGTGGCCGAGACGATGACGTCGGCGGGCAGCAGCGTGCCGCTGGACGTCCGGATGCCTTCTGGCACAAGCAAGTCGATCGTATCGGTGACGATCGTCGCCGACCCGTCGCGGAGCACCCGGAACAGGTCCCCGTCCGGGGCGATGCACATCCGCTCGTCCCACGGGTCATACCTCGGCCGGAACGCACCCGGCGCGAGACCGGCACCCCGGGTGGCCCGCTCGGCACTCCGGGACAGCAGTCTCCCGACGACCTTGGGCGCCCGCCGGGACAGCTTGTACAGCCCGAGTGAGGTGAGGATGTTCTTCCAGCGGATGAGGGTGTGTGCACGCTGTGCGGGGAGCCGCTTGCGCAGCCGTGCGGCGATGGCGTCGCTGCCGGGGAGGGCCAGGACGTAGCTCGGCGACCGTTGCAGCATGGTCACCCTCGCCCCCCGGTCGGCGAGGGCCGGCACGAGTGTCACGGCTGTCGCGCCGGAGCCGATGACGACGACGCGCTTGCCCGCCACGTCGAGGTCCTCGGGCCAGTGCTGGGGGTGCACGAAGGTCCCGGTGAAGCTCGCACGGCCGGGGAAGTCCGGGGTGTACGGCGTCTCGTAGTCGTAGTAGCCGGTGGCGAGGTGGACCCAACGGGCGGTGAGCGTGCGGCGCCCGTGCGCGGTGTCCACGTCGAGCGTCCACGTCGTCGACACGCTGTCCCAGCTGGCCCGGACGACCCTGTGTCCGTAGCGGATCCGGTCGGCGATGCCGTACTTCTCGGCCGTCTGCCCTACGTGGGCCCGGATGCTCGACCCGTCGACGATCGACACGTCGCTCTGCCACGGCTCGAACGGGAAGCCGAGGGTGTACATGTCGGAGTCGGAACGGATTCCGGGGTAGCGGAACAGGTCCCACGTCCCGCCCATCGAGTCACGGCCCTCGAGGATCGCGTAGGTGCGCTCGGGGCACATCGTCTGGATGCGGTATGCCGTGTCGATCCCGGAGATCCCGGCGCCGACGATGAGGACGTCGTGGTCGACCTGCTCCGTCACGAAGTCCAACGTACCCGTCTCAGGAGACTGCGTGGGACCCCCTGCCGTGGGCTCAGTGGGTGACCCAGTGCAGGTCGGCGGTGGGGGTGGTTGGCTGGTTGTCGCGGTGCCGGCGGGGTGGGTCCAGGTGTCGGTGGAAGTGGGCCAGCAGGGGTGTCTCGATCGGGCTGGCACGGCC
>JAICMC010000002.1 GCA_025929465.1 Nostocoides sp.
GAACTGGTGCACCCGGATGATGCCGCGGGTGTCCTTGCCGTAGGACCCCGCCTCGCGCCGGTAGCAGGTCGAGGAACCGGCATACCGGATCGGCCCGCCCGAGAGGTCGATGATCTCCTCGGCGTGGTAGCCGGCGAGCGCGACCTCGGAGGTGCCGGTGAGGTAGAGGTCGTCGGCCTCGAGCCGGTAGACCTCGTCGGCGTGGTCGTCGAGGAACCCGGCCCCGCCCATGACCTGCGGGGTGACCAGGGTCGGGGTGACCATCGGGACGAACCCGGCCCCGACCGCCTGCTGCATGGCCAGTCCGAACAGGGCCATCTCCAGCCGCGCGCCGACCCCCTTGAGGAAGTAGAAGCGGGAACCGCCGACCTTGGCCCCGCGCGCCATGTCGAGGGCGTCCAGGCCCTCGGCCAGGTCGAGGTGGTCCTTGGGCTCGAAACCCTCGGCGGCGAAGTCCCGCGGCGTGCCGACCGTCGCGCGGACCGTGTAGTCGTCCTCGCCGCCGCTCGGGACGCCGGGCTCGATCACGTTGCCGACGCGACGGAGCAGGGTGTCGAACGCCTGCTGGGCGGTCGCCGCGCCCGCGTCGAGCTCCTTGACCCGGGCGGCAAGCTGCTTGGTGCGGGCCAGGAGCGCCTGCTTCTCCTGGCCCTGGGCCCGGGCGACGTCCTTGCCGATCGACTTCTGCTCGGCCCGCAGCTGCTCGTATGCGGTGAGGCTGGACCGTCGCAGCTCCTCGGCCGCGAGGATCCGGTCGACGATCCCGGCGTCCTCGCCACGCGCCCGCTGGCTGGCGCGGACGGTGTCGGGGTCGTCGCGCAGGAGCCGGATGTCGATCACGCCGTCGAGTTTATCGACGGGCGGCTGACCCAGGCTCTCCCCCACCTCGCGCGCGCGGGGACGGGGGCGGGCGCGGCGGAGGGAGCGGGGCGGTCAGCCCTGCGCCGTCCGGTGAGCAGCAGTGCGGCCAGGGCGACGGTCAGCAGGCGGGACAGGGACGGCACCGCTGCACGGTGAGGCCGCACCCGGCATACCGGCAAGCCGGTTCCACCCGTCGGCCGATCGGACGACCCTCGTCCCCCGGCCCGACCTGGACCGGGCCGCAGGGGTCCTGCCCCCGAACGCATTTCTGCGCCCCGGCGCAGATCCCGATGACCGCCGCAGAACTGGCTGCGCCGCTCGTCGGCTTCAGCGCCATGGCGCTCAACGGTCGGGCGCAGGGGTGAACCGCCACTGGGAACCCATGCAGTGGAAGGCTGCCGCGACGTCGTCGTTCTCGGTGACCGCCATCGCCAGCGCCTCGTCGGTCGGGCGACCTGCGGCGAGGTGCCGGTGGTGGGCCGTCATGACCTCGCAGGCCACCTCATCGGGGACCGGCGAGACAGCCGCGACGACGGACGCCGCGCCGAGCGAGAGCATCGACGCGGCGAGGCCGAGCGACTCCTCCCCCGGCCGCACCATCGCCAGACCGACGTCGCACGCGGAGAGGACGACGTGCCGGGCCCGTATGCCGTGCGGCTGGAACTCGTGGGCGAACACCGGCCCGTCGTCCAGGTCGATGGAGCTGAACAGCGGGCTCTGCGGTTCGTGGGTCCCATGGGCGGCGACGTGCACGATGTCGGCCTCCGTCACGGCCCGGACCAGGGCGGACGCGGTTGCCGGAGAGTGGAGGTCGACCCGGTCCGGGCCCCAGGTCGCGGCGAGCGCGGCGGCCTCGTCGTGGGCCCGGCCCAGCCTGGGCCCGACGCTGACCTGGACGGTCGGCCGCCCCGCGCTCTGCCCCGTGCGGCGTGCCCAGCTCCCCAGCGACCGTGCGATGGTGAGCGGACGGCCGACGAGCGAGGGGGCCAGCGCCCAGGGCAGGCTGCCCAGCTCCCGGCAGGGCAGCAGCACGAGCCCGCCCTCGGCACGACCCCACGGCCGCAGGACCGCGTCGTCCAGGCGGGCGAGGTCTGCGCGCAGCGAGCTGACCACGGCGGCGCGCAGGGCACCCAGCTGGTGGGTGCCCATGACGCGCAGGTCGGCGCGCGCCCGTTCAGCGAGCTCGGCGGCCTCCTCCAGCGCCAGCAGGTCACGCAGTCGCGCCCTGCCGGCGCAGATGGCGACCCCCATCAGCCGGCCCCCGTGGGGGAAGAGCCACAGTGCCTCACGGTCCGCCGACCGCAGCCGCTCGGTCGCTGTCGAGAGCGTGGCCGCCGACCCCGCCTGCCGCGCGTCGGCCCGGGAACCGGCCCAGTCCCGTTCCCGGATCCGGTGCTGCAGCGCGCTCGCCTGGTCCTGCAGGCCCGTCACGACGTCCACCGCCGTCTCACGGCGCATCCTGTCCCGGGTCGAGCGCAGCTGCTCGGTCAGCCGTGCCAGCTCCGGGTCGGAGGAGGGACGCACACGCGGTAGCCGGTCCGTGGCCGACCGCCACCGCTCCAGGCTGGTCAGGGTTGCGTGCGCCCCCCGAGGCAGGGCCAGGTCCAGGTCCAGGTCCGCGAGCCGAACCCCGTGCAGGGCGGCGGCGGCGCGCAGGTCCAGGCTGGCGCTGCCCTGCTGACCAGCGGCCAGCAACCGGCTCCCTCGCGACAGCAGCCTGCGCGCCTTCGCCGTCTCACCCGTCCCGGACAGGACCAGGGCCTGGACCTGGACCCGGTGCAGGTCGCCCTGGAGCGACCGGTTGGGCCGGTGTGCGGGCTCGGTGAGGTGGCGTCCTGCGGCCGTCCAGTCGCCGCGCCGCGCACAGGTCTCGGCCGCCACGGTGAGGGCCCGGTCGGCCAGGGACGCCGATCCGAGGCGGTCCGCGGTGGCTGCCAGCTGCTCGGCGTCCGCAGCCATCGCCGGCGTGGCCCGCCCCGAGTCCAGGGCGATCTGGAGCAACAGCAGTCGCGCGTCCGCCTCCCACGCCAGGGCGCCGTGCCGACGGTAGAGCGCGCGGGCGCGCCGCGCCGCGGCTGCTGCCGCGGCCTGCCGTCCGGACCAGCGATGAACCCTCGCGAAGGACAGCAGGATCTCGGCACGGACCCGCCACGCCGTCCTCGGTGCCACCCGCAGGGCGGTGTGCAGGGCCTCGGCCGCCTCGTCGGTCAGGCCGGCGTCGACCAGCACGATGGCGCGGTCCAGGTCGGGCGAGGTGGGCAGGTCGCCGTGCGCGACCGCGTCGGCCATCCCGGCCAGGGCGGCCGGGATGTCCCCCATGAGGTACGCGGCATACGCGGCGTCATGCGTGGCGTAGGCCGCCATGGCCCGGTCCCCGATCACCCGCGCGGCCTCGGCGGCTGCGCGGAAGAGCGGCACCGCCTCCGATGGCCGGCCGGCCTCGGACAGGAGCATCGCCTGGGTCACCTGCACCGCGCACCGCTCCCGGGGTGTGAACGCGGCCAACCCGGCCCCCACCGCCGCCTGGTGGCCGAGGGCGCCGGTCAGGTCTCCGGCCTGGCCGAGGATGCCGGCGAACTGGAAGTGCCACCTGCTCTCCAGGAGCCCGGCCTCCGGCCCGGCGACACCGTCGATCAGCGTCCGTGCCTCGGCCAGGACCCGGGTCGCCGGCTCCAGCCCCTGGGTCAGGAACGTCGTCAGAGCCGACGTGATCAGGACGTTGACGCGAGCGGAGCGAACCCCGGGCGTCTCGCCCGCACCGGCTGCCGCCCGGTCCAGGACGTCGAGCGCCCTTGCCAGGGACCGGCGTGCCCGGTCCGGTCGCCCGGCGTGGTTGGCTGCCACCGCCCGCCGCCGCTGGGCCTCGGCCAGCTCCAGGGAGTCCTCGATCCGGGCCTCCTCAGAGCTCGACGCTGGGGGTGATGACCGGGCGCGCGTCCGGCTCCCCCGGATCCACCCGGACCAGGAAGTGCACCCATCCCCGGGGCAGGCCGTCCACGACGAACCGGCCGTGCTCGTCGGCCGTGACCGAACGGGTGAGGTCCGCCGTGACGACGTCCACCACGGCCCCACCGCGGGTCACCCAGCCGTCGATCCGCGCGGTCCGCCCGTCATCACCCACCCTCGTGGTCACCA
The DNA here is from genome assembly GCA_025929465.1 of Nostocoides sp. Lineage (GTDB taxonomy): Bacteria > Actinomycetota > Actinomycetes > Actinomycetales > Dermatophilaceae > Nostocoides. Next base: position 3,997 of record JAICMC010000002.1, read on the forward strand.
TCAGGCTGACCGTGCCACTGGTGAAGGTGATCGACTCGGTCCGCGTCGCGTCCTTCGCCGATCGGGTCGCCACCATCTCTGCCTGGGTGAGCTCGGCCACCTCGGCATGGAGGGCATGGACGGTGAGCGCGAACCGGCTCCGCTCGGCCAGGTCGGCCGGCACCGGATCCACCCTGGCCAGCAGCTCGTGCAGCGCTGCGAGGTTGGCCAGGTCGACCTCGTCGATGGGGTCGGTGTGGGTCGTCATGTCAGGCCTCCCAGGTGGGATCGGTGGCGATGGCCGTGCGCAGCTTCTGCAGGCAGCGGCCACGGGTCGGGCCGATCGACCCGACCGGCATACCGAGGGACTGCGCGATCGCCGCGTAGTCGGGTCGGTCGGCGAAGGCGACCACCCGCAACAGCTCCTGGCACCGGGCCGGCAGCGCGGCGACGTGTCGCCACAGCGCCTTCTGGCGCTCCCCGAGGATCGAGACCTGCTCCGGGCCCAGGGCCATGGCCGGCGCCTCCGGGACCTCCTCGACATCGATCTCGCGCCGCTCGCCACGGACGAGGCGCCACGTCTCGCGTTTGACGGTGATCACCAGCCAGGCGAGCACGGCGAACGGGTCCAGGATCCGGTCCGCGGAGTCGACCAGGCGCAGCCAGGCCGTCTGGATGGCGTCCTCTGCCGTCGCACCCGAGGCACCTTGGGCCCGGGCGGTGTGCCACAGCACCGGGGTCAGCAGCTCGACGAGGTCGCCGAGTCGCTGGTGGTCGCCCTCCTGGTAGGCCGCGAAGGCCTGCCCTGCGCGGTACCCCAGGCTCTCGGACGAGACGGGCCTCGGGTTCACGGCGCCACCTCGGCCAGCCCGGCTCGGGCGCGGTCCGCACGGGCGGCCATGGAACCCTTGTCGACCTGGGCCAGCAGCTCGTCGGCCGCGAGGCCCCGCGCCGCGTCGGCGGCGACCGCGGGGGTCGAGAACGAGGTTCCGCTCCAGACACTGAAGCCCGAGCCGTAGTCCTCCGGGTCGATCGTCGAACGCCCACCCGCCATGATGCCGACCCCGACCTGGCTGGCCTGCGCACCGCCGCGGAAGGTGGTCGGCACGGTGCTGACCACCGCGGCGCCGCACCGCAGGTACCGCACCCAGCTGCCCACGTTGGAGAACAGCGCCGTCGTCCGGCACCCGGGGTTGAGCGCGCCCACGGCGAGCAGGGGGACGGGCAGGTGCGCCGGGTCAGGGTCCTCGGTGTCGGCGAACGCTGCCGGGTAGAGGGGACGACGCGTCGCGTCGTTGCCCGAACCGGCGCAGACGATCACCTGCCAGTCGCAGTACCGCTGGAACAGGATCCGGAAGCGGTGCTCCTCGCCGGGGTCGTCGCTGGGGTCCGGGTAGTAGCCCATCGAGACCGACAGCACGTCGATCACGTCGTCCGGGTGGTTGTCCAGGACGCCGTTGACGTGCCGGAGCAGCAGCAGCACGAGGGCGGTGTGGACCTCGGTCTCCACGGCGATCCCGTCCCGGCTCATGACCGGGATGGAGAGGATGGCTGCCTCGGGACACCGTTGCCGCACGATCCCCGCCACGAACGTCCCGTGCCCGGCGAGGGCGCCCAGGGCTCCGACCAGCTCGTCGCTGACCCCGTCGCCCAGGTCCTCGTTGGCGCCCCCGATGGGGACTCCCCTGAAGGAGGCGCCGACCTGCACGCTCGGGTCCCCGTCGAACCAGGGATGCTCGCCGAGGCCGGTGTCCGGTAGTGCGACGACCGGGCGGCGCTCCCACCGTCGGGCGGGACGGGGCTTGGGCACGGCCAGGTGGACCGGCATCCGACCGCCGCGCCCGGGTATGCCGTACTCCGCCGGTGTCCCGATACCGGGCCACAGCCCGCCGATCCCCGGCCAGAGTCCCCCGATCCCGGGCCACAGCCCACCGATCCCGGGCCACAGGCCCCCGCTGGGGGTGAGCACGTGGTCCAGGGCCAGCCGTGCGGCGGTGTCCGGCGCCACCCTGCGGATGTCGGCCAGGACCTGCTGGGCGTCGACGGCGTAGCCGGGGTCGGTGGGGACCAGGACGATCCGGGTGACCCACAGCTCGTCGCGCAGCTCGGCCAGCACGCCGGGCAGGTCCTCCAGAGCGGGCAGCCGGGCGGCGTCGGCCGGGATCTCGGCGCGCAGCGGCAGCCCGGCCTCGGTGATCGCCGCCTGGACCGCGTTGAGCGGCTCCTCGTCGGCCGTCGCGATGTAGCCGGACCAGACCAGGTGGTCCAGCACGTACAGGCTGGGCGGCGTCGAACCGCCACCGTTCCCGGCCGGTACCGAGCCCACCCGCCCGGGTGGGACCCGTCCGCCTCCACCGCCCCGACGCGATCCGTCCAGGTCACGGCCGGCGGCGTTCGTCGCCTCGCCCGCCGTCGACGTCTCGGATCCGGCGGACCCCTCCTGCGCAGGTGTGCTCTGGCCGTCCGGCTCATCCATGGGGGCTCCTCGTCGCGTTCATCCAGCTGGCCTGCATCCGTCAGGAGGGCCGTGGGCGAGCCCTGATACATGGTCCCGCGTGTCAGGTCCGATGTCCTGTCACGTCCCAGAGGTGGTGGGCCAGGTCGTGCAGCCCGTACCGGCCGAGGGTCAGCACGGTGAACGTGGAGCCGTTGGAGCGCACCCCGGCCCGGTCCCACTGGTCGGCCGCGACGGCGGCATACGCCGCGCTCCACGCATCGGCCGCCGCAGCGAGGCCGGTCGCGACGACGGCCGGGTCCTGCGCGGCATACGCCCCCTCGACGGCCGCCGCGTCCTGGTCCCAGTTCGCGAACAGCGGCTCGTCCTCCCCCAGGATCAGCTCCAGCCGCTCTCGGAACAGGACGCACACGTCGCGGACGTGCGCGCCGTACTCCAGGGGCGACCACACCCCGGGGGCCGGCCGCTCCCGGACCCCCCGCCGGGCGAGGACGCCGGGCCACGGCGCGGCCAGGGCCGCGATCCGACCCGCGACCCGATCGGCGGTCACCTCGGCCGCGGCGAAGCCGCAGTCGGGGCAGACCCGTCGCAGGGTCCAGGTCCAGTCCTTGCCGTCCGGGACGATGGTGGGGTCGCTCGGCGCCATGCCTGCCAGACTTCCGTATGCCGGGCCACCACCACCAGTGCGGTACGGTCACGTTCCGTGTCACGCACCGACTGGCCCCTGCTCCTCGTGGCCGTGGCGCTCCTCCTCGCCCTCGGCGTCGTCGCCGGACTCCTCCGCAGCCGCGCCGCCTCGGGCTCGGGCGGGCGGCACCGCCCGCACCGGGACACCTTCCGGCCCGAGGACGCCGTGCCACCGCCGCCGAAGCGAGCCGCCATGGTCGTCAACCCGACCAAGTTCACCGATGTGGCTGATCTGGAGGCGCGGCTCACCGCCGCCTGTCTGACGCACGGCTGGGCCGAGCCGACGTTCCACCACACGACCGTCGAGGACCCGGGGACCGGGCAGGCCCGGGCGGCCGTGGCCGACGGCGTCGACGTCGTGTGCGCGCTCGGTGGTGACGGCACCGTGCGGTCGGTGGCTCAGGCCCTTGCCGGCACCCAGACGGCGATGGGGCTGCTCCCCAGCGGCACCGGCAACCTGCTGGCCCGCAACGTGGGTCTGCCGCTCACCAGCCTGGAGGACGCCGTCGCCATCGCGCTCACCGGCCGTAACGAGCGGGTCGACGTGGGGCGGCTCGTCGTCGACGCCGTCACCGACGACGGCGACCACCACAAGGCCCGCGAGTACGTCTTCCTCGTCATGGCCGGGATGGGCATGGACGCCGCGATCATGGGCGACTCCCCGGACGAGCTCAAGGCAAGGGTGGGCTGGCCGGCGTACTTCGTCGCCGGGCTGCGCAACCTGCGGGGAGACCGGTTCCGGGCCGTCGTCAGCATCGGCGACGAAGGACACGAGGAGGTCGTCGAGACCCGCGCCCGGACCGTCGTCGTCGGGAACTGTGGCCGGATCATGGGCGGCATCACCCTCATGCCCGAGGCGCGGATCGACGACGGGCTGCTCGACGGCCTGATCCTCTCGCCGGCGACGATCGCCGGCTGGGTTGCCGTCACCGGCCGGCTGCTCCGTCAGAAGACGACCCGCAACGACCGGGTGCTCCACCGGGCGGCCACCCGGTTCGTCGTCCGGCCGGACCGGCCCCAGCAGGTGCAGCTGGACGGCGACCACATCGGGTCCGCGCGCAGCCTCACCGCCGAGGTGTGGCCGCGCGCGCTCATCGTGCGTATGCCGGTCGGCCAGCGGCTGCCGGACCTCGCCGACGAGTCGTGAGCACCCGGCATACCGCTTTAGAACCGCTTCTCGCGCCACTTCCGCTCGAACGGCAGCCGCCACGCGAAGGGGGCCACGAGCTGGTGGATCTGGTTCGGGCCCCACGAGCCCGGGTCGTAGGGGCGCGGCGTCGGCGGGTGGTCGAGCAGGGTCTGGGAGATGGACCAGAGCCGCTCGATGCCCTCGGCCGAGGTGAACAGGGTGCGGTCGCCGCGGGCGGCGTCGTAGATGAGCCGCTCGTAGGCCTCCAGGACGGCGCCGGCCCAGTCGGTCTCCTGCATGGCGAACTGCATGGACAGCTTGTCCAGCTTGAAGCCGGGGCCGGGGCGCTTGCCGTAGAACGACAGCGACATCCGAGCCTTGTCGGCGAGGTCGAAGGTGAGGTGGTCGGGGCCGTTGTCGCCGACCCCGGAGTCGCGCGGGAACATCGACTGCGGCGGCTCCCGGAAGGCGATGGAGATGATCCGGGCGCCCTCGGCCATCCGCTTGCCCGTCCGCAGGTAGAACGGGACGCCGGCCCACCGCCAGTTGTCGATGTAGCACTTGAGCGCGATGAACGTCTCGGTCTCGGAGTCGCCCCGCACCCCGGGCTCCTCCCGGTAGCCGATGTACTGGCCGCGGACGACGTCCTGCGGCTGGATCGGCTGCATGGACCGGAACACCTTGTCCTTCTCCCGGCTGATCGCCCGCGGCTCCAGCGCGGTCGGCGGCTCCATGGCGGTGAACGCGAGGATCTGGAACAGGTGGGTGACGACCATGTCGCGGTAGGCGCCGGTCCCCTCGTAGAAGTCGGCCCGGGTGGACAGTCCGAGGGTCTCGGGGACGTCGATCTGGATGTGGTCGATGTAGTTGCGGTGCCAGATCGGCTCGAACAGCCCGTTGGCGAAGCGGAACGCGAGGATGTTCTGCGCCGCCTCCTTGCCCAGGAAGTGGTCGATCCGGAAGATCTGGTCCTCGTCGAACACCTCGTGCAGCTGGGCGTTGAGGGCGACCGCGCTGACGAAGTCGGTCCCGAACGGCTTCTCCATGACGATCCGGCTGTTCTTGACCAGACCCGCCTCGGCGATCGTGGCCACCGCCGCGAGTGCGGCCTTGGGGGGCACCGAGAGGTAGTGGAGCAGCCGCTTGTCGGTGCCGACCAGGTCGGCCTCGGCCGCGCGGACGGACTCGCCGAGGCCCGCCGGTCCGGCCTTGAGCGGCACGTAGTCCAACTTGTTGACGAACGCCCGCAGGTCCGGCTCGGGCAGGTCGCGAGTGCTGAACTCCCTGATGGCGTCGAAGGCGAGGTCCTGGAACGCGGCGACCGACAGGTCGTCCAGAGACGTGCCGACCACCCGCAGGTCGTCGAGCAGGTTGGACTGGGCCAGGTGGAGCAACCCGGGCAGCAGCTTGCGCTTGGCGAGGTCGCCTGTCGCGCCGAACAGGACGACGGTCGTAGGGGAGGTCATGGCCCCAGCGTGTCGCACTCGGCCTGCTCGCGCCAGACGTCGGTGTCCGCGGCCCGGCGGGGTGCACAGCCCCCGAGGCAGTAGTGTCGACAGCAAGGAAAGGCTATCCTTACCTCGTCCCAGCTCCCGTCGGAAGATTGGTCCCCGTCCGTGCTTGCAACCTTCATCATCGGGCTCCGCGAAGGTCTCGAAGCGGCACTGATCGTCGGTATCGTCGCCACCTTCCTCACCAAGAACGGCCGCCGGCTCACGCCCATGTGGATCGGGGTGAGCGCGGCGGTGCTCCTCAGCCTCGCCGTCGGGACCGGCCTGGCCCTGGTGGAGAAGGCCCTCCCGCAGGCGGCCCAGGAGGGCTTGGAGACGGTCATCGGGGCGGTCGCCGTCCTGTTCGTCACCAGCATGATCCTGTGGATGAGCGCCCACGCACGAGGGCTCAAGCGCGAGCTGGAGGCCTCGGCACAGCACGCGCTGGGCGGTGGCGGCTCCACCGCGCTCGCCGCGATGGCCTTCCTCGCCGTGCTCAAGGAAGGCTTCGAGTCGGCCGTGTTCCTCCTGGCGACCTTCCAGGCGTCGACCAACACCATCACTCCGGCGCTGGGTGCGGTGCTCGGCATCCTCGTCGCGGTCGGCCTCGGCGTCGGCATCTACCGCGGTGGCGTCCGGCTGAACCTGTCCAGGTTCTTCCGAGCCACCGGGGTCTTCCTCGTCCTGGTCGCGGCCGGCCTCGTGGTCCGGGCCCTGCGGACCGCCCACGAGGCGGGGTGGCTCAACGCAGGCCAGCAACGCACCCTTGACCTGTCCTGGCTGGCTCCGGTGGGGTCGGTCCGCGGGGCGCTGTTCACCGGCGTGCTGGGCATCCCCGCCGACCCCCGGCTGGTGGAGGTCCTCGGCTGGGTCGCCTTCCTCCTGCCGATGATGCTCATCGTGCTGTGGCCGCAGGCCCGACGCCCCGGTGTCGCCGTGAGCAACCGGATCAAGCAGGTCCTCGCCGGCGCAGCTCTGGCCACCGCTGCCGCCCTTGTCGCGTTCGGCGCCGCGCCCGCCGCCGCGACCTCCGCACCGGCCCCTCTGGTCGACGCCACCGGGGCGTCCGCCGGGACGGCCACCCTGCGGGGAACGACCCTCACGAGGACCCTGGACGGCGCCGCCGTGGCCCTGCCCCTGCACAGCACCGGCGACACGGTCCACGACGGCAGCACCGCCGAGCACCTGACCGGCCCGGCCGCTGCTGTGGCCGGCGAGCTGCCGGCCACCCTCACCCTGGCGGAGCTGGTGGCCCTCGGCGGCGGCCGGGTGCCGGTCGGCGTCGACGTGCAGCGCAACCCCGGGCCGTATGCCGCACGCTGGGCGGGCACCTCGCGCGTGGACGCCTGGGTGGTGGACGGGCGGCTGCTCGACGCCACCTGCACCCAGCGTGTCGTCCTCACCCTCTCCGGCGGCGGTCTCCCGACGCCTCGCACCCTCACCGTCTCCCCCGGGTCAGCCCTGCCCGGCGGGCACCTCGCCCCCGCGGGCTGGCGGGTCGAGCCGGCATACGTGGGCCGGACCGCACACGAGGTCCGCGCACTGGCCGCCGACCGGACCGAGGCGCACTTCTGGGGACGGTTCGTCCCGGTCCTGCTCGTGCTCACCTCCCTCGCCCTGCTGCTCGTCGTCCGGCGGCGACGGGCCACGACTCTGCCTGCGCCTTCCGGGTCGACGACCCACGAGGGACCGGCAACCGACACCACCAACACACCAAGGAGCAACGTCCATGCCGGTTAGCCCCAGCCGTCGTCTCGCCCTGACGGCCGCCGCCGGACTGACCGCCCTCGCGCTGTCCGCGTGTGGCTCCTCGGGCGGCGACGCCACCGCCGGCGGCGGGCCCTCGGTAGCCGGCCTGACGGCCGCGCCGGTCAAGGACGGGGCGGCACAGGTCGCCGTCACGCTGGCCGTGGGCTCGGGCGGCGACGCCTGCCAGCTGGACCACGCCACAGCGGCCGCGGGGCCGGTGACGTTCACGGTGACCAACAAGGACGCCGCTTCGATCACCGAGCTGGAGCTGATGAGCGACCAGCGCATCCTCGGTGAGAAGGAGAACCTCGCCCCGGGGCTCCCGGCCGTCAGCTTCACCGTCACCCTCGGCGGCGGCACGTACCAGGTCTACTGCCCCGGCGCGTCGGTCGAGAACCAGACGTTCACCGTGACCGGTCGGGCCGCGACCGCCCCGACCGGTGACGCGGCCACGCTCCTCGCCGCGGGCGCCACCGAGTACGGGACGTACGCCGTCCAGACGCTGGCCGACATGCAGACCGCTGTCGCCAACCTCACGAAGGCCGTCGACAGCGGCGACCTTGCCGCGGCCAAGAAGCAGTACGCCCTCGCCCGGCCGTTCTACGAGAAGGTGGAGTCGGCGGTGGAGGGCTTCGTGCTACCCGGCTTCACGGCCGACGACAACCGGGGCAACCTGGACTACCTGCTGGACATGCGGGCCTCCAACCTCGACCCGGCGGTCGGCTGGCACGGCTTCCACGCCATCGAGCGCGACCTGTGGCAGGGCGGCCGGATCACCGACCGGACCAGGACGTACGCCGCAGCCCTGCAGACCGACACCGCGAAGCTGGCCGGCGTGGCCAAGACCCTGACCTACCAGCCCGAGGACCTGGCCAACGGCGCGGCCGGACTGTTGGAGGAGGTCCAGTCCAACAAGATCAAGGGTGAGGAGGAGAGCTACAGCCACCTCGACCTGGTCGACTTCGCGGCCAACGTGGAGGGTGCCCAGCAGGCCTTCGCCTACCTCAAGCCGGGACTGGAGAAGATCGACCCGACTCTGACCGAGCAGGTGGCCACCCAGTTCGACCGGGTCAACACCGCCCTGGAGAAGTACAAGGACCCGTCCCAGGCCGGCGGGTTCAGGCTGTGGACCCCCGCCCTGCGGGCGACCGACGCCGCCGCGATGTCCAAGACGGTCCAGGCGCTGCAGGACCCGCTCTCCCAGATCGCGCAGAAGGTGGCGACCGCCCAGTGACCCCGGTCGCACCGTCCGACCGAGCACCCGGCTCCCAGCAGCCCGGGGCCGCCGCTGGGCTCGTCCGGCGCCGGTTCATGCAGGGCACCGCGGCCGGCGTGGCCGCCGGCGCCCTGGCCACGGGCGGGGCCGCTTGGGGCCTCGGCGGCTCCCTCGCGTCGGCCGGCGCCGGTGCTGCCGGCGGCGCGGACAAGGACCTGGTCGACCTCACCGGCCAGCATGCCTTCTACGACCAGCCGCACCCCCCGGGCATCCAGACCCTGCCCCAGCGGCACGCCATCGTGATGACCTTCGACATGGTCGCCGGGACCACCCGGGGCGACCTGCAGTCGCTGCTCGCGCGGTGGAGCGCCGCCATCTCCCGGCTGATGGCCGGTCAGCCCGTCGGGCAGGTCCAGCCCACCAGCGCCGAGGCCGTGGCGCAGGACACCGGCGAGGCGACCGGGCTGGACCCGGCCAGCCTCACCGTGACCGTCGGGCTCGGACCCGGCCTGTTCGACGAGCGGTTCGGTCTGGCCGCGAAGCGGCCGCGGCTGCTCCGACCCCTCCCCGAGCTGCCGAGCGACAACCTGGACCCCGCGCTGACGGGCGGCGACCTGTCGCTGCAGGTGTGCGCCGACGACCCGCAGGTCTGCTACCACGCCGTCCGGAACCTGGCCAGGATGGTCCGCGGCACCGTCCACACCCGGTGGACCGTCATCGGCTTCGGCCGGGCCTCCGCCGGCGCCGGACAGCAGACGCCCCGGAACCTGATGGGGTTCAAGGACGGCACCCGCAACCTTCGGACCCCGGAGGAGCTGGACAGCCACGTCTGGCTCAAGGACGCCGACTGGATGACCGGCGGCAGCTACCAGGTCGTCCGCAAGATCCTGATGAACATCGAGACGTGGGACGCCGACCGGGTCAGCGACCAGGAGAAGATCTTCGCCCGGACCAAGCTCGAGGGCGCCCCCCTCACCGGCCGCAAGGAGTTCGACACCCCCAGCTTCGCGACCCTCGGACCGGACGGGCAGCCGGTCATCGACCCCACCTCGCACGTCGCGCTCGCCTCCGCGGAGAACAACGGGGGGATCCGCATCCTGCGTCGCAGCTACAACTACACCGACGGGATCAACGCCTACGGTCAGCTCGACGCCGGGTTGCTGTTCGTGGCCTACGTCAACGACCCGGACCACTTCGTGCGCCTGCAGACCAGGCTCGGTGCATCCGACCTGCTCAACGAGTACATCAGCCACGTCGGGTCCGGGATCTTCGCCGTCCCGCCGACGCCGAAGGTCGGCCACTACATCGGCGAGCCGCTCTTCGCCTGACAGGGGTGAGCAGGTGGTGGCCGGCAGATCGCCACCTCCGCCCGGCGGCGAGCGCGGCATACGCTGCACGCATGGCCCCCGGACCGCAGACCGTGCGGCGTACCGCATACGTCCTCGGCGGCGGCGGGATCCTCGGGACCACCCAGGTGGGGATGCTCCGGGCGCTCGCCGAGCACGGCGTGCGGCCCGACCTCGTCCTGGGCACGAGCATCGGGGCGCTCAACGGGGCCTTCGTGGCGGCCGACCCGTCGCCCGCGGGCGCCCAACGGCTCGCCGAGGTGTGGCAGGCGGTGCGCAGCGAAGGAGCGTTCCTGGAGAACCCCGTCCGCCAGGCCGCACGCGTCGCCCGCTACCGGACCCACCTGCTGTCCAACGCGCCGCTGCGCTCGATCATCGACCGTCGCCTGCCGGTCGACCGGATCGAGGACCTCCCGGTCGCGTTCCAGTGCGTGGCCGCCTCCATCGAGCGAGCGGACTCACGGTGGTTCGACGCCGGACCGGTCACCGACGCCGTCGTCGCCTCCTGCTCGGTCCCAGGCCTGTTCCCCCCGGTCGTGATCGACGGCGAGCACTACCTCGACGGCGGTCTGGTCCACTCGATCCCGGTCGGCCGGGCGCTGGAGCTGGGCGCCACCGAGATCTACGTGCTGCAGGTCGGCCGGGTCGAGCAGCCGCTGCGGCCGCCGCGCCGGCCGTGGGAGGTGGCCACCGTCGCCTTCGAGATCTCCCGGCGGCACCGGTTCGTCCACGAGATGGCGTCGGTGCCCGGTGACATCCCGCTGCACCTGCTGCCGAGCGGGGCGCCCACCAGCCCTAACCTGTCCCTCGGCTACGGCCGGTCGGGCCGGATGAGCGAGCGGATGGAGCAGGCGTATGTCGCGAGCACGGCCTATCTGCAGTCCCCCCGGGCGCGTGACGAGGAGGGCTGAGCGGCAATGGGAATGAAGGGCGTCCCGCCACCGCCGCTCATCGTCCGGCGCGCCATGCACGTCGTGTGGCCGTTCGTCGGGCTCGGCGTCTCCTTCCTCGCGCTGCCGCTCCTGCTCGCCGGCTGCGTGCAGGCCCTGTTCACCCGCTCGGCCCGGCTGCTCCGGGTGACCGGCGTGGTCGTCCTGCTCGTCTGGGTCGACATCCGGCTGCTCGTCGGCTGCTGGCGGCTGTGGTTCGCCTCCCCGCGCAAGGACTCCCCGACCTGGCTGGCCGACCACGAACGGCTGCTCGTCGCCTGCCTCGACGAGGCGCTGACGATCGGCAGGCGGTGGGTGGGGTTCGAGGTGGTCCTCGACGAGCCGATGTGGTTCGGGCGCGACGACGCGCCGCTCGTGGCCTTCGCGCGCCACGCCGGGCCGGCCGACTCGCTGGCCGTCGCCTGGCTGCTCGCTCGGACCGCCGAACGACTGCCGCGGATCGTGCTGGCCGAGGCGCTGCGCTGGGACCCGGGGCTGGACACCATCCTGACCCGGCTGCACTCCTTCTTCGTGCCCTCCTCCTCCGGGGCCGGGGACGACCGGGTGGGCGGCGTCGCCCGGCTGGCCGCCTCGCTGCGGGCCCACGAGGTCCTCCTGCTGTTCCCCGAGGGGGAGAACTGGTCGCCGACCCGTCGCCGGCGGCTGGTCGCGCGGCTCCGGGCGCGAGGCGAGACCGCCCGGTCGCGACGCGCCGCGGCCCTGCACAGCGTCCTGCCGCCCCGGACCCGTGGCGTCGTCGCCGCGCTCACCGCCCGTCCGGACGCCGACATCATGGTCGTCGCCCACGCCGGCTTCGGCCGGCTCACCTCACCACGCGAGATCTACGCGGCCGTGCCGTTCCGCGACCGGCCGTTCCTCGTGCGGACCTGGACGTATGCCGCGCCGGAGGTCCCCGACGACGCGGAGGGGATCGCCGCGTGGATCGAGGGCTGCTGGACCGAGGTGGACGCCTGGGTCAGCGCCCACGAGCGACCCTGAGGCCGTCAGCGGCCCGAGCCGCCCCGCAGCGCCCCGAGCCAGGCCCGCGCGCTGGTGAAGTCCTCGTCGGTGTTGAGCGGCGCGACGGTGGCCGTCTGCCGGTCGGCCCGTGGGTAGCTGCCCAGGAAGCGGATCTCGGCGCAGATCCGCCGCAGGCCCATCAGCGCCTCACCGACCCGCTCGTCCATGACGTGCCCCTCGGCGTCGATCGAGAAGCAGTACGACCCCATCTCCTCCTTCGTCGGACGCGACTCCAGCCGGGTCAGGTTGATCCCCCGGGTGGCGAACTCCTCGAGCAGCGCGAGCAGCCCACCGGAGTGGTCGTCACGCTGGAACAGCACGAGTGTCGTCTTGTCGGCGCCGGTCCGGGGCGGCAGCACGCCGGGCCGGGCCACGAGGACGAACCGGGTCACCGCGTTGCCGATGTCGCCGATGTCGCTGGCGAGGACGTCGAGACCGTTGTCCGCAGCCGCGACAGGGGCGCACACGGCGGCATCGAGGTGCTGCGCAGCCGGGTCGGCCAGACCGGTTGCGGCCGAAGCGGTCGACAGGGTCGGGACGTAGGTCGCCTGAGGCAGGTTGGCCAGCATCCACTGCCGCACCTGGGCCCACGCGTGCGAGTGGGTCCCGACCGCCTCGACGTCGGCCAGCGTGGTCCCGGGGCGGGCGGCCAGGACGAAGGTGATCGGCACGAGCACCTCGCCGACGACGACGAGCGGCTCCCCCTGGGCCAGCGCGTCGAGCGTCGCGGTGACCCCGCCCTCGACCGAGTTCTCGATCGGGACCATGGCCGCGTCGACCTCACCCGCCCGCACGGCCGCGATCGCGGCATCGACCGACCCGTATGCCGTGCGCTCGGCTCCCGCCGCCGGGCCCCACCCGTTGAGCGCCATCTCGGTGAACGTCCCGGCGGGGCCGAAGTACCCGTAGTGCGTCATGGCGCTCACCCTGCCACGACCCTCACGGACCCGCTCGGCCCGTCCGGACGACGGCGAGGGGTCGCAGCTGACCTGCCGAGCAGCCTGGACCCGGCGGTCATAGGCTCGGGGTCGACATGAGCCTGGACCTTGCCACCGCAGCCGTCGCGTTCGCCTCGATCTTCGTCGTCGAGCTGCCGGACAAGACGTTCATCGCCACGCTCGTCATGGCCACCCGGTTCCGGCCGCTGCTCGTGTGGGTCGGGGTGTGCCTGGCGTTCCTCGTCCAGACCGTCGTGGCGGTGACCCTGGGCGGGGTCCTGGCCCGGCTGCCGCGCACCCCGGTGGAGGTCTTCGCCTGTCTCATGTTCGTCGTGGGCGGGTTCATCCTGCTCCGCGGCGCCTCGAAGGCCACCGCTGAGGAGGCCGAGGCGGAGGAGGAGTTCGGGCAGCGTTCGGACCGTGCGGCCAAGGGGTGGCACGTGGTCACCCTGTGCTTCGGGATCCTCTTCCTCGCCGAGTGGGGCGACCTGTCCCAGATCCTCACCGCGTCACTCGTGCTGCGCTACCACGACCCGGTGGCGGTGTTCGTCGGTGCCTTCCTCGCTCTGGCGGCGGTGTCCGGGCTGGCTGCCGTCCTCGGCCGGGCCCTGCTCGGGCGGATCCCGCTCGCCCTCATCCGCCGCGTCGGCGGTGCGGTCTGCCTGCTCCTCGCGGCCGTCACCGCGCTGGAGATCGCCGGCGTCCTGTGACCTCACCCGGGAGACCGGCATAGGCGGTGGAGGGGGCCTGGTCGCGGCAGACCCACCACAGCAGGACGAGGGTGAGCACGGCGGCATACATGTCGCTGTTCTGCAGGATCCGGCCGAACAGGACCGGCGGCACACCGTGCGAGATCCAGGACACCCCCCACCACGGCAGCCGGCAGAGGAAGCAGGCCGTCACGGCACCCGCTGCGACCAGCCGTCGCCTGTCCCGCAACGGGTCCGGCCCGAGCAGGGCGAAGATCGCGACGACGATCCAGTGGAAGTGGTGGATCCAGGAAACCGGTGAGACGAGGTTCGCGACGAGTCCGACGACCGCGACCTCGGCGACCGAGTCGTCCAGCAGGTACATCCGCCTGGCCAGCCAGAACCCGAGGACCGCCACGACGCCGGCGAGCACCAGCCAGAGGAGCGTCCCGGCCGACCCGGACGGCCCGATCCGCAGGAGCACCCCGCGGATGCTCTGGTTGGACGTCCCGCCGTTGGGGCCCAGCCGGGCCGGGTCGGACAGCGCTCCGCCCCAGAAGGCGAAGGAGTCCTCGGGCAGGACGAACCAGGACAGGACGGTGACGGCCACCGCCGACCCGACGGCCGTCGCCGCGACCCGCCAGCGGCGGGTCACGAGGTAGTGCACGACGAACACGCCCGGCGTGAGCTTGATCGCGGTGGCCAGACCGACGAGGACACCCTCGGGTATGCCGCGCAGCAGACGCGGCCGGGGCCGGCGGAGGTCCATCAGGCAGGCCAGGACCATGAACGCGTTGACCTGCCCGAACCGGATCCCGTCCGACACCGGGTGCAGCCACAGCATCGGCACGGTCAGCACGGCGAGCAGGAGCGGGAGACGACCCCCCGCGCGATGGATCAGCCGGTACCCGGCATACCAGACGATGCCGGTCGTCGCAGCGATCTGCAGGGCGGTCCAGATCCAGCCGATCGCGCCGAAGGGCAGCAACGCCAACGGGATCGCGAGGATCGCCGCGAACGGCGGGTAGGTCGAGGGCAGCAGCTGGGGCGACTCGCTCATCGCGACGTAGACGGGCCGGCCGACGAGGATCGACTGCCCGGCCATCCGGTAGACCTCGACGTCCACCTGCCACTGGTCGAGCGGCCAGAACACCAGGTAGCGCAGGACGACCGGCAGCGACCCGAGCAGGATGACCGCGCCCGCCAGGAGCCAGATCCACCAGGACGGCGTCGCGCGCCGGGTTGCGGCGGTGGCGCTGCTCGGCGGGGCGGGGGTCACCACGGCATTCTGCCGTGTCCGCGGGACCGTAGCCTGTACCGGTGAGCCGCCGACCCTCGACGCCCCGCCCCGTCGTGGTCGCGGCCCTGCTGGGACTGCTGTTCACGCTGCTCGGCGCGTCGGGCGCGTATGCCGCGAGCCGGCCCGCCTCACCCGCCGCCACCACACCGCACGGTTCGGTGGTCGTCATCGGCACCGGCGGCATCACCTGGTCCGACGTGTCCGAGGCCAGGACTCCGGCGTTGTGGTCCTTCCTGAGGGACGGGTCCAGCGCGGCGATGACGATCAGGTCGGTGTTCACCAACACCTGCCCGGTCGACGGCTGGCTCGGTCTGGGGTCGGGGGCCCGCGCGGCCGGACCCGGCCCGGGCGGGGCGGCCACGCGGGCCCAGAACCAGCCGTGTGCGCCGATCGCCAGGACCGTGGACGGACAGGTCCAGGGCTGGGACACCTACCTGCGGATCAATGCCGGCAACCACTTCGACTCCCACCTGGGCCTGGTCGGGGACGAGGCGACCGCGGCCGGCACGTGTGTCGAGGCGATCGGCCCCGGCGCGGCACTCGCGGCCGCGACGGGCAAGGGTGCGGTCGCGCACTATGCGCAGTACGCGGCGGCCAGCCTCACCGCGGACCTGGCCAGCTGCCCGGTCACCCTCGTCGACGTCGGATCGGTCCGCGACGCCACCGACGTCGCTCCGGGCGAGGTCGCGCCGACGGCGAGCAAGGCAGATCAGGTCGCCGCGGTCGACGCGAAGATCGCCGAGGTGGCAGCGGCCGCACCCCACGGCGCCACCGTCATCGTGGCGAGCCTGTCCGACGCGGGAATGACCGAGCGGCTGCGCCTCGCCGCCGCCAAGGGACCCGCCTACGGCCCGGGCACCCTGGCCTCCCCCAGCACGAGGCAGCCCGGGCTGATCCAGCTCCAGGACGTCACCGTCACGGCCCTCTCGCTCACCGGGCTGCCGGTTCCGGACGCCCTCGGCGGGGCGGTGCTGGGCCGCAACGCCGCAACCAGCAGCTCGGTCGAGCTCGCACGGGACCGGCTGCGCGGGCTGGTCGACTACGACCAGGCCAGCCACGAGGTGCACTCGCTCGTGCCGCCGTTCTTCAACGGCGTCGTCTACGTCCAGCTGGTCATCTATGCCCTCGTCGCGCTGTTCTGGCGCGGCAAGATCGGCTCGGAGCGGACCCGGCTGCGCTCGCTGCGCCTCACCCGCGTCGTCGCGGTCGTCGCCGCGTCGATCCCCGCGGCCACCTTCCTGGCCAACCTGCTGCCGTGGTGGCGGTTCGCCAGCCCGATGCTCGCCATCGTCGGTTCGGTGGCCCTCTTCGTGGCGCTCATCGCCTCGGTGGCCCTCCTCGGGCCGTGGGGGTGCCGGTTGTTCGGGCCGATGGTCGTCGTCACCGCGACGACGGTGGTCGTCCTCGGCGTCGACGTGATGACCGGGTCGCGGCTCCAGCTGTCCTCGCTCATGGGGCTGCAACCGGTCATCGGCGGTCGCTACTACGGGCTCGGCAACGTCGAGTTCTCGCTCTTCGCCACCTCCGCCCTGCTCCTGGCGACGGTCGCGGCCAACCGGTTCGTGCTGGCCGGCCGGCCGAGGACGGCTGCCGCTGCGGCCGCCGTCATCGGGGGCGTCGCGATCGTCGTCGACGGGGCGCCGATGTGGGGCGCCGACGGCGGCGGTCCGCCGGCCCTCGGGCCGGCAACCGTCTACCTGGTGCTCACCTTGCTCGGGATCGCCATCACCTGGCGCCGAGCAGCCGTCCTCGTCGTGGCCACGGTGGCCGCCTTCCTCCTCGTGTCCTTCCTGGACTGGCTACGACCCGAGGACTCCCGCAGCCACCTCGGCCGGTTCTTCCAGTCGATCATCGACGGGGGCGCGATGGACATCATCATCCGCAAGCTCCAGCAGAACCTCGGCCTGCTGTTCGGCAACTACCGCCTGACCCTGCTCGTCCCGGTCGCGCTCGTCTTCGTCATCTACGTCATGGCCCGGCCGACCTCGTGGGGCTCGCGCGCGCTGCAGCGCTCGTTCGACCGCGCCCCGGTGCTGCGTCCCGGCCTCATCGCGGTCCTCGTCATGCTCACCATCGGCTTCGCGGTCAACGACTCCGGCGTCGCGATACCGGCCGTCGGCGCCACGATCGCCGTCCCGTTCATCATCGCGACCTCGGTCCGCACCCTGGAGGACGAGACCCGGCAGGGTCAGTCGCGTCGGTCCGGCCGCCGCTCGCGCTGAGCCCGAGCCGGCGCGGCCAACGCGGCCACAGCCAGCCAGGCGAGCAGACCGGCATACGGGGCGACCTGCCGCCGGAAGCCGAGGGTCACCCGCTGCACCGTCGGGGTCATCCCCGACACGCGACCCGGCACGTAGGCGAGCGCCATCGCGACGGCGCGGCCGAGCAGCACCAGGTCCAGGCGGCTGACGGCGAGCGCCGGGAGGGTCGCCCAGGCGAGCTGGTCGTACCACGGCAGCGAGTACGGCGCGGCGAAGGCGTAGGCCGCGCCGAACACGAACGTCCAGCGCATCGCCTCTCCCCGGGCGGTGTGCGGGGCCAGACCACGCGTGAGGCGGGCGAGCAGCCAGACCAGTACGAGGGTCAGGACCGCGGCCAGGGCGAAGACGAGGCTACGCACCGTCGAGGACGAGAGCGGCCCGGTGAGCAGCTCGACAAGCGGTCGCCACGGGGTGGCGAGCGACACCGACCGGCGGGCCCGCTCCAGCTGGTCGTACACCTGGAGCCCGAACACGAGGTGGAGGGGGACGAAGACGAGCAGGGCGCCGACGACCAGGGCCACGATCCGCCGGGCCCCGGTGCTGCTCGTGACGCGCAGCCAGGCCAGGACGATGGCCAGCCCGACGACGGCATACGTGACCTTCGTGCAGACCGACAACCCGAGCGCACCCCCGGCGAGCAGGGGATGGTGCAGCGCCAGCCAGATCGCGAGCAGCGCCGCCGCGGTGGCGACCACGTCGACATGGGCGCCGAGGACACCGGCTCCGAAGACGAGCGGGTTGGCGGTCCAGAGCAGGTCGACGCGGGCGCGGTCCTCCGCGATCCGCAGGAGCAGCCATCGGCAGCCGAGCCACGCGGCCACCACGACGACCTGCCAGAGCCAGACCACCTGGCGCAGGTTGTCGCCACCGCCGGCCGCGGCGAGCCACTGCAGGACCGTCGCGAACGGGCCGTAGACGCTGGGCGTGGTCGTCCAGGGCGCCTCCACGTGGGAGGTGATCGGGTCGTGGCCGCCGTGCCAGCCGATCGGCGACACGGCGTACGGGTCGCCGCCCTGCAGCAGGATCCGGCCGTAGGCGGCGTAGTTGAGGTGGTCGGCCGACCCGAACGGGGCGGTCACGAGCCCGGCGACCCCCAGCGTCGCGGTCAGCAGTGTCCCGCGGGGCAGGACGATCCTGGACCGGAGGCCGGCCAGCACCCCGAGACCACCGAGGACGTATGCCGTGGCGAGCAGCGCGGCGACGACGGCCGGGGCGAGGTGGCCGGGCAGCGAGCCGGGCGCCCACCCCCGCGGCCCGAGGTCGGGGCTGGCCGCATTGGGGCCGGTGACGCCGACGAGGAGGAGCAGCAGGAGGGACAGGGCGAGCAGCCCGCCCGCGGCCCTGGTCTCAGCTCGTGCCACGGTCGCGACGCGCACGCAGGGCCAGCCAGACGTCGCGGTACTGCCGGGCCCGGTGCAGCTGTCCCCGCCAGTCGCTGCCGCTCACCCGGTGCTGGAGCTGGCACGGCACCTCGCGCACGACGAGCCCGGCTCGCAGGACGTCGATGGTCAGCCCGGTCTCGACGCCCCAGCCCGGGGCCAGCGGCCTGGCACCCTCGAAGGCGGCTCGGGTGATGCATCGCATGCCGGACAGCGGCTGGGTCGCCTGCCAGCCGGTGCGCCGGGCGATGCCGCCCCGGGCGAGGTTGACGACCAGCCCCCTGCCGCCGGCGGAGCCGTCCTGCGGCGGCAGCGTCGCGATCGTCATGTCAGCCTGACCGGTCACGACGGGGGGGAGCAGCACGCCGAGGTTGCGTGCGGTGTCGGCGAGGTCGGCGTCGACGAACAGGAGGGGACGGCCCGCCGGGCCGCCTGCGCTCGTGCTCTCCTCCTCGGCGACGCGCCGCGCGCCGCTCTCCATGGCCGCGGCCTTGCCCCGGTTGCGCGGGTGACGCACGACGACGGCGCCGGCGGCCTCGGCCACCGCCGCGGTGTCGTCCCTGCTGCCGTCGTCGACGACGACGACCAGGTCGATGCCGTCGATGTGCTGCAGTCCGGCGATGGTCGCACCGATCCGCTCGGCCTCGTCCTTCGCCGGGATGACGGCGGCAACGCCGACCCGTGGCTGCGTGGGGTGTTCGCTCATCGTCGCGCTCCGCTCAGCGGAGGGTCACCTGCCGTGAGAGCAGGCCGGCCCTGGCCCGTCGCTCGGGTGTGGTGAGAGCAGCCTCAGACGCCAGCGCACCGGCATACCGGGTCCCCCAGGAGGCGAGCTCGTCCTCGTAGTCGGCAGCCTCGAGCGCGGGGTCCAGGTCCCAGACCGGGACGAGCAGCCCGCAGGCGCGGAACGCGCCGAGCAGGCGGGTCTGGCCTCCCAGACCGTCCGCACCGGCGCAGTGCAGCCGGGCGAGCGCGTCGGTGGCGGCGTCCTCCTCGTCGCCGAGGACCAGCCGGATGTGGGTCCGTGCACCGATCCGGACCCAGAACGCCGACGGCAGCGCCGCCATCCGGCTGGTCGGGACGACGGACTCGTTGGCGCGGTCGAGGGAGTCCTTGGCGTCGCCCTCGAGCTCCTGGTCGCCGACCCAGAAGTCGAAGCCCTCGTGCAGGGTCGCCGTCAGGGGCGCGTCGAGGAGCAGCTCCTGCAGCCGTGGTGAGTCGCCGGTCACGGTGGGCACGTGCGGTACCGGCGTGCCCGGCTCGGCTGCGGCGGCCGCCAGGAGCTGGGCGGCCAGGTCGCGGGACGCGTCGCCGCTCGAGCTGCCGGACTGCATCCCGACCAGCACCGTGCCGTCGCCGCGGTGCAGACCGGGCCAGGCGAGCGGGAGCACCGTGGCCAGCGTCGCCTCCGCGGGAGCACCCTGGGGTGCGGCCCCCTCGGCCCACGTGACGGTACCCGTGGCCGCCGGCAGGATCTCGCGCAGCGCCACCCACTCGGTCTCGGAGGCGAGGCCCTGGAAGGGGCGGCGGACGAACGGCACCGCCCTGGTCCTGCGCGAGGACCCGTCCGTCGTGGCGTCCTTGCGTCGACGCGATGCCTTGCCCATGGGGCCCCACCCTACTGACGCCCGCGAAGCCGACCGGCTCCGGTCAGCTGGCGCGACTCAGCGGCCGCGACTCAGCGCCCGCGACTCAGCTACCGCGGCGACGGCTGGGTCCGCCGAGGGCGGCCCACACGGTCACGTTGCCCTTCTCGTCGGACACGCCCCACTCGTGCGAGACGCTGCGGACGATCCGCAGACCGCGCCCGCTCGTGGCCCACAGGACTCGGGGCGCCGGTCGGGGCGGGGTCTCACCGCCGCCATCGGTCACCTCGACCTCGACCGTCTCCCCCTTGACCTTCCAACGCACCCGAACCGTGCCGTCGACGAGCGGCCGAGCGTGCCGGATGGCGTTGCTGACCAGCTCGGAGGTGACGATCTCGGCCTCGTCGACCAGGTCCCGCGGGAACGCCCGAGCCATCAGGTCCGCCACCACAGCCTTGCGGACACGCGCCACCGACGCCGCCTGCCAGGGTGCCCGAATGGTCCGGACCGCCCCCTCACCGATCGTGCCGCCGAACTCGTCGAGTTCCGGGGTCGGCAACGTCGTCACCACCTTGGTCGAAGTTCCTGCGTAGTCCATTGCCCCTGCCCCTTGCCCCTGCCCTGTATAGCTCCGAAGAACGATCAGAGCCTAGCCATTGTGGGCCATTTCCTCTATCACGAATCGGGGACGATTGGTGATGATCGCGTCGACACCCAGCTCGAGGCAGCGCTGGACGTCGTCGGTGGTGTCGACCGTCCACGCGAACACCTCGTGTCCGCGGGCCTGCTGACGCGACACGATGCGCGTCGGTCTGCGCAGGTTCCGGACGTCCACGCCCAGGGTGTGGACGCCCTTGGGCAGCGAGCCGTCGCGCAGCCAGATGGGGACGTACTCCACGAGGTAGACCAGGCCCACCCCCTTGTCCAGGGCCCGCATCCGCTGCAGTGCCAGGTGGCTGAACGACATCACTCGCACGGAGTGGCCGCCCGGCCCCCTCGCGTCCGGACCGGTGTACTCGAACCGCAGCAGGGCGGCCGCGACCGCCTTCTCGACCTTGCCGCCGTGTCGGCTGGGGTGCTTGGTCTCGATGAGGGTGAGCAGCGGACGGCCGGTGGCGGTGATCGTCGTGAGCAGCTTGTTGAGGGTCAGCAGCTCGCCCCGGTCCCGGTAGGGCAGCTCGTCGGGATCCTGCGGCCCGACGCGCTGCATCCACGACCCCCAGTCCAGCTGCTCCAGCTGGGACAGCTCGAGCTCGGAGACGGCCCCGGTGCCGTTGGAGGTCCGGTTGACCCGCCGGTCATGCACGCACACGAGGTGCTGGTCGGCGGTGAGGCGGACGTCGCACTCGACCCCGTCGGCCCCGAACGCGATGCCCTTCTTGTATGCCGCGAGCGTGTGCTCGGGCTCCTCGGCGCTGGCCCCGCGATGGGCGATGACGAGCGGGCGGCGAGGTGGGTCGGCGGGCGTCGGCTCAGACACGGGCACGCGCACATCCTGCCGTACCCGTGGCTCGCCGCGCAGACGCCTCCCCGTGACACCGGTCACCGGTCACCGGTCACCGGTCACCGGACTGGCTACCGTACGGGAGGGTCCACACGGGTGCCGGCCGGCGGCTCGCGGCTGACCGCTCACACGCAAGGAGGCTGCGGCGTTCCATGGGTGTGAACCTGCCCCCCTTCCAGCGCCTCGTCGACGATCACTGGCGTGACGTCGCCCGCCTGGCGCATGCCCTCGGCGGGCCGGTCGACGGTGACGACATCGCCCAGCAGGCGTGGGTGCAGGCGCTCGCGGCATACCCCACACTGCGGTCGGCGACCAACCTGCGGGCCTGGCTGCTCACGATCACCCACCGCTGCGCCATGGACGGCCACCGCCGTCGGGCCCGCGCCGCCGTGCCGCACGAGGACCCCGGGTCGCTGGCCCAAGCACCGGCCGTCGCCGGACCCGAGTCGGGACTCACCGACGCGCCCCTGTGGGCACGGGTGGGTGCCCTGCCGCCGAGACAGCGGGAGGCGGTCGTGCTCAGGTACGTCGCCGACCTGGACCACCAGAGCATCGCCGCCGCTCTGCGGACGACGCCGGCGATGAGCCGCCGTCTCGTCAGCGACGCCCTCGCCACCCTCCGGAAGGACCAGCCATGACCGACCTCACCACCGCGCTCGCAGCGTTCGCCCCGCCGGCGCGTCCACCCGTGCTGGACGCATCCGACGTCTCCTACGTCGTGGAAGACACCCCGATCGGCCGGATGCTGTTGGCCCGCACCGTGTCCGGCGCCATCGTCGCGTCGGCCTTCGTGCCCACCGATGACGCCGAGGACCGCCTGCTCGACCGGTTGGCGCACGTCGTCTCGCCGCGGGTGCTTCGCCAGCCGCGCGCTCTCGATGCGACACGGCGGGAGCTGGAGGACTATCTCGCTGGTCGACGACGGGGGTTCTCCACGCCGGTCGACCTGGCCCTCGCGACACCGTTCCAGCGCGCCGTCCTCGGTCGGCTCGCCGACCGGGTCGGCTACGGCGAACGCGCCACCTATGGTGAGCTGGCCCGGGCCATCGGCCGGCCCTCGGCCTCGCGAGCCGTCGGGGCGGCGCTGGGTGCGAACCCGCTGTGCGTCGTCGTCCCCTGCCACCGGGTGGTGGCCTCGACCGGCGCGCTCACCGGGTATGCCGGTGGGCTGGCGGCCAAGGAGTTCCTCCTCGGCCTGGAGTCAGGTCAGGCCTGAGCCGGTCCCCCGGGTGCGCGGGCGACGAGGACGACGTCGATCTCGTCGCCGTGCACGCCGGGCCGGACGACCTCTTCGCAGCGCTCCACGAGGAGACCAGCCGCCTTGTCCCGCAACGACTCCGGCGTGTTGAGGATGCTCGGATCGCGCGGGCCGCCGACGCCCTCGGTGAGGTTGCGCAGGGCGTGACCGATGACGACGAGCCGACCGCCTGGCTGGAGCCAACGGCCCAGCCGCCGGACGACGTCGGCGTCGACGTGGAAGTAGGTGAGCAGGACGAGGTCGTATGCCGCGTCGCTCGGCGGCGACCACGTCGTCGCGTCGGCCACGACCCACTCGACCCGGTCGCCGACGCCGGCCTCGCGGGCGTTCGCCCGGCCGAGGTCGAGCGCCACCGCGGAGAAGTCGAGCGCCGTGACCCGCCAGCCCCGCTGGGCCAGCCAGACCGCGTGCCGACCCGGGCCGGCTCCGAGGTCGAGTGCCCGACCCGGGGCCACGCCGTCGAGCGTCGAGACGAGCTCGGCGCTGGGGACGAGGCGGTGACCCTCCCGGTACCCTTCCGTGCTGTGCTGATGGTGGTGGGCGTTCGCGGCATACCGCCCGTTCCAGTGCTCGGGACCGCGGTCGCGCGCTCCGTCGGCCATCGTCACAGCCTGCCACGGATGGGCGTGCGCTCCGCGGTGTCCGGCTCCGGCATGGTCATCTCCGCGCGAAGGCCGAGCAGCCTCACCTCGCGGTCCTGGTCGAGCCGGCCGGCCAGGACGAGGGCCGCCGAGCGGACGACCTCCACGTCGTCGGTCACGGCGGGCAGGGTGCGGGCGAAGGTCTTGGTGAAGAACGGCGCGTAGCGCACCTTGAGGGTGAGCCGGGTGACCGGGCGACCTTCCGCCGCAACGTCCTGCATCACCTGGCCGACCAAGGTGTCGACGGCGTCGCGGATCTCGTCGGGGGTCGTGAGGTTCTGCTGGTACGTCGTCTCCCGGCTGTGCCCCCGAGCCACCCACGGTGTGTCGTCGACGGTCCGGGAGCCGAGGCCGCGACCGAGCTCGCCGTACCACTGGCCCATCCGCGGTCCGAACTCGGCCACGAGCACCCCGGGCTCGGCATCGGCCAGCTCCCGAACCGTGTGGATGTCGTGTCGCGCCAGTCGTTGGGACACCTTCGACCCGATCCCCCAGAGGTCGACCGTCGGTCGGTCGCCCATGACGTCGAACCAGTTGTCGCGAGTCAACCGGAAGACACCCCGTGGCTTGCCGAAGCCGGTCGCGATCTTGGCCCGCACCTTGTTGTCGCCGATCCCGACCGAGGAGTGCAGCCCGGTGGCGTCCAGGACGGTCGCTCGCACCCGGGCTGCATACGGCTCCGGGTCCTCGACGTCGACGCCGAGGAACGCCTCGTCCCAGCCGAGCACCTCCACGACGCACCCGAGGCTGCGCAGGGCCGTCATCACCTCCGCCGAGGCGGCGTCGTATGCCGGTCCGTCGACCGGGAGGATGACCGCCTGCGGGCACTTGCGAGCGGCGAGCCGAAGCGGCATACCGGAGCCGATGCCGAACTCCCGCGCCTCGTAGGTCGCCGTCGAGACGACGGCCCGCTCGCTCGGGTCTCCCCGGCCTCCGACGATGAGCGGGATGCCCGCGAGCTCGGGACGTCGGCGGATCTCGACGGCAGCGATGAACTGGTCGAGGTCGACGTGCAACACCCACCGGCTGGGCTGTGCAGGCATGCAGCCCAGTCTGCCCTCGTCCACCGACGACGCGGTCGATGGACGCTGCCGAGCCGGCCACCGTGCTCAGCGCTCCGGGGTGGGGGGCCTCACCCCCACCGAAGGAGAAGTGGCTGCCGTCCTCATCGACCCCGAAGACCCCGATGTTGCTCGGCAAGGGGCCACCCCGCGCCCCGTCTGCGTTTCTGCGCCATGGCGCACGTTGCGACCACCGGCGCAGCCGTTCCTGCGCGCCTGGTCGGCATCTGCGCCGGGGCGCAGAAACGCAGACGGGCCGGGTGCCGCAGTTCCCAACATGTCGGTCGTGCCCCCGAGCGACACCAGCGGGAAGGCTGCAGCAGACTCGCAGGGACGACCCCTACCCTCGCAACGTGACCCCCCACCAGGAACACCCGGACCGGCTCAGCTGCCCTCTGCGCGGGATGGCCTGGCGCGACGGAGCGGTCGTCGACGCCTCGGTCACCATCGGCGAGGTCGGACAGGTCGCCAACGACCCGAGCCAGCTGCTCTGGCTCGACCTCACCTCGCCCACCCGAGAGGACATGACGGCCCTGGCCGACCACCTCGGCCTGAGCGCGACCCTGGTGGAGGATGTCCTCTCCCCGTTGGAGCGGCCCAAGGTCACCCGGCATACCGACCACATCTTCTTCATGGCGTATGCCACGCGCCTGGGTCCGTCGGCGGAGTCCGGAACCCAGGCCGGATCCGCACGCCTCACGACGAGCCGGGTGAGCGGGCTGGTGTTCAAGGGGGCCCTGGTGACGATCCGCGAGGACGACAGCTTCGACATCGACGAGGTCGTCCGGCGCTGGGCGGACAACGCCGACCTGCTCCGTTACGGCTCCGGTGCCCTCCTGCACGGCCTGTTGGACACCATCGTGGATAGCCAGTTCGACACGATCCAGCAGCTCGACGACGCGATGGAGGACCTCGAAGGCGAGCTGTTCGAGAACCGCGGCGCCAACTCGGCGTTCCTCCGTACCGTCTACGAGCTGCGCAAGGACCTCGTCCAGCTGCGCCGGGTCGTGCTGCCCATGCGCGAGGTCGTCAACGGCGTCCTGCGCCACCGGCCGGACGAGCCGACCGAGCTGAGCCGCTGGTACGACGACCTCTACGACCACGTGCTCCGCGCCGCCGAGTGGACCGAGTCGTTGCGCGACATGGTGACGACGGTCTTCGAGACGAACCTGTCGCTCCAGGACACCCGGCTCAACACGGTGATGAAGAAGCTGGCCGGCTGGGCCGCGATCATTGCCGTTCCGACGGCGGTGACCGGGTGGTTCGGTCAGAACGTCCCCTATCCCGGGTTCGGCCACCAGATCGGGCTCTGGCTGGCGACCGGCCTGATCATCGGCCTGTCAGGGGTCCTCTACGTGTCCTTCCGCCGCCGCGACTGGCTCTGAGCGACCAGCCCCACCAGCGCCACGGCGAAGATCGCGAAGCCGGCCACGGTGACCGTCCCGTCGCCCAGGCCGAGGCCGTGCGCGCGGGCGGCGGGCTTGCCCAGCCAGTCCGCCACGGACGCCCCCAGCGGGCGGGTCAGCACGTAGGCGGTCCAGAACATCGCCACCTCCCGGGCGCCCAGGCGCCACGCGAGCAACGGCACCAGGATCGCGACCCCGAAGAAGATCGCCGAGGGCAGGTAGCCCCAGCGGAGGGTGTATGCCGTGAGGTCGCCCGCGGCCGTCCCGAGGGCGAACGTCGCCAGCACCGTGGCCCAGTAGAACAGCTCGCGTCGAGGGGTGAGTATCGAGTGGATCGACAGGGTGCGTTCGCTCCACCACCACCACCCCAGCACGACCGCCAGGGACAGCGCGTAGCCGACGGTCGTCACGGCATACGGGATGCCCAGGACGACGTGCGCGACGTCGGCGGCCATCGTCCCGAAGATGGCGACCATCGCGACCGTCACCCAGTAGGCGAGCGGCTGGTAGCGGGTCGTGCGGAGCTGCCAGACGAGTGCGGCGAGCAGCAGCAGCCCGGTGGCCAGGACCGCGACGACCCGGTTGTGCGCGGCCAGGTAGTCCGAGGTCGCCTCGCCCAGGCCGGTGGTGAGGATCTTGACGGCCCAGAACACGGCGGTCACCTCCGGGACCTTGGTGGTCAGGTAGCGGCGGCGCGCGGTGGCGCGGGGGGCGGCGAGAGCTTCGGTCACAGTGCCACCGTGCCGGACCCCGCTGGCCACAGCCTGAACGCGACCTGAGCATCCGCCGGGAAGCTCAGCTGGTGATGTCCTTGCTGGTGAACCGGGCCCAGGCGGCCAGCCAGAACACGATGGCATACCCGAGGTCCTGACCCAGGCCGGTGAGCAGGTTGGACCACAGCGGCGGCTCGCGGAACAGGTCGCTGAACGACATCCACTGCTCGACGATGAGCCAGGGGTGGAGGAAGGCGAGCTGGTTCACCCCGAGCAGGATCCACGAGATGATCGTGATGATCATGACGGTCACGGTCGCGGCCATCGGCTGCTCGGTCAGGGTCGAGACGAACAGCCCCACGGCGCCCAGGGCCGAGATGCCGGCCGCGCAGAACAGCGCCGCGAGCACCAGTCGCCAGACGGCCGTCCCGAAGCCGATCCGGACCCCCGAGAGCGTGAGCATCGGGCCGGTGCCGAACAGCGCGATCCCCGCCACCGCGCCGACGATGGCGACGATGAAGACCCCGATGAGGGCGCCGAGGACCAGCGACGCGTACTTCACCGCCAACAGACGGGTGCGGTCGACCGGGACGGTGAGCAGGTAGCGCAGGGTGCCGAGGTTGGCCTCCCCGGCGATGCTGTCACCGGAGAGCATGGCGATCGCCATCGGCAGGAAGAGGGTCATCTCCAGGGTCAGCGCGGCGAGCGGGACGAACAGCCCGTTGGACGTCGCCTGGGACAGGAAGTCGCCGGCATCGTTGCCGCGGTTGTGCGGCTCGGTCAGCTTGACGGCGACGGCAAGGACGACCGGCAGGGCGGCCAGGACGAGCATCCCCATCTGGTTGCGGCGACGGCCCATGATCAGCCGCATCTCCGAGCGCAGCAACCGGGTGGAGACGGCGGGGGGCCGCGCGGACGGCGTATGCCGGGAGCCCACCTCTGTTCGCCCCTCGGCCGCCACGGCGGTCGCCGTGGCCTTCTCAACCGCTGACATCGAAGCCCTCCCCGGTCATCGAGACGAACAGGTCCTCCAGGGTCGGCGCGTCGACGACGAACCCGCGGACGCCGACGCCGGCCCCGACGAGGGCGGCGACGATCCGCTCCGGGTCCAGGTCGCCCGGAACGCCGTGGACCTCGTGCCCGACCCGCCTGACCTCGCTGACGCCAAGCCCGGCGAGCACCGTTGCAGCAGAGTCGAGCTGGCTTGTCTGGACCCGCACGGTGGCCACCGCTCCCGACCGGATCTCGGCCACGGTTCCCTGGGCGACCAGGTGCCCCTCGCTCATCACGCCGAGGTGCGTGCAGACCTGCTCGACCTCGGACAGGAGGTGGCTGGACACCAGGACGGTCGCCCCGTCGGCGGCGAGCGAGCCGACGAGCGACCGGACCTCGCGGGTCCCCTGCGGGTCCAGGCCGTTCGTCGGCTCGTCGAGGACGAGCAGGTCGCGGGGCATGAGCAGCGACGCGGCGATGGCGAGGCGCTGCCGCATGCCGAGGGAGTAGGCGCGGTACTTCTTGCCCGCCGCCGCGAGCAGGCCGACCCGCTCCAGTGCGCCGTCGACCCGGGTGCGGACGGTGCGGGTGTCGGCGTAGCGGTCGGCCGCGTCCAGCCGGGCCAGGTTGGCACGGCCGCTGAGGTAGGGGTGGAACGCGGGCCCCTCGACGAGCGACCCCACCCTGGGCAGCGCTGCCGACGCTCCGCCCGGCATCGGCTGACCCAGCAGGGCGCGCGTCCCGGCGGTCGGCTCGATCAGGCCGAGGAGCATCCGGATCGTCGTCGTCTTGCCCGACCCGTTGGGTCCGAGGAACCCGTAGACGGCACCGGTCGGCACGGCGAGGTCGATCCCGTCGACGGCGGCGCGGCTACCGAAACGTTTGGTCAGCCCGCTCGTCGCGACCGCCAGGGCGGCTCCGGTCACTTCGCCGCCAGGGCGGCATACAGCTGGTCGGGCGCGACGGCACCGACGGCGACCCGGCCGTCATCGGTGAGGACCGCGGAGAACAGCGTGCCGGAGAGCAGGTGGCCCTTGCCCCAGGTGCCGGACACCGCGGGCAGCAGCCGCAGCAGGGTGTCGACCTGGCCGTTGCCCTGGCTGGCCGGGGCCTTGCCCGACAGGCCGGCGAGGACGTCGGCCGGGAGCTTGGCGACGACGACGGTCGACCAGCCGGTGCCGACGACAGTCGGTTCCACCGTGTCGCTGGCTGCCGAGGGCACCGTCGCCTCCGGCGTGGCGGAGGTCGCCTCCGGGACGTCCCCGTTCTTGACCGTCGTCCCCGGGGCCGGGGCGAAGGCGAACTGCCGCGCGTCCGGCCGGCCGAAGTCGACGGAGGTGAAACCGATCTCGAAGGCAGGCTTGGTGAGCTGGGTCGAGTAGACCTGCACCCGCAGCGGGACGCGCCTGACGCCATCGATGGCGATCCGCACCTGCGCCACCCGGGTGGTCCTGGCCTTGGGCGTGAGGACCAGCTCGTATGCCGGGCGGCCGGCAACCGTCGCGGTGCTCGACGTGGTCACCGACGTCGTCGTCCCGACCGCCTTGAGCACCTGCGCGGCAGCAGCGGCGGGCGTGGGCGGCAGCGTCGTCGGCAGCCCCGACGGGGTGGACGGTGCCGTGCCCGACTCGGGCGTCCGGGGGGGGAGGGTCCGCTTGGTGGCCGTCTTCGTGGCGCTGGACCAGGTCCACAGCGTGCGGCCGTTGCGGATGATGTCGGACTCGCCGTTCGTGCCGACGACGGCCAGGCGCTGCCGGTCCGGCCCGTCCACCCACAGCCGCAGGGTGTGCGACCCGGAGACGAGCGACTGCAGGTCGGCGCTCCCGCTGCCGGCGCCGATCCCGGGCAGCGACGGCAGCCCCAGGTCGGCCGACTCGACGATGGTTCCGGAGAGGGTCGCCACGGTGGAGCTGCGGACGTCGGTCAGCAGCTGGCTCGCCGACCGCGGCGCCAGCCCCGAGTCGGCGCTGGCGCTCAGCGCATACGGGGTCACCGCAGCGACGGCCACCACCGCGACGGGTGCGATCCAGCGGGCCTTGGGGTGCGACGTCCAGAAGCTCATGGCCCCATCGTCTCCCGGCGCGGCTGAGAGGGGGCTGAGAGGCCGGCGAAGCACGACGCAGCGGCCTGTCGTTTCCGTGGGATCGTGGAGCCGTGCGGGTGCTGCTGGTCGAGGACGAGCCGCGGATGGCTGCCGCCCTCGTGCGTGGCCTCGGCTCCGAGGGCTTCGTCGTCGAGCACGTGAGCGACGGCCTGGCGGGGCTGGAGGCTGCCAGGTTCGGGGACCACGACCTCGTCGTCCTGGACATCATGCTGCCCCGGCTCTCCGGGTACGAGGTGGTGCGAACGCTTCGGGCCGAAGGGAACTGGGTCCCGGTGCTCATCCTGTCGGCCAAGGACGGGGAGTACGACGAGGCCGACGGGCTCGACTGCGGCGCCGACGACTACCTCACCAAGCCGTTCTCCTTCGTGGTCCTCGTGGCACGGCTGCGGGCGCTGCTCCGGCGCGACCCGGTGCCACGCCCGGTGGCGCTCACGGTGGGGGGCCTGGTCATCGACCCGGGCGCGCAGCGGGTCACCGCCGACGGGGCCGAGGTGGTCCTGTCCGCCACCGAGTTCCGGCTGCTCGAGGCACTGGCCCGCGCCCACCCCGCCGTGCGCTCCAAGGAGCGGCTGCTCGACTCGGTGTGGGGTCCGGGAGCGGACGCCAACATCGTCGAGGTCTATGTCGGATACCTGCGCCGCAAGCTGGGGAGGAACCGGGTCGTCACGCTGCGCGGCCGCGGCTACCGGCTCGCGCCATGACGTCCGGCTGGCGACAACGGCTCAGCCTGCGCGCCCGGCTCATGGTCGTCGGCCTGCTGGGCGTCGCCGGCGCCCTCGTCATCGGCGGGGTGGTCCTGGACGCGGTGCTCCTCACCTCCCTGTCCCGAACGGTCCACGGGGAGGTCCGGGCGAGCGCGCGGGAGGTCGCGGCCCTCGTCGACGCCGGCCGGCTCCCGGAGCCGGTGCCCGTGTCCGGGGCCGAGATCGTCCAGGTCCTCGACGCCGGCGGACACGTCGTCGGCGGGTCGCTCTCGGCGGACCGGCTCACCCCGCTCGTGACCGAAGCCGAGCGGCGCAGGGCCGTCGCAGGGGAGACGCTCGTCGTGCCGGGCAACCGGGCCGGGCTCAGCGGGCAGCTCCAGGTCGCGGCCGTCGAAGCCGGCCCCAGGACCGCTCGTGTCACCGTGGTCGCGGCCACGTCCACCTCGACGATCGAGCAGAGCGGACACACCTTGCGGCTGCTCCTGCTCGGCCTGCTCCCGGTCATGCTGCTCGTCCTCGGGCTCGTGGCCTGGCGGGTCATCGGGGCGGCCCTCGCGCCGGTGGAGTCGCTCCGTCGGGGGGCCGAGCGGATCGACGAGGCCTCCGCCGACGACGAACGGCTGCCGGTGCCCCCGACCCGCGACGAGATCGCCGCGCTCGCCACCACCCTCAACGAGATGCTCGCCCGGGTGGCCGGCGCCCGACGCACCCAGCGGGCCTTCGTCGCCGACGCCGCCCACGAGCTGCGCAGCCCACTGGCCAGCATGCGCACCCAGCTCGAGGTCGCCCAGCACCTCGGCGACCGCAGCGACCTGACGGTCGGTCTGCTCGCCGAGGTGGAGCGGCTGAGCAGCCTGGTCGAGGACCTGCTTCTCCTGGCCCGCAGCACCGACACCCCGCCGGTCGGTGGGCGCGCGACCAGCCTCCTCGCGACCGTCCTGCGCGCGGTGGTGGACCGGCAGGAGTCGGCGCGCGCGCCGGTCCGGCTGGACCTCGGCGCGGGAGTGGGCACCGTGGACTCGACGACCGCGGTCGCGATGGACGACCGTGACCTGACCCGCGCCCTGACCAACCTCGTCGACAACGCCGTCCGGCACGCGACGTCGAGGGTCGAGGTGTCCGCCTCTGTCGCAGGCAGGTTGGCCCGCATCGTCGTGGTGGACGACGGTGCCGGCATCCCCGCTGGGGACCGGGAACGGGTCTTCGACCGGTTCACGCGGCTCGATGACGCCCGCGACCGGGACAGCGGCGGCACGGGGCTGGGCCTGGCCATCACCCGCCAGCTGCTGACCCGGGCCGGAGGCTCGGTGACCCTCGGCGACCGGGGTACCGGCTCCGGTCTGGCGGTCACCCTCACCGTCCCCCTGGCTCAGCCCACCCATCCAGGCGCGGATCCGGCGACCCGGGCCCCAGCCCGCTGAGGCCGGCGTGGCCCCATCGGGGCCGGTAGTCAGTTCGGCCAGGTTTGCCCGCGGCCCCTTGCCGGGCAGGTCGGGGGTTGCTGGACTGAGCAGCTTCAGCATCCACCTCGCATGGTCATCGGGGCCCGTCGCAGGCCCTGGAGAGGTGACCTTCGCGGGGAACCGGCCGAGAGGGACCGACCCATGCCCGCAACCCAGATCGCCAGCCTGCGCCTCACGCCCGAACGGGCCCGCCCCGGTGAGTCGGTGCTCGTCGAGGCCCTGGACAGCGACGGAGGGCTGGTCCAGGACACCGACGTGCTCATCAACGGTGTCCGCGGCTCCCGCCAGTACGTCCAGTTCGACGCCATCGGGCAGTACGAGGTCCAGGCCGTGGCGGGAGCACCCGGCTCCTTGTCGGGGCAGACTGCGTCGCTCACCGTGGCGCACGACGACCTCGCCGAAGGGACTGTCCCCGCACGGTTCCCGATGCTGCGGGCCCGTCGCCCGGCCGCCGCCCGCACGGCATACTCGATCGTCTTCAACGCCCAGGACACCGACGCCTACACGGCCCGGCTCGCCCGGGCGTTCGGCGACGAGGGCATCGACCAGGACACCCTCACCCACGCGACCACGGTCACCTCCTGGACGTGGGACTTCGGGAACGGCGAGACCGTGCAGACCAGCTCGCCGGAGATCGAGTACGACTTCGAGGCACGCCTCGCCGTCGACGAGGAGCACCAGCTGTTCGACGTCGCCTGCCAGCTCGTCATGGCCGACGGGTCGACGTCGAGCGTCACCCGCACGCTCTCGGTGGTCAACGCGTATGCCGTGTGCCGGGCCCGTGGGGTCCTCGCGCCTCCGGTGACGGCCGTCTCACCGGCGAAGAAGGTGCTCAAGGCCTACCAGGCCACGGCGGTGGTCCGGAACCCGGAAGCCTTCGCCGTGACGCTCACCTCGCGCCGCTTCCAGTGGGGGGATGCGGAGTCCGAGAAGACGACCGCGCTGACCGCGCTGGACCAGCCCGTCGTCATCCCGGCAGCGTCCAGCGTCACCCTGTCCGTGGGCGTCGGCTTCGACGTCGTCCCGGCCAGCGTGCGCTCCTTCGGCGTGCTCTGGCTCGGCACCGACGAGCAGGGCCGGGTCGTGCACATCGAGACGACGTTCGACGTGCCCCTCCCCGACCACCGCACCCTGGGGGCGCGGTGGGGGCAGATCGCGATGACCCGGATGCTGGCCCAGGGGCTCGAGGACGTCCGGCGGGTCACCGGTGTGGAGGAGGTCGTCCACCCTCCCGACACGGACATCGTCGACGCGGTCGGCCGGCTGCACGAGCGGGGCGGCATCGGCGACCTGTTGGTCCACCACGACGACGGGGGAGTCATCCGGGAGGGGCTGGGCAGGGTCCGGACCCGGCGCGAGGGGCTCAGCGGGCTGCGCGGCCAGGGCGAGCGGCTGGGTGGGCTGGCCCGGCGCGCCGGCGCGCAGGGGTTCGGGGAGGTCGGCTCCCCGCCGGCGCGGGCTCGCGCGATCGAGGCGGTCCGGCTGCAGCAGGGTGTCGACCTCGCAGCGCTCAGCGCCGTCGCTGTGCCGCAGGCACCCGTCGGCGCCAACGCCCGGATCGTCGACTCGCTCTCGACCCTGCTCGCCGACGACGACCTGGCATCGGTGCTGACCCAGGGCGCCTTGGCCGGCGGCGAGGCCGGCCGGGGCCGGGTGCTGCTCTCCACGTCGCTGATGGACCTCAGCGGGTGGGCCGCCACGCTCCAGGCAGCCCTGGCCGCTCCGGACGAGGGGAAGGTGTGCGACCCGGACAACCTGCCGGAGGACGCGGGCGAGGACTGGGCCTGCCAGATCGTCCCCAAGGGCGACGGGAGCCCGGAGATGGTGCAGTGGCACCGGCCGGCCCGCTTCCTCAACGCCCGCAAGGGCGACCTCGTCCTGGCCCCGGGTGGTCCGGCCGGCTTCATCGGCGGACTGCTCGGCCAGGTGTTCCCGCCGCAGCGGTACGCGCACATGGGGATCATGACCCGCAACCACGACATGGTGACCCACTGCACCTTCGCCGAGGAGCGGCTCAAGGACCACCCGAACGGCAGCATCGACCTGGGCCCGTTCGGCTCGGAGCCGGCACCCACCGACGGGTTCGAGCCCGACGTGCTGCGCTACGGCTGGCCCGGCACGATCACCCAGTGGGTGGGCGGAGCCACCGACACCGGACGGCTCGCCGACCCGGCCGCCGTGGCCGACCCCACCGCGGTCATCCCCGGTGCCGACGTCGTCGAGGTCGACGCGACGGACCCGGACGGCAAGGTCTACAAGCTGGCCCCGTTCGACCGCTACCCCAAGGTCTCCTTCTCCGAGGAGTCCTGGCAGGTGGTCCCACCGATCGTCATCAAGCCGAACCCCGCGCTGGAGACGGCCGAAGTGCGTCAGGCGCTGCACCGGCTGGCCGACGCCTGCCGTCAGGACACCGGCCGGACGCACTACAGCTTCTTCGCCTACTCCGACGCCCGCAAGGCGCTCACCGACACCTCGACGGTGGCCGGCGCCTGGCACGAGGGCACCTACCCGGCAGTCTGCTCCTCGTTCATCTGGGCGGTCGCCCGCCGGCTCGGGCTCCAGCTCGAGGGACCCGGTGGCCTGGCCCGCCCGCAGGACCTCGAGATCACCGACGCACCAGCGGTCGAGGTGGGTGACAACACGCCGGACGGTCTGTACCTCTACCGCGAGGACGAGCGGACCAAGGCCGCGCACTGGTTCCACGAGCGGGTGCACACCGAGGTCCTGGACAACGTCAGGGGCAAGGTCAAGGAGAAGATCGGGGACGTCGGCAGGTTCGACGACCTGCTGGGCGGCATCATCAACGCCCTGTCCGACATGGCCGACGACGTGGCCAACCAGATGTGCAACGCCTTCGCCTCGGACTGGTGCGACACCGACGCCAAGGACTCCGACCGCTGGTCCTCCCCGGGGACGGGGATCGCGGTCAGCCCGGACGACACGATGCGGTGGGACGGCCCCGACACGGGGGGCCTGTTCGGGTACGCCGTACCCGCGGTCTATGCACCCCCCACCGTCGAGGAGGGGCCCAGGTACGCCTGGCACTTCGCCCCCACGAAGGGAACCGTGCACGGCGTCGTCCGCGCTGACGGGGTTCCGCGTCGTGGCGCGCTCGTCCAGGTGAACGACTCCGCCTGGGGCACCACCCACACCGGCGCCGACGGCAGCTACCGGCTGACGCGGGTGCCGTTCGGCCGGTACCAGGTCAAGGCCCAGTACGACCGCGGCGACGGAGCCCTCTACAACGCCTCGCAGACGATCGACCTGGAGCAGGTCGACCAGGTCGTCGACTTCGGACTCTCCCAGCCGCGTGAGGCCAACCGGCTGATGTCGGTCACCGGCTCGCACTACTACATGAAGTACTACGTCGTCGGCCGTAACCCGCGCACCGAACCGGCCTACCCGTTCGGGTTCACCCGTGGCGTGACGCCGGTTCCGGACTCGATGCGGGCCACCGCGTTCACCGGCAGCGACTTCCACGGGATCTTCGGGGTGTCCTCGTTCCTGTTCAGCTGGCTGTCGGGTGGGACGGTCCAGTGGGCGGTCAACTGGAGCGTCTGCCAGGACCAGGCCCTCGCCGACCAGGTGGCACATGCCCTGACCGACGTGGCCGACGACCTCAGCTTCGGCTTCGTCCCCTCGCTGTTCGGCAGCGAGGTCAAGGGTCAGGACATGCGAACCGGCGTCCTGGCTCCCGGCGAGGTGGCGCAGGACTCGATCCGGATCGGCCCGGACGACCGGACCACGGGCCTGCTCACGTTCCGGCTGGAGAACCTCCAGCTGTGACCTCCGCCGGGCCGGACGCCGACGCGATCCGGCCCACCCGAGGGGACAGCACCGCGGTCACCGTCACGGTGAGCAGTGCGCTCAGCAGCAGCGCGGTGTCCTCTCCGGGCCGGAGCACCCCGAGGGTCGTGCCGAGGGTCGCTGCGGCGACCGGGACGCCGAGCTGCGCCGAGGTGAGGACGGCGACCTCCCACGGCTGCCCGGTCAGCGCCATCAGCCCGTGCACGGCCGCCGCGGCCAGCCCGAGGGCGAGGCCGAGGACGACCGCCGACGGGTGCTCGGACAGCTGGCGCAGGTCGAGTGAGGCGCCGAGCCAGACGAAGAAGATCGGGGCGAAGAGGCCCTCGGTCACGGCGAACACCTGGTTGCTGAGACGTCGCGGCTCCCCGACCCCGGCGAGGGCCAGACCCAGGACGAAGCCGGCGAGGAGCACCGACACGTGCATGACCGAGGCGATCGCCGCCAGCCCGAAGAGGATCGCCAACGTCGAGCGCAGCTCGACCGCCAGCCCCTGCTCCTCGGAGACGTCATGGACGCGGCGTCGGTCCCCTCGCCGCTCCAGGACCAGCAGCCCGACGAAGACGACGGCACCGGCTGCGAGGACGAGGACCGAACCGAGGGCGGCACGTCCCACGTGCCGTGGGTCGATGACGAGGGGCAGCAGCACGATGCACGCCGCGTCCGCCACGGCGATCTGCGGCACCATCTCCACGAGGGCGGTGCCGGACAGGGGTCTGCCGGCGAGCGACGGCATGATGAGCGACGCGGACGAGGAGGTGATCAGCACGGCATACAGCGCCGTGTGGCTGGTCCCGAAGACCGTCGCGAGCAGCAGCGCCACCGGCACCGAGACGACTCCTATGCCGGCTGCCCGGGCAAGCCCGCGGACCGCCCCGGACCGCAGGGCGGGGTCACGCACCGGGACGTGCGAGCCCACGACGAGCATGACGAGCGCGAACCCCACCTGCGCGAGGAAGCCGAACGTGGAGTTGGCGCTGTCCAGCACTCGAAAGCCGGTGGCGCCGAGGAGCACGCCGACGGCCAGCTCACCGATGACCACCGGGACGCGCGCCAGCCGCTGGACGGCGAGCATCGGCCCGACGAGCGCCACCGCGCAGATGAGCGCCAGCTGCGCGAAGGTCATGGCAGGGTCGACGGGTCGAGGGTCGGGTGGCTGGGCATGCGCGCTCCTTCGCTGGTTACCGGCTCGGGCTCATCATCGCGCGACCTGTGAATCGGATATGAGCAGCATCCCCGCGGTCCGCCGACCCTGATCGCGACGTAGATTCGTTCAATGACGCTCGCTGCGACCCCGCCGGCGAACACGACGCCCGGGGTGCCTCCCGACCCGGCGCCTCGACGGCGCGGTCCGCTCCGGGAGGGACGACGACGGCTCCGCGCCGTCTCGCGGGCGACGTGGGTCATGACCGGCACGCTGGTCGTCCTCCTCGCGGCCGGCCTCGTGTGGTGGGGCACGGCCGACCACGGCCCTCCGGCACTCACCCGTGCCGACGTGGCCAAGCAGGTCGACGCAACGCTGAAGGCCCAGCAGAGGGCGCTGGCCGAGCAGCCACCCGATGCCGTCGCGGCCTACGCGACCCTCGCTCCGTCGCTCGTGACCATCGTGAGCAGCGGATCCGACGAGCGACTCGGTTCGGGTGTCATCGTCAACGCCGACGGGTCGGTCCTCACGGCCGACCACGTCGTCGACAAGGCGACGTCGGTTCGGGTCACCTTCGCCGACGGGACGACCTCGAGCGCCCGGGTCGCCGGCGCGGACAAGGCGACCGACACCGCGACGCTCTCGGTCAGCGACCTGCCCGAGGTCGTCGTCCCGGCCACCCTCGGGGGCGGCGCCCGGGTGGGCGCCACCGTCTATGCCCTCGGCAACCCGCTCGGCCTGCGCAGCTCCTTCACCGCCGGCGTCGTCTCCGCCCTCGGTCGCACGGTCAAGGTCGACCCGACCCGGTCGCTCAAGGACCTCATCCAGT
Source organism: Nostocoides sp. (assembly GCA_025929465.1). GTDB lineage: Bacteria > Actinomycetota > Actinomycetes > Actinomycetales > Dermatophilaceae > Nostocoides. The sequence goes on from JAICMC010000002.1 coordinate 41,774, forward strand.
TCGACGCCGCCGTCAACCCGGGCAACTCCGGCGGCCCCCTCGTCAACAGCGCCGGCGAGGTCATCGGCATCGTCACCGGCCTGGCGAACCCCTCCGGCCAGGCCTTCTTCGTCGGCATCGGCTTCGCCGTGCCCATCGCCTCCGCCGGCGGCGGCGACAGCATCCCACCCCAGTAAGGACTCCGATGGACCAGGACCGCCCGCAGCACCCGCTCCAGCAGGCGCTCTACGAGGTGAAGAAGACGATCGTCGGTCAGGACCTGCTGCTCGAGCGGATGTTCGTCGCCCTCCTGTCCCGGGGCCACCTCCTCGTCGAGGGGGTGCCCGGGCTGGCCAAGACGATGGCGATCAAGACCCTCGCCGACACGATCGGGGGTCAGTTCCAGCGCATCCAGTTCACACCCGACCTGGTTCCCGCCGACCTCATCGGCACCCGGATCTACAACCAGAAGGAGGGTGAGTTCCAGGTCTCCCTCGGGCCGGTCATGGCCAACCTCGTGCTCGCCGACGAGATCAACCGAGCACCCGCCAAGGTGCAGAGCGCCCTGCTCGAGGTCATGCAGGAGCGGCAGGTCACCATCGGGCGGCAGACGTATGCCGCCCCCGACCCGTTCCTCGTCATGGCGACCCAGAACCCGATCGAGAGCGAGGGCACCTATGCGCTGCCCGAGGCCCAGGTGGACCGGTTCATGCTCAAGGTGGTCATCGGATACCCCTCTGTCACCGAGGAGTTCGTCGTCGTCGAGCGGATGACCCAGCCGCTCCCGCAGACGGCGCGGGTGCTGTCCCCGGAGCAGCTCGCCGGGTTCCAGAGGGCCGTCGACGCCGTCTACGTCGACCCCGGCGTCATCTCCTATGCCGTGCAGCTGGCGACGGCGACCCGTGCTCCGGCCAGCGTCGGGCAGCCCGACCTGGCGCGGTATGTCTCCTTCGGCGCCAGTCCCCGCGCCTCGATCAACCTGGTCCGGGCAGCCAAGGCGCTGGCCTACCTGCGCGGCCGCACCTACGCCCTGCCCGTCGACGCCCGCGACCTGGCCCGCGACGTGCTGCGGCACCGGCTCGTGCTGTCCTACGAGGCGCTCGCCGACGACGTCTCGGCCGACGAGATCCTGACCCCGGTGATCGACGCCGTCCGGATGCCCGAGGTGGTCGCCGACCGCCAGCCGACGCTCGCTGCCACCCGGACCACTGGTGGGGAGTCATGGCCGGCGCCGACCAGCTGACCCCTGAGCGGGTGCTGAGCCGGCTGGAGTGGCGGGTGATCCGTCGCCTCGACGGCCGGCTCCAGGGTGACTACCGGACCTTCTTCCGCGGAGCGGGCCTGGACTTCACCGATCTGCGCGAGTACGCGCCCGGGGACGACCTGCGGCACATCGACTGGAACGTCACCGCACGGATGGACGAGCCGTTCGTGCGCGAGTACGTCGAGGACCGCGAGGTGACCGGCTGGCTGCTGCTCGACCGGTCGGCGTCGATGGCGTTCGGGCCGGCCGACCGGCGCAAGGACCTGGTCATGGCCGAGGTCGCGACGACGCTCGCCCAGGTCCTGTCGCGCAGCGGCAACCAGGTCGGGGCGATCCTGTTCGACCACGACGTCGACAAGACCATCCGCCCCGGTCACGGCCGGGGCCAGGTGCTCCGGATCGCCGCGGAGCTGCTCAGGGCACCCGCTCATCCGGCCGGGACGGCCACGACCGACCTGCGCGTGCTGCTGCGCGCCGCGCTCGGCGTGATCCGGCGACGCAGCCTCGTCGTCCTGGTGAGCGACTTCATCAGCGAGCCAGGCTGGGACCGGCCGCTCGGCATCCTCGCCCAGCGGCACGACGTCGTCGCGATCCAGGTCCTCGACCGCCGCGAGGGGGAGCTGCCCCGGGCCGGGATGATCTGGATCGAGGACGCCGAGACCGGCGAGCAGATCTTCGTCGAC
>JAICMC010000184.1 GCA_025929465.1 Nostocoides sp.
AGGCGTACAGCTTCTGCACGATCTGCATCGCTGTGAAGGTCTTACCCGTCCCTGTCGCCATGAGGAGCAGAACCCGGCGACGACCCTGCGCGATCGCCTTGAGGACGCGATGGACGGCCACCGTCTGGAAGTAGCGCGGCTGCTTGACGTCGCCACGAGCGTTACGGACCGTGCGATTGAACGGCTCCGCCAGCAGATCGAGCCCCGCCTGCGGGAGGGCGTGGAACACGGCATACCGGCTCCAGAGCTCAGTTGGTGTGCCCACCGACTCGACGACCCGCTCTGTCCCCGCTCTCATGTCGCGCTCGACGATTACGACTCCGTTGGAGGCGTAGGCGATCGGCACGTCAAGTTGCTCGGCGTAGCGAATCGCCTGCTGTAGCCCGTCGTTGGCGTCCCGGTAGGCCCGCTTTGCCTCGACAACAGCAACCGGAACCCCCGGAGCTGCTTCGAGGACATAGTCGACCCGACCGTCACCCAGTTCGCGCGAGCTTCGGCCGACCGACATCACTCGACCTGCTCGAACCGGGTACTCGGGCGCGACCATCTCCTCAGCCCAGCCAGCGGCGCGAAGCATGGGCAGGATCACGTCACGACACGTGTCCTTCTCGAGCGGCCTCCCACCATGCAAGCGAAACTACCTCACATATGTACCAGTGGTGGGGCGCTCAAGTGTGCTCAGCCGCTAGCCACGCGCCTGTCATAACGAACCCATTGCCTGTTCATAGGCCCGCCCGCTCTTGCCGTCGATCCTGCGACGGCGATGTGCTGAGGAAGGCCGCGTCCGCCTTCGGGTGTCTCGACCCTCGGCGGTCAGTGTCGATGCTGGCGTGGTGCCCGGAGCCGACCGACGGCGAAGGCGATCCCCGCCAACGGCACGCGCGCCAACATGGTGAGTCCAAGGGTTCAGGTCCGGCCGATGGCGCTCGCGGAGGACAGACCAAGAACGACCGTATGCCGGCCTCCCTGGTCGGTCCGAGGGGTGCGGTACCGCCCCCGCGAGGTCAGCGGGCGACGCAGGCACGGACACCGTCTCCGGGCACGGCATACGGCGAGTGCGGCCTCATCGTCGCCGCCCACCGAGCGGTTGCGGACCCACGTGTCGAAGACGTGCTCGAGGTGCTGACGGACGGGTCGCCGGTGACAGGAAGGGGGCGTGACGACGTCCTGCCGGCCTGGCTACGTCGCCACCGGGGAGGGTTCTTCGTGGGCGGGCCTTCAGCCGGAGCCGCCGATGTCCCACTCGTACGCCGCGTAGATCAGGTCCGAGCCCTGCTGTCGGTGCCGCACGAGGCGCCCCATCAACGTGGTCAGCTCCTCGCGGACCGCGGCCGGGTCAGGGATCGGCGCGTCGGACTCCAGCACACCGAGCATCGACGCAACACAGGCTGACACCTCGACGTGCTCGGCGGTGAGCCGCTCGACCGAGCCGGCGAGGTGCGGCGCGGTCCCGAGGATGCCGGCATACCAGCCGTTGACGCCCTCGGTGAGCGCCCGGTGCTGCCGGAAGTCGTGGGCCAGCTCAGCCATCGCGGCGAGGACCCGCTCCCGCCAGCGGGGCACGTGAAGCGGGTGGCCGAGGGCGTCCTGGACGGCGAAGACCGCCTCGGCCATCTGCGCGCGGTGCGCGCGGACCTGTTCGACGTGCGCCCGCATCTGGTCGGGGATCGTCACCGAGCCCGTGCTCTCCTCCATGCGCGCCGCCTCTCGCCGGTCCGGGTCACCGGCTCCATGGTCCGCCAGGATCACCGATCCGTCCAGCCGGGGCGGCCGGGCACGGTGGCAGGTCCCGGTGCGAGGATGGCCCGGTGAGCGACGACACCCTCCGCGACCTGTTCGGGACCCACGGCCAGTGCGGGCTGGTGGCCCTGAAGCGGGACGGTCGACCCCAGATCTCGACCGTCTCCTACGCCTACTCTCGCGACCGCGACCTGTTCCGCGTCTCGGTCACGGCCGGCCGGGCCAAGACGGCCAACCTGCGCCGGGACCCGCGGGCCAGCGTCTACGTCACCGGCAACGGCGGTTGGACGTATGCCGTGGCCGAGGCCTGCGCCGAGCTGATGCCCACCGCCGGGGCCCCCGACGACGCGAGCGTCGAGGAGCTGGTCGACATCTACCGGGCCATCGGCGGCGAGCACCCCGACTGGGACGACTACCGGGCCGCGATGGTCCGGGACAAGCGGGTTCCGCTCCTGCTCCACGTCGAGCGGGTCTACGGAGCGGCCTGAGCGTGCTCGACGTCGGCACCCTGCTCCGGGAGGCGGCGCAGGGACGGTTCCCGCCCGACGACGGCGGCTGGGACCTGGCCAGGCCGTGGCGAGACGACGTCGGGGCCGTCCTCGCGTTCACCGGCCACGCCGTCGTCGTCCCGCCCAGCGCCGTGGACCACGCGTCCCTGACGCACCTGGGGATCGGCGGGTTCGGCTCGGCTCACGCGCCGCACGTCATCACCGCCCTCGCGGGGCCGGGCGGCTGGATCGACAACCTGGACGTCCTGCAGATCCGGGTCCCTGCCCGCGCGGTGCACGGCGAGCGCCACGCCACGCTCGTCGACCGCCCGGACCTGGCCGACCACCCCCGCGCCCGCTACGCCCGCCGGCTCCGCGACGACGTGCGCGTCCTCGGACTCGCCGACGGCAGCCGCGCCCTGGTCACCCTCGGTCGCGGCATCGGCGGCCTGCTCGAGGTCGGCATCGAGACCGGCGGCACCGGCGACCCGCGGGCCCTGCTGGCGGGCGCCGCCGAGCTCGCCGGGCTCGCCGAACCGGAGCAGCCACTCGTCGCCGCCGTCGCCCCCGGCAACGCCCGCGCGCTGCGGACCTTCCTGGCCGCCGGCTACACACCCGTCGGCAGCGTCCAGATCGTCGTGCCACGGACCCCCGCGTGACGCTGCTGCCCGTGCCGGTGGGTCCGGGCGCTGCCGCGCTCGACCTCCTGCCCGCACTGCGTGCCGCACTGGCGGGTGGCCCGGCCCTCGTCCCGTATGCCGCGGGCGCGGCACGGCCCGAGCTGCCCGACCCGCCCGGCACCCTCCCGGACGGGCTGGCCCTCGTGGTGTCCACCTCCGGGTCGACCGGCACCCCCAAGCGGGCGCTGCTCACCGCGGGCGCCCTCGTCGCGAGCGCCACCGCCACCCACGAGGTCCTCGGCGGCCCCGGCTCCTGGCTGCTGTCCATGCCGGCGCAGCACATCGCCGGGCTCCAGGTGCTCATCCGCTCCCTCGTCGCAGGCACCGACCCCGGTGTGATGGACCTCACCGACGGATTCACACCGGCCGCCTTCGCCCGCGCGGCCGACCGGCACGCCACGGCGAACCCTGGCGGTCGGCGCTACACCGCACTCGTCCCCGTCCAGCTGACCCGGCTGCTCGACGACGACGCGGCCTGCGAGGCGCTCGCCGCATACGACGCGGTGCTCGTCGGCGGCGCCGGGACGCCCGCACCGGTCCGGTCCCGGGCCGTCGAGGCCGGCATCGTCCTCGTGCCCACCTACGGGATGAGCGAGACCGCCGGCGGCTGCGTGTATGCCGGTCGCCCCCTGCCGGTGTCGCGGGTGCGGGTCGAGGGCGGCCGGGTGCTGCTGGGTGGCGCCACCCTGGCCCACGGCTACCTCGCCCGACCCGCCCTCGGCGCCGCGGCGTTCAGCCGGGACGTCGACGGGGCGCGGTGGTTCCGCACCGACGACGCCGGCCACCTCGACGACGACGGCGTGCTGCACGTCGACGGCCGGCTCGACGACCTGATCAACACCGGAGGCTACAAGGTCTCCCCTCGCGTCGTCGAGGACGCCATCCTCACCCACCTGCCCGGCGTCCGCGAGGCCGTCGTCGTCGGCGTCCCCGACGAGCGGTGGGGGCAGGCCGTCTGCGCCGCCCTCGTCGTCGACGGCCCGGACGGTGCCGGCCTGGACCGCGCGTCCGTGCGGGGACGGCTGCGTGACGTGCTGCCCGCACACGCCCTCCCGCAGCGCACCCGTGTCGTCGACGCGGTCCCCCAGCGGGGGCCGGGCAAGCCGGACCGGCGCGCGGTCATCGACTGGTTCACCATGGGAGGATGAGCACGTGCTGAGGTACCTGCCCGTCATCGTCGTCATCGGCGTGACGATCTATGCCCTCATCGAGTGCATCCAGACCCCCGAGGACGAGGTCCGCAACCTCCCGAAGGTCTTCTGGATCATCCTCATCCTGCTCTTCGACATCATCGGCTCGATCGCCTGGTTCGTCGCCGGTCGGGCTCAGGGCCGGGCCGGGCCGGTCCCCCGCAGCCGGCCGGGTCAGCCGCCGCGCGCGCCGCGGCCGCCGCGGGGTCCCGACGACGATCCCGACTTCCTCCGCAAGCTGTAGACCACCTCACCACCCGCCCTGACCCACCTCACCACGAGCGAGACCGAACCCATGGCCACCCCCGCACAGTGGATCGGCGGCGCCCGGCCGCGCACCCTGCCCGCCGCCGTCTCCCCCGTCATCCTGGGCACCGCCGCAGCCGCGACCGTCGACCGGGCCAACCTGGGTCTGGCCGTCCTCGCCCTGCTCGTCGCGGTCGGGCTGCAGGTCGGCGTCAACTACGCCAACGACTACTCCGACGGGATCCGGGGCACCGACGCCGAGCGGGTCGGCCCGATCCGGCTCGTCGGCCAGCAGATCGCCAACCCCGGCAACGTCAAGATCGCCGCCTTCGGGTCGTTCGGCTTCGCCGCCCTCATGGGGCTGGCCCTCACCGGCCTGTCCGGGGCGTGGCTGCTCCTCCCCGTCGGGGCGCTGAGCGTGGTGGCCGCCTGGCGCTACACCGGCGGCGACCGGCCCTACGGCTACCGCGGGCTCGGGGAGGTGTTCGTCTTCGTCTTCTTCGGGCTGGTCGCCACGCTCGGCACCCTCTACAGCCAGGCCCACCGGGTCACCCTCGTGGGG
>JAICMC010000073.1 GCA_025929465.1 Nostocoides sp.
GATGTCGACGCCGTCCTGGACTTCCTGGCCAAGGCGCCGGCCGCCCGCGCGGCCCACCCGCGCACCGAGCACTGGGCACCGCTGTTCGTCGCCCTCGGCGCGGCAGACGCCGGCGGTTCGCTGGACAACCGCAGCGTCATCGACGGCTTCTGGTTCGGGCTGTCCAAGCGGTCCTGGCAGTTCGGCTGACCAGCGACCTCGGCAGCGCAACAGAACGACAACGTTGTGCCAACGCTGGACCCCCACCGTGGTTGCACACCGACCCGGAACGACCGGGGCGGACATCCACCAAGGAGGGGTCATCATGACCACGAACTACCGCTTGGAGCTCGACCACGTGCACTGCGACAAGCTGCAGGACACCATCGGCCCGGACGAGCTGCAGGTCATCGTCGACGGCACCGTCATCTTCGGCGGCAACGCCGGGGGCCGGATCGGCAAGGGCGACGTCGTCTACCTCACCGGGCGGACGGCGCTCTTCGCCAGCACCGTCCAGGTCCAGCTCGTCGAGGTCGACGCCGGGTCCAACAACGAGGACCTGGGCAGCATCGCGGTGGACGGGCCGACCGACCTCGGCCAGGGTCTTCAGCACCGCGAGTTCACCCGGAACCACGCTGGGTACCGGCTGGCCTACGAGGTCGTCGCCGCGTGACCCGGGGCACCTCCCCGTCCCCCATCCCGGGGTCGGGGGGTGCTCAGCCGACGATGCCCGACAGGGCCGCTCGCATGACGACAGGGTCGGGATCCTGGCCGGTCCACAGCCGGATGCCGAGGACACCCTGGTTGACCAGCATCCCCAGTCCGTCCAGGACGCGGCAGCCGCGCGCCTCGGCCTCCTCCAGCAACCGGGTCCGGGGCGGGTTCGGGATGACGTCGGCGACGACGACGCCCGGCCGCAGACTGTCCAGGTCGAGGTCGACGAGCGCGTCACCGTGCGGCGCCAGGCCCACCGAGGTGGCGTTGACGACGACCGTCGCCGACTCCGGCACGGCGTACGAGGGTGTCCAGGGCGAGTAGGCCGCGGCTGCGGGCGTCTGAGCGGCGACGAGGGAGGCCAGGTCCTCGCCCCGGCCGCGGTCCCGGTTGACCACGGTCACGGTCGTGGCTCCGGCAAGCGCCGACTCGACGGCGACCGCCCGGCCGGCACCCCCGGCCCCGAGGACGACGACGTCGGCGCCCGCCGGGTCCAGGACCGTGCGCAACGACGCGACGAAGCCCTGCCCGTCGGTGTTCTCGCCGACCAGCCGGCCGCCGCGGACCACGACGCAATTGACGGCGCCGATGATCCGCGCCGACTCGGCCACCTCGTCGAGCTGGTCGAGCACCGCCACCTTGTGCGGAATCGAGCAGTTGAACCCGGCCCAGCCCATCGCCCGCGCGCCGCGGACCGCCTCGGCCAGGTCCGCCGAGGACACCTCGCAGTTGACGTAGCGCGCGTCCAGTCCCATCGCGGCATACGCCGCCTCGACCATCGCGACGGTGGGGTTGTCGCCCGCGGGGGTCGAGAACGACCCCGTGAGCAGGCTGACGAAGCTGCGTACAGGTGCCATGACGACCCTCCGGCTGGTAGTCCTTGTCCTGCCCACCATTCAACCGTGAGGACAGGCCATGGAGCACCTCGACGCCGACGTCGTCGTCATCGGGTCCGGCATGGGCGGCGCGACCACTGCGCTGGCCCTCGCCCGCCGCGGGGTCGACGTCCTGGTCGTCGAGCGGGGCGAGCGTCTCCCGCGCGAGGCGGAGAACTGGTCGCCCCGCGCCGTGTTCCTCGACCGGCGCTACAAGCCCGCCGAGACCTGGGAGGACCGGCACGGCAAGGCCTTCCATCCGGGCGTGCACTACGTCGTGGGGGGCAACACCAAGGTCTACGGCGCCTCGCTGCCCCGGTTCCGCGAGTCCGACTTCGAGGAGCGGCGACACCTCGAGGGCGTCTCGCGAGCCTGGCCGTTCCGATACGGCGACCTCGAGCCCTACTACGGGCAGGCCGAGCAGGTGTATGCCGTGCACGGGAGCACCGGGGAGGACCCGACCGAGCCGTGGCGCAGCACCCCCTTCCCGTATGCCGCCCTCCCGCACGAGCCCTACGTGCGGCACCTCGCCGACCGGCTGCGGGCCGCCGGCGTGCACCCGTCGTCGACCGCGATGGGCGTCGACCTCCGCGACGGCGGGGCGTGCATCCGTTGCGGGACCTGTGACGGCTTCCCGTGTCGGGTGGGTGCCAAGAGCGACGCCGAGACGTGCGCGATCGACCCCGCGCTGGCGACCGGCAACGCCAGGCTCGCCACCGGCCTGACGGTGCGGCGGCTGGTGACCGACGGAACCGGACGTCGCGTCGTCGCGGCCGTCGCGACCGGCCCGGACGGTGCGGTGAGGGTCACCGGCGGGCGGTTCGTGGTGGCAGCAGGGGCGGCGAACTCAGCCGCCCTGCTGCTCGCCTCGGCCGACGACCGCCACCGCGACGGGCTGGGCAACGCCAGCGGCGTCCTCGGCCGGAACTTCATGATGCACAACAACGCGCACATCGCCTGCGTTGACCTGGACCGGCCCAACGACGTCGTGTTCCAGAAGACCCTCGCCGTCACCGACTGGTACGAGGACGGGGGCGACGGCCACCCGCTCGGCTCGCTGCAGACGCTCGGCAAGGTGCAGGGCGTGATGATGAAGAGCTGGGCGACCAGGGTGCCGCTGCCGATCCTGGACCAGGTGGCCAAGCGCTCGGTCGAGTGGCTCGTCATGGCCGAGGACCTGCCCGACCCCGACAACCGGGTCACCCTCACCGCACGCGGCGCGATCCGGACGACCCGGCGGCCCCGGGGCGGTCGCCAGCACGCGATCCTGCTCCGGGCGGCCAAGCGCCTCATGCGCCGGGCGGGCTATGACGTCGTGGCCACCCAGCCGTTCGACATCTCGATGAACAGCCACATGTGCGGGACCGTCGTGGCCGGAGCCGACCCTCGCACGAGCATCCTGGACGGGCTGTGCAAGGCCCACGAGCTGGCCAACCTGTGGGTCGTCGACGCCTCGTTCTTCCCCTCGTCGGCAGCCATGAACCCTGCGCTCACCATCGCCGCGCAGGCTCTGCGGGTGGTCGCCGAGTCCGATCTGGCCGGCTGACCGGGGGCGTGCCCTGCGGCCCGGACGAGGGTGCCGAACCTATGGTGGAGCCATGCCTGTCCGACCCCGCCCCGCCGCCCTGGCCGTCACCGCGACCTGCGCCGCCCTCGCGGCGTGCTCGCTCGGGTCGGGGACGGGCACGCCCGGCGGCCCGGCCGTCGCCTCGACGGCGAACACGCGGGGATCGGCGGCGACGACCAGCCAGGCGCCCCACGCTTCCCCCACGACCGCCGCCGACGGCACCGTCCGCGGCAAGCCGTTCAGCATCACCATCGCTGCCGCGGGTGACATCCTCACCCACGTCCCGGTCCGCAACGACGCGGCCGCCGACGCCAAGAAGGCCGGCAAGGGAGCGGCATACGACTTCACCCCGATGTTCGCCGAGGTCAAGCCGATCCTCAGCGCCGCCGACCTGGCCCTGTGTCACATGGAGACCCCGGTGTCCCAGAGCGACACCGGGCTGTCCAGACCGGGCGTCCTCGTCTTCAACACCCCCCACGAGATCCTCGACGGACTGCGGAGTGCCGGGTACGACGGCTGCGACTTCGCCTCCAACCACGAGTTCGACGGGGGCCTGTCGGGCCTGCGCTCGACCCAGGCGGCGTTCAAGGCCGCGGGTCTGGGGTATGCCGGGCCGTCAGCCGACCCCGACGCGCCTCGGGCGGTGGCCAGCTACTCGGTCAAGGGCGTCAAGGTGACCCACCTGGCGTACAGCTACACCGTCCTGAACAACTGGGGCCCCAACACCGCGCTGCCCAACGACGCGCCCTGGCTGAAGCAGACCCTGTGGCCGGCCCGAGGGGCCTCGGGCATCCTCGCCGACGCCAAGGCGGCCAAGGCGGCCGGCGCCGACGTCGTCGTGGTCAGCTTCCACTGGGGCGCGGAGTACATCTCGGCGCCGACCACGGACCAGACGTCGATGGCCAAGAAGCTCCTGGCCTCCCCCTACGTCGACCTCATCCTCGGCACCCACGTCCACGTCGTCCAGCCGTGCCAGACCATCGACGACAAGTTCGTCTTCTACGGGATGGGCAACAGCCTGTCCAACCAGGGGCCCTCCCAGGCCAAGGGCCTGCGCCCGGAGACGCAGGAGGGGATGATCGCCACGGTGACGATCGACCGGGACGCGGGCGGCGCGGTGAGCGAGAAGGCGGTCTACACCCCGACCCGGGTCAACCTGACCGGGCACGTCATCGAGCCGGTGACCAAGGCCACCAACCCCACGACCTACGCCCGCGTGCACAAGTGGCTCACCTCGCTGCCGGCGAGCACCGGGACCTGCACCGCCACCGAGTCCAGCCCCTGAGCGTCGGGCTCACCGCGGCGGCATCCTCCGTCAGTGCCTGGTCGGTCCCGGCCGGGTGGGGTCGACCGCCGGCGCCTCGACGTCGTCCGGCACGATGATCGGCCGCAGCCGAGCCCAGGTGATGAAGACGGCCGAGACGACGACCAGGACGATGCCGGCCCAGAGGTTGGCGTTGATGTTGCCGGTCTTGGCGTACTCCTTGTCGGCGAACAGCCCCATGAACAGGAGGACCACGCCGAAGATGCCCAGGAGCACGCCGATGAAGTTGCGGATGTCGAAGGCGCCGGCCGTGTGCTTCTTCGCCGGTTGGCTGGTGGTGGCCACGAGGTCTCCTTAGAAGAGCGTGTTGAGGATGACGACCATGACGAGGGCCACGCCCGCCAGCGGGACCGTCCGGCGGTACCACGGGTAGGTGTGCTCGAGCGGGTCGGTGCGCGCCTCCTTGGGGGTCACCGAGTAGACCAGGCCGACCAGCTCCTTGTCCGGTTTGGGTGCGGTGACGAGGGAGACGGCGATGGACAGCGCGATATCGACGACGAACGCCGTCGACGCCGCGACGAAGGAGGCTCCCTGCCCGGACAGCGGGAGGGCGCCGGTCGACAGCGACCCGAAGGCGTCCTTGCTGAGGAAGGCGACGATGACGGCCGCGATGGTCCCGCCAGAGAGTCCGACCCATCCGGCGGTGGCGGTCATCCGCTTCCAGAACATGCCCAGGATGAACGTCGCGAAGAGGGGTGCGTTGAAGAAGCCGAACAGCGTCTGCAGGTAGTTCATGATGTTGCTGAACCCGCTGGCGATCCCCGCGGTGAAGATCGCGATCACGGTGGCGCCGACGGTCGCGAGCCGGCCGATCCGCAGGTAGTAGTCGTCGCTGTTGTCCTTGCGGATGTAGCGCTGCCAGAGGTCATAGCTGAAGACCGTGTTGAACGCCGAGATGTTGGCGGCCATCCCGGCCATGAAGGCCGCGAGGAGTCCGGTGATCGCCACGCCCAGCAGGCCGTTGGGCAGCACGTCGCGCATGAGCAGCAGGAGCGAGTCGTTGAACGCGACGCCCTTGCCGGAGGCGCCACCGGCCGGGTGTCCGCCGTTCTTGAGCTGGCCGATCTCGGTGACCAGGACGGCGGCGATCATGCCCGGGATGATGGTGATGAAGGGCACGAACATCTTGGGGAAGGACCCGATGATCGGGGTCTTGCGGCCGGCCGAGATCGAGTTGGAGGCCATCGCCCGCTGCACCTCGACGAAGTTGGTCGTCCAGTAGCCGAAGGAGAGCACGAAGCCGAGCCCGAAGACGATCCCGATGACCGACAGGAACCCTGAGTGGAACCCGGTGAGGGCCTGCCCGGGCCAGGAGTGCAGCTGCTGGCTGGCCGGAGCGACGCCGGCCGAGGCCGGCGCTGCCTTGGCGGCCGCCTCGATCTTGTCCTGCAACCCGCTCCAGCCGCCGATCCGGTGCAGCCCGATGAGGGTGAGCGGCAGGAGCGAGGCGACGATGACGAAGAACTGGAGGACCTCGTTGTAGATCGCCGCCGACAGGCCGCCGAGGGTGATGTAGGACAGCACGATCGCGGCGGCCAGGATGAGCGCCAGCCACAACGGCCAGCCGAGCAGGGCGTGCACGATCGAGCCGAGAAGGAACAGGTTGACCCCGGCGATGAGCAGCTGGGCCAGGGCGAACGACAGTGAGTTGACCAGGTGCGCACCGGTGCCGAACCGCCGGAACATGAACTCGGGCACCGAGCGGACCTTGGAGCCGTAGTAGAACGGCATCATGACCACGCCGAGGAAGAGCATGGCCGGGATCGCGCCGATCCAGAAGTAGTGGACCGTCGGCAGGCCGTACTGGGCGCCGTTGGCGGACATGCCCATGATCTCGACGGCGCCCAGGTTGGCCGAGATGAACGCCAGGCCGGTGACCCAGGCCGGCAGCGACCGGCCGGAGAGGAAGAAGTCGATCGAGTCCGACACGGACCGACGGGCGATGAAGCCGATCCCCAGGACGAAGACGAAGTACACCAGCAGGATCAGGTAGTCCACCGGCTTGGCGTCGATGAGGGTGGCGCTGGGGACGAGTGCGGGGACAGCGGTCGGCATCGGGGCCCTCCTTCTCCGAGGACCGGCGCCGGCCCTCGTCGATCAACATAGCGCCTGAGGCAGGGTCGCGCGGATGGCGACGCGCGCCTTCGCGCTCGGGTCCGGGTCGGTCTCGTATGCCGGTCACCGGGCCCCGGCGAGCGCCCCCTCCGGCTCGTCGGTCGCAGCGCCACTGAACTGCGAGGCATACAGCCTGGCGAACGCCCCTCCGGCAGCGAGCAGCTCGGCGTGGCTGCCCTGCTCCACGATCCGGCCGTCCTCCATGACGAGGATGAGGTCGGCGTCGCGGATCGTCGACAGCCGGTGGGCGATGACGAAGCTGGTCCGGTCGGTGCGCAGGGCCGCCATCGCCTGCTGGACGAGCAGCTCGGTCCGGGTGTCGACCGAGCTGGTGGCCTCGTCGAGGATGAGCAGCGCCGGGTCGGAGATGAACGCGCGGGCGATGGTGAGCAGCTGCTTCTCCCCGGCGCTGATGTTGCCTGCCTCGGAGTCCAGCTTCGTGTCGTAGCCGTCGGGGAGGGAGTGGACGAACCGGTCCACGTAGGTGGCCTCGGCAGACGCCCGCACCTCGGCGTCGGTCGAGCCCGGCCGACCGTAGGCGATGTTGTCGTGGATGGTGCCCTCGAACAGCCAGGTGTCCTGCAGGACCATCCCGATCTCGCTGCGCAGGTTGTCCCGCGTCATCGTCGTGATGTCCACCCCGTCGAGGGTGATCCGACCCGAGCTCAGCTCGTAGAACCGCATGATGAGGTTGACGAGGGTCGTCTTGCCCGCGCCGGTCGGCCCGACGATGGCGACCGTCTGGCCCGGCTCCACGCACAGGTTGAGATCCTCGATGAGCGGCCGGTCAGGGGTGTAGGAGAACGACACGTCCTCGAAGGCGACCCGTCCGTGCGGGTCGTCGACGACGGTCGCATGGGCCGGGTCGGGTACCTGCTCAGGGGCGTCGAGGACGTCGAAGACCCGCTCGGCCGAGGCCACGCCACTCTGCATCAGGTTGGCCATCGAGGCGGCCTGGGTGAGCGGCTGGGTGAACTGGCGGGAGTACTGGATGAACGCCTGCACGTCGCCGATGCTCATCGAGCCCGACGCGACCCGGAAGCCGCCGATGACGGCCACGAGGACGTAGTTGATGTTCCCGACGAACATCATCATCGGCATGATCAGGCCGGAGATGAACTGGGCGCCGAAGCTGGCGTCGCGCAGCTGGTCGTTCTTGGCCGAGAACGACCGGCCGACCTCCTCCTGGCGGCCGAAGACCTTGACCAGCCCGTGGCCGGTGAAGGTCTCCTCGACGATCGAGTTGAGCTCGCCGGTCGACTTCCACTGCTGGACGAACTGCACCTGGGAGCGCTTGCCGATGACCCTGGTGACCCCGATCGACACCGGGATGGTCACGACCGCGATGATCGCCAGCAGCGGCGACACGTAGAACATCATCGACAGCATCGCCACGACGGTGAGCAGCGCGGTGACCAGCTGGCTCAGCGTCTGCTGCAGGCTCTGGGAGATGTTGTCGATGTCGTTGGTGACGCGCGACAACAGCTCGCCGCGCGGCTGGGTGTCGAAGTACTGCAGCGGCAGCCGGGCCAGCTTGCCCTCGACGTCGCGGCGCAGCCCGTAGACGGCGTTGTTGACGACCTGGACGATGATCCGGGCCTGTGCCCACGAGAGCAGGCTCGCGACGGCATACAGGGCGAGCACGAGCATCAGGATGTGGCTGACGGCGGTGAAGTCGACGCCGCGCCCGGGGACGACGTGCTTCATGCTGGCGAGCATCTGGGCCTGGTTGACGTCCCCCTTCGCCCGCGCGGCGGCCGCCGCCTGGTCCAGGGTCACCCCCGCCGGAAGCCGCTTGCCGATGAAGCCGGAGAAGATGTAGTCGGTGGCCCCACCGAGGATCTTGGGGCCGACGGCGTTGAAGCAGACGGCCACCACGGCGAACATCAGCGCCCCCACGACGAGGGCGCGGTCGCGGCGGAGCAGGCCGAGCAGCCGCGTGGCCGACGGCCCGAACTGCTGGGCCTTCTCCGTCGGCGCGCCCATCCGCATCATCGGCGGACCGCCGCGGGGGGCAGCCCCCGCTGCGCCGCGGCGCTGCTGGGCGGCCTTCTCCTCCTCGGACAGGATGCGGTCGCTCATGCTGCGGCCTCCTCGCTCACGGCCTGGGAGGCCACGATCTCGGCATACGTGGGACAGGAGTCGACCAGGTCGGTATGCCGTCCCGTCCCGACCACGCGGCCGTCCTCCAGGACGACGATCTGGTCGGCGTCGATGATGGTGGACACCCGCTGGGCGACCACGATGACCACCGCGTCGCGGGTCCACGGCCGCAGGGCTCGCCGCAGCCGTGCGTCCGTCGAGACGTCGAGGGCGGAGAAGGCGTCGTCGAACAGGTACACCTCCGGGCGGCGGACCAGGGCGCGGGCGATGGCCAGGCGCTGGCGCTGGCCGCCGGACACGTTGGTGCCCCCCTGGCTGATCGGTGCGTCCAGGCCACCGGGCATGGCCCGCACGAAGTCCTCGGCCTGGGCGACCTGCAGGGCCTCCCAGAGCTGGGCGTCGGTGGCCTCGCCGTCGCCGTAGCGCAGGTTGCTGGCCACCGTCCCGGAGAACAGGAACGGCTTCTGCGGCACCAGTCCGATCCGGGCCCAGAGGTCCTCCAGGGCCAGGTCGCGGATGTCCGTGCCACCGAGCCGGACGTGGCCGCCCGTCACGTCGTACAGCCGTGGGACGAGGTTGACCAGGGTCGTCTTGCCCGCGCCGGTCGAGCCCACGACGGCGGTCATCTGACCGGGCCGGGCGGTGAACGAGATCCCTTGCAGGACAGGCTGTTCCGCACCGGGGTAGTTGAAGTCCACAGCGTCCAGCTCGACGGCCAGCCGCTGGTCCGGGAGGGTGCGGGGGGCCGTGGTGTCGACGACGCTGGAGTCGGTGTCCAGCACCTCGGTGATCCGACCGGCGGAGACCGATGCCCGCGGGATCATCATCGACATCATCACGCCGAACATGACCGACATGAGGATCTGGCTCAGGTAGGTCATGAACGCGGTGAGCGCGCCCACCTGCATCTCCCCCGCGTCCACCCGGCGTGCTCCGAACCAGAGCACGGAGACGGACGCGGCGTTGAAGACGAGCATGACGAGCGGGAAGATCCGGGAGAACAGCTTCCCGACGGCCAGCGCGGTCCCGGTGTAGGTCGTGTTCGCGTCGTCGAACCGCCGCTCCTCGAAGTCCTCGCGGACGAAGGCGCGGACGACCCGGATGCCGGTGATCTGCTCGCGCAGCACCCGGTTGACGGTGTCGATGCTCTCCTGCATCCGCCGGAACCAGGGCAGCATCCGGACCACGATCGAGCCGACGATGACGCCGAGCAGCGGCACGGCGATGGCGACCAGCCAGGACAGCCCGACGTCCTCGCGAAGGGCCATGAAGATGCCGCCGACCATCATGATCGGGATGGACACCATGAACATCAGCCCCATGTTGAGGACCTGCTGGACCTGCTGGACGTCGTTGGTGTTGCGGGAGATCAGGGTCGGCGCGCCGAACTGGGACAGCTCCTGGGTGGAGAACCCCCCGACCCGGGCGAACACCCCGGCCCGCAGGTCGCGACCGACCCCCGAGGAGGTGGCGGCCGCGTTCCGGGCCACGACAACGGTCGCGAGGATGTTGACGACCGAGACGGCGAGCATGATGCCGCCGCGCTGGAGGATGTAGCCGGTGTCCCCGGTGACCACCCCGTTGTCGATGATCTGCCCGTTGAGGGAGGGCAGGTACAGGCTCGTGATGGTGGCGACGAGCTGGAGGACGACGATGGCGGCGACCGCACCGGCATACGCGTTCAGGTGGCTTCGGACCAGGCGCAGGAGCATCAGACGGTCTCGCTTTCGGGGGAGAGTGCGCCGTGGAGCAGCAGGTCGACGATGTCGGCCGACGTCGCTCCGTCGTGCGGGAGCATCGGGTGGGCACTGGCCAGGGTGAGCATGGACAGGAAGGAGACGACTCGCTGGACCGGGTAGCGCAGCCGGTCGGCGTCGGTCCCGATGATGGCCTCGAACTCGGCGTCGATCTCGGGGTCGGTGCGTCGCACGCCGCGTTTGGCCGGAGGGCGCGGCAGCTCGGCCCCGGTCGTGTGCAGGACGCTCATCAGCCCGATGAACCCCTCCAGGTGGCTCTTCATCACCTCGACGGCGGCCGTGAGGCGTGCCTCCAGCGGCTGGCTGCGGTCGACCTGGCGGAGCCGGTGCAGGGCGGTCGTGGTGTCGAAGGCGCTGGCCACGCAGGCGTGGACGAGCGCGTCCTTGGTCGGGAAGACCCGGAACAGGGTGCCCTCGGCGATCCCTGCCGCGGTCGCGATCTCCTTGGTCGTGGCTGCCGCGCCTGACTCCCGCAGGATCGGCAGGGCGGCCTCGATGACCGAGGCTCGTCGGTCGTCGATGGACATGGCAGCGGCGCGGGGACTCACGAACCGAAATGATAAATGAGTGAGCACTCACTCGCAACCACTTTCCTCGGGGTCAGGACCCCCGCCTGCTGACCCCGGCTCCGGGCCGGCTCCGCACCACGCGGAGCGGATGCGGCTCCGGATGCGGCTCCGGATGCGGCTCCGGGTCCGGATGCGGCCCCGGCTCCGGCTCCGGCTCCGGGCCGACCGGGAGGACCTCGGGCGGGCACGGCATACGATCTCGGGCATGCCCACGCCGACCCCGCGCGTCGTCCCGGACCTCATCGCCGCGCTGCGCGCCGACCTGACCGCGGCGCCCTACACGGTGGAGGAGGTCGACGCCTTCCTCGGGCCGCTGGCCGCTGCGGCTCTCGACCGCGAACAACGGCTCCCGGCCCAGCGGGTGACCGCCGCCGCGGACACCGCCCTGGCCACCCTCATCCGGCTGTTCGGGCTCGGCGACCCGGTCGACCAGCGTGAGGTGGCCCGCGCCCTGCCGACCCTCGGCGTCACCGGCGCGCGGGACCTCGGGCTCGTCCGCGACGAGGGCGACGGCCTGGTGGCGCTGGTCAACCTGCGGCCCTACGGCGACGAGCGTCACCAGTGGTGGATCGCCTCCGACCTGTCCGAGCTCGCCACCGGCCGGCCGCTGTCCCCCGACCACGTCCTCGGCATCGGCGGAGCGTCGACGACCCTGGCGGCCTGGACGCCGCGACGGACGTTCGACTCGGCACTCGACGTCGGCACCGGCTGCGGCGTCCAGGCGCTCCACCTCGGTGAGCACGCCGCATCGGTCACGGTGACCGACGTGTCGCCCCGGGCCCTGGCGTTCGCCCGCTTCAACGCGGCACTGGACTCCCGACACTGGACGTTCGTCGAGGGCTCGATGTTGGATCCCGTTGCGGGACAGCAGTTCTCGCTCGTGGTGAGCAACCCGCCCTTCGTCATCACCCCGCGCACCGGCGCCGTACCGCTCTTCGAGTACCGCGACGGCGGGCGGGCGGGCGACGACGTGGTCGCCGACCTCGTGCGAGGTGTCGGAGCGATCCTCGAGCCCGGCGGGGTCGCCCAGTTCCTCGGCAACTGGGAGATCCCCGAGGGCGCCGACTGGCGCACCCGCGTCTCCGCGTGGGTCTGCACGACCGGCCTCGACGCGTGGGTCGTCCAGCGCGAGGTGCAGGACCCGGCCGAGTATGCCGAGGTCTGGGCCCGCGACAGCGGGCACCACAGCGCGACGGCCGAGTTCGCCGGGATGTATGCCGCGTGGCTGGACGACTTCGCCTCGCGCGGCGTGGGTTCGGTCGGCTTCGGGGTCATCACCTTGCAGCGGCCCGAGAGGGACCGCGAGCCGTTCGTGGACCTCGTCGACGCCCGCGGCCCGGTTGCCCTGCCCATGGGCGGCGCCGTCGAGGCCGGCCTCGCCGCCCGGACCTGGCTGGCCGAGCACTCCGACGCCGACGTCCTGGCCCAGCGCTGGGTGCTCGCCGACGACGTCACCGAGGAACGGCACGGCCGGCCCGGCGCCGTCGACCCCGCCGTGATCCGGCTGCACCAGGGCGGCGGCCTGCGGCGAACCATCCGGCTCGACACGGTGACTGCCGCCTACGCCTCGGTGGCCGACGGTGACCTCACGGCGGGACAGGCCGCGACCGCCATCGCCGCGCTCCTCGATGCCGGCGAGGACGGCGTACGAGCCGCGGTCGTCGGCTTCCTGCGCGACGCCGTCAAGGACGGCCTGTTCCTGCTCCCCCAGCCCTGACCACGCGCACCCCTCATCGGCCCCAAACCCCCAACCCGCTTCGCCGGCGCCACGCCCTCCCTTCGCCCGCGCCACCCCCCGTCTCGCCCCCGCCACACCCGCCGGCGCCGGCGCCACGCCCGCCGGCGCCCGCGGCAGGCCCGCCGGGGGGGGCGCCGCGGGGGGGGCGGTGGGGGGGGCGGC